>QEVJ01000087.1 GCA_003576845.1 Planctomycetota bacterium
GCTGCTCTGGATTCTGCGGTTCGTCCTGCGGCTTTGCCTCGGCGTTCTGATCCGGCTTCGGCTGCTCCTGCGGGCGCAGCGCCGCGAGCACCCGAATCGTCGCCGGCCGCGTCGAAGCCCGGTTCGCCGTGTCGATGGGTGTCTTGTTGTCGACCGCTTCGATCCAATACCGAATCTCATCCCCAGCCCGATAGCCGAGCTCGCGCGGCGATTTCCGCGTCTGGGCGTCGAACTTCCCTTGCCACGGCGCTTTCTCCGCCGCCAAGAGCGGCAGCGACGCCGGCGCGCGCTGTCCCGCGCGGCCTTCGTGCTTGAGCACGACTTCGCTCAACTTGAAGTCCGCGTCCCGCGCCGTGGCCCGAAACTCGACCGTTTCGTCTTCCGGCACTTCGACGAGCGGCTCGGCCGGCCGCTCCAGCGAAACCTCCGGCGGCAAGTCCGGCAACACTTCGATCGCGTGCTGCACCGGGGCGGGATTCCCCACGCCCTGCTTGTTGTAGAACTTTACCTGATAGCTGACGTGTTCGGGCACGAGGTTCGCCCGGTCGGCAAACCGCAGCTCGAAGGTTGCAATCGCCTGATCGCCGCTGACCTTCATCGTCGCGTCGGTTTTGCCGTCGCAGCCGAAGTCGACCATCGCTCGGCCGATCGCCTGGTTCGCGCGGCAGCGAATCGTGACCCGCGTTCCCTCGACGGCCCGAATGTCACCCACGCCCTCGACCCGCTTGTCCTGCAAGATCGGCGCGGTGTATTCGGGATAGTCGTAGTGGACCGACTCGACGTCGATCATCGGCGTCGGCTCGACCGTCACGCGATACGTCGGGCTGCGTGCATCGCCCGCTTCGACGCGATACGTCACGCTTCCCTGCAACCGTTCGTCGCCCGGCGGCAGCATTGCGACATGGCGATACCCGCCCTCGCCGGCGTGCATCGGTAGTTCGCGGTCGACGACCTGCCCATCGTCGCTCGAATAGACCACGCGGGCCACTTCGCCGTCGCGCAACCCGGCGACTTCGGCCGAAACGTCGAGTTGCTGCCCGCGAATGACCGTCGCGTCTCCGGGCTGCACGTCGTTAATTGTCACGCGCGTCGGCGCGGCAATGTCGGCCCAGGGCATCAGCACGCGGCCCGCCGTCGCCAATGCGTCTTTCGGCGACACGAGATAGTACAGCGCCGCGGCAATCACCACGCCCAGCATCACGTAGCCGATGCGAATCAAACCCGAGCGATCCACCGTCGATTCGACCGTCACCGTCGCCAGCCGCGTCGCGGCGTGTTCCTCGACCGAGTTGTAAACCGCCTCGGGCACGAGGTCGCGCTGCTGCCGCAATTGCAGCACGCTCAACAAGCTGTTCTTGAACGACGGCTGACACTGCTCGATCGTCTGCGCCGCGTAGAGCGGATTGATCTTGAGCATCACCAGCGGCAGCAGCGTGCGCGCGAGATGCCACGCGGAACCGCCGACGACCGCGAGAAAGGCGACCGTTCGCCCAAAGGTTCCCAAGCCGCCCGGCACAAGCCAGTGGTCGACGAGGGCCATCGCGAGCAGATACGCAATTACGCCGGTAACGAGCGACAATAGCCCGTGGGCGATATCGACGCTCTTGACGTAGGCCCGCGTCTTGCCGATCTGCTGATCGATGAAGTCGCTGGGAATGGCGGCCTTGCTCGCCGCGCGCGACGCACGCGGAGGAGCCACCGGCGGAGGAAGCGTGCCGCTAGCCATGAGAAGTGCCTCTTCTGTGGTTGCGAAAGCGGGCGACCGCGCGACGCCGTGCTTCGGGCGCCACTGCTGGCTTGTCCGGCAGTGCGGGTGTCGTGTGCACCCTCTCCCCGGCGAGGCGACGCTCACTTCATTATAGACGCCGCACCCCGCCGAGGAATTCCCGCCGGTCGGGCGGATTCTGCGAATTCTTCCGCGCCCGCAGCGACGTCAACCGGCTGGCAAGGTCGCCGCGGTTGTCACCCCCGGCCGATCCGTTTTCTCGCTCGCCATCACCGACCGTACCGACCGATAAACAGAACTGCGTCCTTGTCCCCATCCGCGGTCAAGTTCCCGCCATGTCCCGCATCGCCTTCCACGTCTGGCTCTACCTCGGCCTGATGGTCGGCTTGCTGGGCCTCCAACTGCGGATGGTCGAAACGTTCGTCTTTACGCCCGAATCCACCAAAGTCCTTAACGACTGGGTAGGACCGAACGAGTCGACTCCGACGGGGGCCATTCAGCGCTGGGCCGTCAACGAGAACCTGGTCCAAAAGCAGTACCGCCCGCCTGCCTGGCTCGGCTACGCCCTACTATCCTCCGGCGCCGTGATGTTTGTTCACGGCCTGCTGCTGCGGAACGGCAAATCGTAACGGCTATTCCTTCGAGGCGGCCGGTTGCTCGATCAGCCGGAGCATCGCCTCGCCAAAGCCCTTGCCGATCCGCGAATAGCAGATCGCGCTCCCCAGGTAGTGATAGGGGTAATCGGAACCGACTTTGTTCCACTCGTCGATGTGCTCGCGCCAGCCTTTCTTGAACACCGCGTCGGCCGCCATGTCCCAATACTGATCCGTCTTCACCACGGCGACGTTGCCCACGAACTCCGGCAGCGCGGCCGCCTTGGCCTGGGCGTCCTTGAACTTCTTCATGCCGACGTTCTTTTCGTCCTCGGCCACGCCGCCGACGCCCATTTGTCCGATAACGAACGGCAGGTTCGGCGACTTGAATTCCTTGCGCACGTCGCGAATGAAGTTCGCCATGTGCCGGTCGTACTCGGCCGTGTACTCCGCGTTGATCATGTCGTTCCAGCCTTGAAACCAGACAAAGCCGGCGATTTCCACGCCCTGGCCGGCATAACCCGGGACGAACTTCTTGGGATCGGCGAGCGTCGCGTTCACTTCTTCGAGCATGGCGCGATAGCTCGCGCCGAATTGGCCCTTGATCTCGTCGAGCGTCGCTTCCGGCTTGCGTTTGCGGGCATCGGCGAGCATCTTCTCGAGCACTTCGTCGGACGGCAAACCGGACCTCGGCGGCCGGAAATCGCGATACAAGCTCCGCCCGCCCCAAGCCGTCTTGATGAGCAGCACCTGCTCGTCGAACCGATCGCCGACCGCGTTGCCGAACTCGAGCTCCGGCCCGATACAGCCCGGGCTGCCGAATCCGACGGTCAACCCGCCGTGCCGATCGAGAAACTTGATCCACACGTCGTCGCGCACCCGCCATTTGCCGTCGTCGGTCCTGAGATGGGCAAACTGTTTTGCCGTGTCGGGGGCCGATGCCTGATGTTCGAGCAGCGACAGCTTGGCCTTGCCTTCCATGTTCGACTGTCCGGCGAGAATGAACACCTTGACTGGTTTTTCAGCCGCCGCGGCATGACCGCTAACGATCGACAACGAGGCAAACCCAAGCACCACAAACGCGAACGCACGGCGATTCATTTGTACGGCTCCACGAAGGGACGGAACTCCAAGATCAACCTGCGATTCGCGGTCTATCGCCGCGAGCGCCGCCGCGATTCTACCGCCGCCGCGAGCACGTCTGCTAGCTCGCGCGTCTGAGTGCGGGCGTCGAATTTCACTAGCGCCGCCGCCCGCCGCTCGCTTGGCGCCTCGCCGATCCGCCCGATCACCTCTTCGATCGCCGCGGCAATCGCGACAGGGTTTTCTGGATCGGCCACCACGCCCAGATCGTACTCGCGGACCAACCGCGTCATCGCCCCCTCGCCGTCGAGCACCAGCAGCGGCTTGCCGAATAGCATCATCTCATACAACTTCGCCGGCACTTGGAGCGGCGTGTTCTGCCGCACGACCACCAGAATGTCGGCCACAGCCTGACGACGGAGCGCTTCCTCGTGCGGTCGTTGGCCGAGAAGCTGGATGAACCCCCCGGCGTCGTTGCGTTCGATACAAGCCGCGATCTCGCCCGGCTTGTCGAGTGGCCCGACTTGCTCGAAAACGACGCGGCGTCCGCGACCATTTACGAGAGCCACAGCATCGATTAACGGCCGAATGTCGCGCCGGCCATATACCGATCCCGCGTGGCAGAGCCGCACACTGTCCGCGTCTTGCGGTCGTCGGTGAGCGGTCACGAGCGCCTCGATTTGCTCGCGCAGCGCCGGATCGTAGCCGTTGGGAATGGAAACGAGTTTTTCCGAGAAAGTTGCACCGTAGAACGCCTCGAACTCGGCGCGAGCCGCGGGCGTGTTCAGAATCACTCGGTCCGATCGTTTCACGCACCAGCGTTCCAATCGGTCGTTGGACCACCGGCGGTAGGCCGGCTCAGCATGCGTCTCGGCCTTCGACCGGGCCCAAGGGTCGCGAAAGTCGCTTACCCACGGAACCCCGGTGGCACGCTTGAGTGCCAAGCCAACCAAGTGGATGCTGTGAGGCGGCCCGGACGTCAAGATTACTTCCGGTTGAAACTCTCGAACCGCGCGTAAGCCTTCCCGGATCGCCGCCGGAACCCAAAGAATGCGCTTGTCCGGCGTTGTGAAGGGCATGGACGCGAGACGCTTCGCGCCGCGCATCGCTTGCCGCATTCGCGCCCGAACGCCGGACGACGATCCAGCCCCGCGCGAAGCCCGGTCATTGTCGGACCTACTGCTCGACGCGGCCGCATCGCCGCCGGGATCGCCAACACTAAATCGCCGCAACATCCACCGAAACGGCGGCCACAAATCGGCGCGGCGGACGACCGCGTCGTCGGGCAGGAACCGATTTAATGTCGGATCGATCTTGTCCCCAACTGCGGAATCGGTGGCCGGCGCAACCGTTACCGCGCGCCATCCCCAGTCGTTCAGATAGCGAATGAACCGCGCGATCCTCATTCCGCCTACGCGCGCCACCGGAGGCAGCGAATAGGCGACGATAAGGACTGTTCTGGGCATGCTCGCTCGGCAATTTCGAGGAACGCCGCGCTTTGACGCGAATTGAAGGCCGGCGGACGTTGCCAGTCTTCAACGATACGCTACGCGACAAGCCGAGCGTTCCGTTCGGCCCAGTTACGATTGTAGCGGCAATGCAGCCGATATCGAGCGATTCGGAGCAAAGTGCAAACGCTCTCGCCTCGGTGATCCGGGCGTCGATGTGCTACCTACCTGGCTTCTTTTCCAGCCGCAGCGCAACCGAATTCATGCAGTACCGCTGCCCGGTCGGCGCGGGGCCGTCGTCGAAGACGTGGCCCAGGTGGGCGCCGCACTTCTTGCAATGCACTTCCGTCCGGCGCATGAACCAACTACGATCCTCGTGCGTGCCCACGTTTTCGGTCGAAACCGGCTCGTAGAAACTCGGCCAGCCCGTGCCGGAATCGAACTTTGTCCGGGCATCGAACAGCGGGTTTCCGCAACAGACGCAGTTGTACACGCCCGGCGACTTTTCGTCCCAGTACTCGCCCGTGAACGCCCGCTCGGTGCCGTGCTTGCGGCAAACCTGGAACTGTTCGGGCGTGAGCACTTGCCGCCACTGGTCTTCGCTCATCGGCAGCGAAATCTTGGTTCCATCGGGCAAAACGCCCTCGCCTGGCGCCACGTCGGCCATCGGTTCGACTCCTCGCCAAAAGAATGGATCGCCGGAAGACAGCGAAATCGCCGCGATCGCGGCCACCGCCAAAACCGGCCAACCCACCACCCGCAACATTCGGTGCATCGCTAGGCCTCGCTCGTTCCAATCCATTGGATGCACGCGCGGGCGGCGAGGCAACGGGCGAAAACGCAGAAAAGTGCCACGGTTGCACGCGAGATGACGCGTTACGCGGCCGAATCGTTGCCCCGGCCGTGTCGCACTCGCGCTAGGTCATCGGCCAGCGAACCTTCGTAGTCCGCGAACTCGGCTTCGGCCGCATCGACGTGGCGCCAGGCCCGCCCGCCGCTCGCGGGCATCTCGACCGGAGCCATCGACGCCCAACCGCCCGGCCAGGCGTGTTCGCTTAGTGCGGCGCGTGGCGCCGACAACGGGCGAACCACGGGCGGACGCGGCGCGGCGCGAAAGTCGCGATCTTCCTCAACCGCAACTTGGTCGGGCGCGGAATCGGTTCCGTCCAAGGGCGCCGGCTCGTTCCAGACCTCGACGAACGACTCTTCCTCGATCGGCACCTCGATCGCCGGGTCCCAGCCCTTGGAACGCCAACGACGCCGAACCTGCCGCTCCGGCTTGCTTACCGGCCGCGGCCGGCGAACGAGCGGACGAATCACGGGCTGAGGCTCCGGCGGTGGCGGCGGTAATGGCGGCGGAGCTTCCGCGCGAACTGGCGGCGGAACGAATGGCGGCGGCACAAACGGCGGTGGCGTCACCACCACCGGTTCGACATACGGCGTCGTCTGCACCACTTCGACTGTCGCCGCCGGAATATCCAATAGCGGTGGCAACTCGACCTGGCTTGGCTCGGGCGGGGCAACGATAGGCAGCGAGTGCGGCCAGTCGATGACCGGCAGCTTGTGAAAGATTCCCCGCGGTCGCTCGGTCGGTTTCGGACGCCGCACTTTCGCCCGGCGCGGCTCCGCCTCGACGACCGCCGGCTTGGCCGAAGGCGTTTCGATTGCCCGTGGCTCGGAGTCGCCGCAGCCCGGCAGCCGCCGCGCGTCCGCTCCCTCCCGGCGGAACAGCGCTTCGATATGTTCGTGGCAGGTGAACACGAAGACCTGATGGCCCGAGCGTGCAAAGTCCGCGAGCGCCGCCACCGCCGCTCGCGCCCGATGCACGTCGAAATTGACGAGCACGTCGTCGAGGATCACGGGCAACCGTGCCCCGCGCCGGGCATAGGAGTCGACGATCGCCATGCGCAGCGCGAGGAACAATTGCTCGCGCGCCCCGCGACTGAGCATTTCCACGCCGAGCGACTTGCCCGCCGCATCTTCGACCATCAAGACGTGCTCGCCCAGGGGCGTCCACACGCGGCTATAGCGCCCGTCGGTCAGCCGCGCGAGCCACGCCGACGCCTCGACGAGCGTTTGCGGCTGCTTGCGCGTTTCATAGTTTTCCCGCACCAAATCGAGCACGCGTCCCACGCCCGCGAGTACGGCGAAACGATCCATCGCCGCGGCGAGCTGCGATTCGATGCAGGTAAGCTCGAATTGCACGGCGGCCAGACGGCGATCTTCAGCCAGGGCGTGAATCTCGGCGTCCAGACGGCCGCGCTGTTCGTACAGTTTGCGCAGCTCGTCGCGGCGCTCGGTCGCCCTGCGCACGACTTCGTGCGTCGCGCCGTCCGGCGCGGCAAAAGCGTCGCTTTCGAGCAACGCGAGAATCTCCTTTTCGGCGGAATGCCCCGCCACGGCATGGGCGATTTCCGCGTCGGCGGCGTCGCGCTGCTTGCGCACCTGGCCGGCGCGAGCCGCGAGGGCAACGAGGCGGTGCAATTCGTCTTCCGTCGCAGCTCCGGACGCCGACACGATCTCCCGGCGGCGTCGCGAGAGCCGTTCGCTCTTGCGACGGCAACGACGCAGCTTGCGGACAAGCGCCGCGGAATCTTGCTTTAGCGCTTCGTATTCCGCGGTTGCCGCTTGCTGCGAGCGTAGCCGCGCGACCAATTCGGCGATCGCTTGAACCGGAGCGGTCGGAGCCGACGGACCGAGTTGAATCTCGGTGGCCAACTGCTGCACGCGGGCGGAAATCGCCGCGTGTTCTCGGCGCCGCTGGTCGCGTTCGGCGCGGGTTGCCGTCAGCCGGCGTTCGAGTTCGCCGACGTTCCGGCCCCGCTCGCCCAGTTCGCGTAGCCGCGCGGGCAGGAAATCGGCCGGCAAGCCGGCGGCGAGCAACGCTTCTTGCCAGCGCTGCTTCGCCCGCTCGTGTTCGACGCGGCACTGATCGCGGCGCAACTCGGCGGTGGCGATGTCGTGGACGCCTGCGGTTCGGCGGACGTCGGCACAGAGCGTTTGTTCGAGCGACGCGAGTTCCCGCTCCGCGGCCTGCAATCGCACGGCGAGCGGACCTCCGCCCGACGGCAACTCGATGTCGAGTTCGTCGCGTTCGTCGTGGAGCCGCTTGGTTTCCCGCCGCAGGGCTTCGAGCTGCCGCAATCCGCTATCGAGTTGGCGTTGGGCGTTGTATTCCCACCGCAGCTTGTAGAGCATCGAAGCGACGCCGGCGACCGCGCCGACGAGCGCGAGCCAGAACCCAGTCCAACCCGCGCCGGAACTCGCTTTGATCGCGCCCCAGCCGAGCAGCGCCATGCCGAGCACGAACGCCGCGCCGACGGACACGAGCGCCCAGGCCGGCAAGACCTGCTCGTGCATGAGATGCTGGTTGTCGTCCTCGACGTCCATCTCACTGCGCTTGATTTGTTCGAGCCGATCGTCGATTGCCATCCGCCGCCGCAGTTGGGCCACGATCGAGCCCGCCTTTTCGATGGCCGCGGGCAGGTCGGCCGGCGAGCGTTGGTCTTTTGCTTGCCGATCGCGCTGGAGGGCGGCGTCGGCGCGGCGAATGCGCTCGGCGTCGGCCTCGGCGTCTTCGAGTTGCTCTTGCGTCTCTCGCAGTCGCTTGGCTGCCCGGCGTAGCGGCGAGAACTTTGGCGAATCCGGAGCGATGCCCGCGATCGGCGCGAACGACGTCATCGGCGCAGGACTCGGTGCCCGCACCGCTGATGCCACAGCATCCTGTGTCCCCCGGACGGCGCCGCGTTCGACGGATAGTTGCTCCTCGATCGTCGCAATCTCCGTGTCGAGCTGCGCGATCTGTGCTTCGAGACTGGTGATGAATGGCGTTTGCTCGGCAAGCGCTTCGATCCGCGGTGCGGCCCGCCGCACCACGTCGTCGAACCGCTGGACCTTGAGTCGGGCAACCGCTGCGCGATGCCGCCGTCGCAGCTTCTTTCGGCGGCGGGCCAGCGTTTCGAGACGCTGCTTGATGTCGCCGAGTTCTTCGACCGCGCCCAAGGGGAGCGACTGCACCGGCCCAAGCGCCGCGAGTTCCGCGTCGAGCGCCGCGCGGCGCCGCCAACGGTCGGAAAGGCCCGCCGCTGTTTCGATCAGTCTCGCGCGCTCGTCGAGTTGAGCTACCTCGCCTTCGAGCCGGGCGATCTCCTCTCGCACGCGGCGGCGCGCGGCCGACAGATCGCCCAGCCGGTTCGTTTCGGCGGCAAGCTGCGAAGCCTGCTCGCGAAGCCGTGCGCGTTCGCCCAAGAGTTGCGACACGCGCGCGGGCCGACCGTCGGCGGCGATAATCCGCTCGCGGGCCGCGGACAGATCGCGCGTCACTTCGCCCAACGACACGCGGTCGCGTCCCGTCGATAGATCGTATAGCAACTGCGCCGCGTCCGAGTCGCTGAGCGTCGACAACTCCTGAATCTCGTCGAGACCGACGGCGAAGATGTTGTTGAACATCGCCTCGTCGACGTCCGAGAGCATCGCGGCCAGCCACGCGCCGCGGCGCGGGAGACCGTCGCCGGCAGTGAGATTCAACTCGTCGCGGTCCGGATCCACGCCGACGGCGTAGCGCACGATCCGCGCCGCTCCCTCCGCCGTGACGACATCGATCGCGCCGCCGCCGCGCTCGCCGCCGGCCGGCGGAAGATACCGCTGCCGCCGAGCGCCGTCGAAGCCGTAGAGCATCGAGCGCAGGAAGTTCATCAGCGTCGTCTTGCCGGCTTCGTTCGTGCCGTAGACGACGGTCAGACCCGGTTCGAGCTCGGCAAACTCCAGCCCGCGAGTCGCGCCGAATGCGGTAATCGAGAGTTTCTTGATTCGCACGAGGTTGTCTCCCTACAACCGGAACTCGCCGGCAAGCGCGGCGAGAGATCATTGAATCGTCTACACGGCCGACATCGTGCCCTGGAGCGTCTTTGCGCCCGTCATCGCCAGACCCGCCGCCGAGGCCTCGCCGCCGAGCAGTTCGCGTCCCAACTCTGCCACGTGCCGCAGCAACGGATCGCGCGCTTGCGCCGTCGAAAAGTCGAGCCGCGCGGCCAGGTCGTCGACGAGCGTCGTCGCGCCGGCGTACTGCGCGAGTTGCAAGCCGTCGTCGCTTCGTTCGCCGAGAGCGTCGACCGTCCGCAGGAATTCACCGAGGATCGTGTCCTGCTCGCGGGCCGCGGCGTCCACGAGCGCCGGTTCGTGCTCGACGCCGCCCGTCCAGACTGCAGGAGCACCGCCCGAGAAGGTTTCGCGCATCCAGGCCAGAACCTCCGCCGCGAGGCGTTCCCGCTGCGATCTACCAATGTGGTTGCCTCCCGGCATTAGCCGCAACCGCATCAACACCGCGCGATCCCCGGCTTCGGCCGTCGCTACGGCAACCCGCTCGCGCAACACCGATTCCCAGCGAGCGCGATGCTGGCATTCGTCGAGCGAGATCTGTTCCTCTCGCCAGCGGACGGCGTCGCACGTGCGTAGCGCCACGCGGACGTGCCGCTCGGCATCGACTTCCACGAGCGTGCTGCCGTGCGGCCCGACGTTCGCGATCGACCGGCCTTGCGGACTGCCCGCCTGCACGACCCACGGGTTGCCGCTATGCAGAATATGGCGTTCGTGCTCTCCACCGAGCGCCAGATAGTCGAACGGCGCCTCGCCCGGCACAATCCGCGGCGTTCCGCGGGCGACCCCGATCGTAAACAACCGCTCGTCGCCTTCGCGCCGCAGCGGCAATGCCGCGAGCGGTCCGATTCGGGCGACCGACTTGCCATCGCGCCAATGCACGATGCACTCGCCGCGTCCCGCGTCCAAATGTCGCACGTTCGGCGGCAGGTCGACGGACGCCGGCCAGAGTTCCGCCGCGTCGAGTTCGCTGGCGAGCCAATAGACCGCGATTCCCGCGGCATCGAGCCGCTCGAACTGCTCGACGAGAAACGCCAACCCCCGCGGCCCGGCCGCTCGCGGGTCGAGCAGATCGCCGGTCAGCACGACAAAATCGACCCTTCGGTCGACCGCGGTCGCGAAGACCGCCTCGGTCGCCAGATAGGTTGCATCGACGAGCGTCGCCCGCAAGGCGTCGGGCACGTCGGCCACGCCGGCGAGCGGCTGCTCCAGATGAAAGTCGCTTCCGTGCACGAACCGCAACGTGAAATCCGTCATATCGCGCCTCCTTGCTCGCGCAGGGCCAAGTCTCGGGACGGCGGCCCCTGCGCAGAGGGCGTAATCTACCATGCGGCGGCAAACTTCCCCAACGCCGATTGGCGGCGAAATACGGTCGTGCCGAACCGACCGCGACAGCGGGGATGGCGAGGCGTTCCGAGAAAGACCGTCGTGCTACGATGCTTGCCGGATAGAATATGCCGTGCGATTTCGCCCGGACCCGTGCCGCCATGAAACCGAACCCGAACCGCCTGATCCTCGCCAGCCGTTCACCGCGGCGGCGCGAACTCTTGGCCGAGGCCGGCTATCGTTTCGACGTCGTGCCCGCCAGCGAGTCGGCGGAATGCGGGATTTGTAGCCGAGAAACGCCGCCGGAGTTCGTCGCCCGCCTCGCTCGGCAGAAGGCCGCGGACATTGCCCCGGCAGTCGCCAGCGGCATCGTGCTCGGCTGCGACACCATCGCGGAATGTCAAGGCCGAATCCTGGGCAAGCCGACCGACGTGGCCCACGCCCGCGAGATGCTCCACCTCCTGCGCGGCCGCGAGCACCGTGTATACAGCGGCATCTGCCTGTGGCGTCGGCCCGACGACCGCACGCTCGTTCGCGTCGACACGACGGTGCTGGAAATGGACCCGATCGGCGACGCCGAGATCGAAGCGTATTGCGCGAGCGGCCTCTGGGAAGGCAAAGCCGGCGCATTCGGCTATCAAGATCGCCACGGCTGGCTCCATATTCGCTGCGGCAGTGAATCCAACGTTGTCGGCCTGCCGATGGAATTGCTAGAGGCGATGTTGGCGGAAATGGCGGCGCTTCCGACGGCACAGGCCGAATAATCGTTCGGCAACGACAGTCCCCGCGCTGGCCCGATGCGTCCACTGCCCACCCGAAATCCTCCGTGGCGTAGATCGACTCCGCGGCATCCAAGCTAATAACGGAATCGCGTTCGACTTCCCGGAACCACGCGCCGGTCGGTTGTCGATTGTGGTTGCTCTCGTATGGCAAAACCTTTACGATGCCCGCGTCCCTCCCGCGGCGCTGTTGCCGAGTCGCCCGAAGCGTCGCCGTCGCCCCCACCCGAGCCGTCCGAGAGTACCGTGTCCCGACCGGTCGCCGCTTCGCCGGACGCCTCGCAAGACTGGATCGACCACTCCGCGCTCGACGCGCTTAGCTTGCCCCGCCGCCTTACGATGACGCCCAAGAAGCTCACCGACCAGTCGCGAACGCTGATGCACGTGGCCGTGGGGCTGGCGGCGTCGATGGAGGTGGAAGCGATTCTCTTGCTTCTCGATGCCCCGTCGGAGTGGGACGAAATCAGGCGGTTGGCCCAGGATCAAAAGATCATCGTCGCGGCCGACCGGCTCGAGCAGGTCGAAGGGGCGGGCGACTTCGGTATTCCGGTCGTCTTGCTGGAAATGCCGGAAAGCCCCGTTCACGAAAAGCTCGGCCAAGCCCTGCTCGAAGCGGTGGCCGACGATCTGCTCGCCGCGGGCGCGTCGGTCGTCGCGCTCTACAGTGGCTTCGACGCCGACATGCCCGACTCGCTGAGCGTCATCCACCTGGACGAGCACTTGGGCCGGCTCACGTCGCGCGACCTGCGGCAGCTCGAAACCCGCGTTCCGCTCGACACGCTCAAGACGGTGGTCGATCTGGCCGTCGAGATCGGCCGCGAAGGCCGCGAAGGCAAGCCGGTGGGCACGATGTTCGTCGTCGGAGACACGCGCAAGGTCCTCGCCAGCAGCCATCCGACCGGCTTCGACCCGGTCAAGGGCTACAGCCGCAAGGAGCGGAACCTCCGCGACCCGCGCGTTCGGGAAGGAATCAAAGAGATCGCCCAGATGGACGGCGCGTTCGTAATTGCCTCCGACGGGACGGTCGAAGCCGCCGCGCGTTACATCGACGCGCCGGCCACGAATATCACGCTCTCCAAGGGCCTCGGCTCGCGGCATTGGGCGGCCGCCGCCATCACCCGCGCGACCAACGCCGTCGCCATCGCCGTGAGCGAATCGAACGGCACCGTCCGGATCTTCAACAACGGCGAAGTGTTCCTCCGCATCGAACCGATGCGCCGAGCGATGAAGTGGAAGGGCTTTGATTTCGAGCGGCCGGAAGAAGACTAGGGAAATGAAGAATGCAAAATGAAGAATGAACAATGCGACTCGCGAAGCTCGCACTTCATTCTTCATTCTTCATTTTGCATTCTGCCTTCTGCGTCTTCCGGCACGAGCGGCACGAAGCGGCACGGAAACAGCGGCATCATTTGCGACTTGGCGCCGTGCTTGCGGATGGCGTAGAGCACCTGATCGTCGAAGCCGCCCAGCGGCAGCACCATCCGCCCGCCGTCGCGAAGCTGCTCAAAGAGTGCCGGCGGAATCTCGAGCGTGGCCGCGGCCGCAACGATCGCATCGTACGGCGCTTCCGGCGCATAGCCCAGCGTTCCGTCTCCCACGACGCAAAGGATGTTCTTGTAACCGAGCCGGTCGAGCGTGGCGGCAGCATGGCGCGAGAGTTCCCCGTGCCGCTCGATGGTCACGACGCTCGCGGCCAACTCGGCGAGCACGGCCGCCTGGTAGCCGCTGCCCGTGCCAACGTCGAGCACGTGCTCGCTGCCGTTGAGGCAGCACGCCTGGGCAATCGCCGCGACGACGTACGGCTGGCTGATCGTCTGACCGCATCCGATACCCAGCGCGCGATCGTCGTAGGCCGCGTCCCGATACGCTTCCGGCACGAATTCCTCCCGCGGCACGCGGCGCATGGCGTCGAGCACGCGCGGGTCCGAGATATCGCGACCGCCCAGATGCCGCTTGAGCATCGTCTCGCGCGCGAGGGCCAAAGGGTCGTCGGTCATGATGCCCGAATCGCCATCAAATCTCTCGAGGGCGTCCCTATTCCGCATCCATCGCGTGATCCGCCGGCTTGACGCCCTTGGCCGCGCCGTTGAAGGAAAACGGCCGCGGCTCGAACTTGCCGACGAGCGCTACGTCGCTTTTTTCCGGAATCTTGCCTTCCAAGCCGAGCGCCCAATAGCAGGCGTTGACCAACATCCGCCGCGTCCCTTCCGCGAGCAAGTCTTGCGAAGCGCCCATCGTCGTCGTGAACACGCGGCTCGTCTTGCCCGACGCGCCCTTATAGCTCTTCGTCCACGCGACCGGCATCATCGGGTCGTTCTTCTTGCCGTCGACCGGTTTGTCGTCGCTCTTCATGCCGGCGAGCACCTGGCCGAGCACGAGCGGCTTGCTGTCGCCGGGCAGCGGCAATCGCACGCCATATACGTCCGTCGGGCCCCAGATGTCGCCGTCTTTGATTCCACGCAAGATCGGATGGTCCATTGAGTCCGCTGCAAGGATCCCGCGGGTGCTTTCGCGGCCGTGGTGTCCGTGGTGGTTGATCCATGTTTCGCCGAGCACCTGGCGACCGAATCCGCCGTCCCATTCACTCCCGTTCCACGTGTACTTCTGATACTTGCTGTTGCTGAGCTGAAACGCATGCGTCGCCGTCCGCAACGCCACGATCGGCCGGCCCGATTCGACGTACTCGACGATCGGCTGCATCTGGTCGTCGGGCAGGTTCCGCATCCGCGTGAAGATCACCATCAGGTCGGCGTCTTTGAGTTTTTCCAGGCCCGGAATGTTGTTCGTTACGTTCGGATTGATCTCGCCCGTCTTGGGATCGATGGCAAACAGCACCGTGCAATCGAAGCCGTGCCGCTTGGCCAGAATCTTGCCGAGCTGCGGCAGTGCTTCCTCGGAGCGGTATTCCTCGTCGCCGCTCACGAGCACGATTTTCTTACCGTTGCCAACGCCGTCGCCTCCCTTGTATTCGACCCACGGATCGGCCGCATTCGCGCGAAGCACGAGGGCCGCGAGCGACAGAACACAAAACAACGCTGCGACGGACGGATTCTTCATCGGACGAACTCCGAGCGAGAGCGGGAAGTCGGCAAATACACGGCGAAGGTGTATCGTAACCCCAGCCCGCCGCGGATTAAAGCACCGGACGCCGCCCTCATTTAGCCCCCGGTGAATACACCGGGGGCAATGCGCCCAAACGCGTCATAAAGGCCCGGCTCGCCGAGTTCGCGGCGCGCGAGGATCAAAGAAAACGGCCGCGCAGCCAAATCGCTACGCCATCCGCTCGCCCAAGAACGGCGCAACGACTGTCTCGACGCCGTCGCGAAGCCGATCCGCCGAAACCTTGGCGTCGAGCTGCCAATCGTAAGCCTTCAGTTCCAGGATCAAGAAGATGCAGCCGATGATGATCGCCAACAGCGCGAGCAGCAACATCATGCTGTAGATGTTCCACGGCTGCTTCTCATACTCGACTTCTTCGACGACGGGACGTTTGCTGCGGGCCATGGCGATCGCCTTGCGAAATAATCTCGGGTGCGTACTCTCGGAATTGTAGGGTGGGCTGTGCCCACCGGAGCCAACTTCCTGGTCTTGCGACCATTGCGGTGGGCACAGCCCACCCTACGAAAGCCGTAACAATCATTTGCCGCAATCGTTTGCCGCGGCTACTTCTTGTTGCTCGCCTGCCGCTCGAACTCAGCCGTCGGCTGGATCGTGCGGGCAACGTCGCCGATCTGGAACGGCCGCTTGTAATAGAGCGGATCGCTTTCGCCGACCGCGCGGTCCGGATCGACGCTCACCAGCCGGACGCGGCCGATGAGATTGCCGCCGCGGAACACGTTCATTTCGTGACCCACGCGAAGGCCGTCGTCTTTGCCGACCGAGATCAACACGGTGATGTCCTGACCGTTGTTGCGGACGCTCTTGACGATCCCTTCGAGATTCGGCGCGGCGCCGGTCACGTCCATGTTCGCGTCGATGTTGTGGGCCGCCAGCACATTGCGAAGCTGGCCGATCTGCGCGGCCAATTCGACGCCGCGGCGCTGCATGTTCGCGATGTTCAGCGTCAACTGGTGATTCTTGTCCGCCACGTCGACGACTTGCAGCAGCGTTTTGTCGCGCTCGGCTTGGGCGACACGGATTTCGTCGCGGAGCTTGTCGAGCTCGGCCTGCTTGGCCTTCAAGGCATCTTCGGCCGATGCCAGCGTGGCATTCGCTTTGGCCAGGGCCTCGATTTCGGCCTGGTGCTGCTTGGTCAGCGCGTCGTGCTTTTGCGTGAGTGCCTGTTGGGCCGCTTCAAGCTTGGCGACTTCGAGCCGTTCGGCTGTCCGTACACTTTCGATGTCGCGGCGGAGCTTGTCGTTTTCCGCCCTGAGCGTGTCGTTCTGCTTCTTTGCCGCGGCCAACTGGTCCATGAGGCCTGCGGGGCGAGCCGGGTTGGACGCGGGCCACGTGGCTTCGTCCTTCCAGTTCTTATGGGTCGCCCCCACCATCAGCGCCAGCGACATCATCACCAGGCTGAAAACAAAGATCAGAACGGTAAAAATCTTGCCAATGAACGTCATATCAGCCTCTTCGCGGTTCCACGCTAAGTGACGTGCCGACGGCGCCGGGCCGTCGAGTCAAGTGATTGACAACAGAAGGGTTAGCTCAAATGAGCCGTTCGTTCAGTATAGTTACGGCCGATTCGCCAAGTCAACGAGCGGCCGGCAATTTCGGCAAGCTGGGCAATTGGCGAGATGTGAATTGTGCCGTCCCAGCCTGCACAATCGGAACCACCCCGGTGAGGGTCGATCTGCCGTTGCGGGCACACCCAACGAATCGCCGCGGGTAGTTCTAATTATTCCGCGCGTCGCGACCGAGTATACTGGCCCCACACAGCCGTAACCCCTCGATCTTGGTTGCAATCCGCCGAACAGTTTGCCGAAACTACCTAAATCGCCAACTACCGCGTAATCCGCACCGGCTACGATTCAGCCATGCTCCGCACCCACCTCATTCCCGTCCTTGCGTTGCTCGCCATTCACGCGGACAGCCACGCCGCCGAACGAGCGAACGAAAAGAACTCCGCCCTCGCCGATGCACTCGCGTCGGTCAATGCCACGGACCTCCGCCGCCATGCCGACTTTCTCGCGGCCGACACGCTCGAAGGCCGCGCCGCGGGGAGCCGCGGCGGTCAGGCAGCCGGCGGGTATCTGATCGACCAACTCCGCCAGATGAAGCTGCACGGCGGCGGAATCGACGGGGCGTTTCACCAAGCTGTGCCCAGCGGCGGCCGCAATATCCTGGCGGTCGTCCCGGGCGTCGATCCCGATCTGCGCCGCGAAGTGATCGTCGTCGGCGCCCATTACGATCACGTCGGTTACGGCAATAGCCGCAACAGCAACGGCCCGATTGGCCTGATCCACAACGGCGCGGACGACAACGCCAGCGGCACGGCGGCCCTATTGGAAATCGCCGAAGCCTTGTCGCGATTGCCTCAATCGCCCCGCCGCACGATTCTGCTCGCCTGGTGGGACGGTGAAGAGGACGGCCTGCTCGGTTCGAAGCATTGGGTCGCCAATCCGACGATCGCCAAAGACCGGCTCCGCCTGATGCTCAACATGGACATGGTCGGCCGGCTCCGCAACGACCGCGTCGAAGTCACGGGCGTCCGCACCGCGCACGGCTTCCGCCGCTGGATCAGCCAATGGAACGACGAGCCGGTTCTGTCGCTCGACTTTCAATGGGAGATCAAAGGAAACAGCGATCACCATCCGTTTTACGAGACCGGCGTCCCGATCATTATGTTTCACACGGGCCTGCACGACGACTATCATCGCCCGAGCGACGACGTCGAGCGGCTGAGCTTCGGCGGCATGGAGCGTGTGACGCGGTTGATGCTCGCCCTGCTTCTGGACGCGGCGAATGCCGACAAGGTGCCCGCGTTTCGTTCGGCGTCGCGGCGCGAGACGACGGAGTACGCCCGGCGGCAATTCGAGCGACCCCTGGACGCTCCCGCGCCGCGGCTCGGACTGGCCTGGGATGCCAAGGACACAACCGGCGGCCTGCTGGTCAAAGCGGTCGACGAAGGCTCGCCCGCCGGTAGGGCCGGTTTGCGTCCCGGCGACCGGATTCTTGCCCTCAACGATGCCCGCTGGCGGCACGAAGACGAGTTTCGCGCCCTCGTATGGGCGGCGGCAACGCCCGCGCGGATGCTCGTGCAGCGTGCGATGAGCGATACGCCCATCGTCGTGCCGGTCGAACTCGCCGGGTCGCCCGTCCGTCTCGGCATGGCCTGGCGCGTCGACGAAGCGGAGCCGGGCACGGTGTTCGTCGTGCAAGTCTATCCGGGTTCGCCCGCCGCCCAAGCCGGCATTCAACTCGGCGACAGAATCCAAGCCGCGGCCGGCCGGGAATTCGCCACCAGCGACGACCTGCTCGGCATCATCGCCGGACAGGCGGGATCGTTCGAGCTCCGCATTGAACGCAACGGGGCGGTCAAGACGCTTACCGTAAGCGGCCTGCCGACGTTTCCCGCGCCGCCGGAAGCGACCGAGCCGTAATGGTGGAGCGAGATCGCGAAGTGACGGTGAGCGTTGTCACTTTGACGTCTCGTTTTGCGCGTCGGCGACGATCGTCTTGAACGTCGGCACGGCCTTCCGCTCGACATCGTCGAGTTGATCGAACAGCCGCTCGGCAGACAGGTCGAATGATCTTCGCGGCCGGCCGTCCTTGGCGCTCCGCGTGTCGCCGTTGTGAAAGCACCAGCCCGCTGCGCCGCCGGCGAGCGCCCCGCGAAGGTCGGTCGCAAAGTCATCCGCGCCGGGCGCGTAGTTGTACGCGCGGCGGAATGGCTCCTGGTGATGAACGGGCACGACGCGGCCCATTTGCTTCATCGTCGCGAGCAGCTTTCGCGTTGCTGCTTCCGTTTCGGCCGGCGACTTGGCGTGTCGTGGGCGATGCGGCGTCACGAAGTCGACGCCGACCTCCTGGAGGTACTTTCGCAGCTCCATCGCGTCGATATCGCCGCCGTGCGACGCGGTCACGAGCCGAGTCGGATCGAGCTCGCGAACCCGCGTCCGCAACGCTTTGAGGTCGTCGAAGCTGACGAAACGGTCGTCGCCAATGTTCCGTTCGTTCGCCAGATCGAGATACCAGATGCCGTGCGGCTTGAGGGCGCCGACGATCGTTTCGACCGCCCGGCGATGTTCTGCGAGTTTCGCGAGCCGGCTCGGCCCGGTGACGCCGTTGCCGCGCGAGAGCGAAACGTCGACGACCATTCCCCGGCGGTCGCACTCGACGACCAGTTTCTTGAGCCGGTCGAGATACGGCTGCCGCGGCCGGCCCTCGCCATCGACGGCAGCCACGTCGCTCCCGAACGCCGCCCACGTCGCCCACACGCGAATCCAATTGATTCCGGCCCGCTGCATATCGTCGAGGTCCGCCTGCCATGTCTTTTCCTCCGCCCCCAACGCGCCGTAATAGCTGCACCCAAGCAGAAACACGGGCTTGCCGTCGATCGTGAATTGAGTTTCACGGATGCCCAGACGGTGCGTGGACGAGGGTTCCGCTGCGTGGGCTTGAAGTAGAATGAACGCGGAGAGCGAGCCAACCGCGATCGAGAAGCGACAAAGGGCCAATACCATGGCAGTTTCCCTTACGACGGCGTTTGCTCAAAGACGTCACATCGTCATTAGGTCGCTAGGGGCGCTGGGTTGCAAGGCGGTATTGGGCTTTGCGATCTTCGCGGCGCCAATCCGCGCGGCCGGCGGCGCCGAAACGGAGCCGATTCGCGTTTCCGGCGACGGCCGCGGCTTCGTTCTCGCCAAATCCAACAAGCCCTTCGTCCCCTGGGGCGTCAACTACGATCACGACGAACGCGGCCGCTTGATCGAGGACTATTGGGCCGACGAGTGGAAGAAAGTCGAACAGGACTTTGCGGAAATCGGCGACCTGGGCGCGAACGTCGTCCGCGTGCATTTGCAGTTCGGCAAGTTCATGGACGCCGCCGACAAACCGAACACCGCGGCGCTCGAACGGCTCGGCAGACTCGTCGCGGTCGCGGAGCGGCTTGGGTTGTACCTCGATATCACCGGTCTCGGCTGCTACCACAAAGCAGACGTCCCGGCCTGGTACGACGCGCTCGATGAAGCCGCGCGCTGGAAGGCTCAAGCCGCCTTCTGGCAGGCCGTCGCCAAGACGTGCAAACACAGCTCGGCGGTCTTCTGCTACGACCTGATGAACGAACCGGTCGTCGCTGCGGGCAAGCCAAAGGATGACTGGCTTGGACCACCTTTCGCCGGCAAGCACTTCGTGCAATACATCACGCGCGACCAGGCTGGCCGCGAGCGGCCCGACGTCGCCGCGGCCTGGACCAAGACGCTCGTTGCCGCCATTCGCGAGCACGACCGCGAGCACCTCGTCACCGTCGGCCTCGTGCCGTGGAGCCTCGACCGCCCCGGTCTTTCGTCCGGTTTCGTGCCCGAAAAGATCGCGCCGCACGTCGACTTCATCGCCGTGCATATTTACCCCGAAACCGGCAAGCTCGCCGAGTCGCTCGACCTGCTCAAAGGCTTTACGGTCGGCAAGCCGGTCGTCGTCGAAGAGACGTTCGCGCTCTCGTGCTCGCCAAAAGAGTGGCGCGAGTTCATCTCTGCGTCGCGTGGAACGGCGGCGGGCTGGATCGGCTTTTACTGGGGCCAAACCCACGCCGAAGCCCAGCGGGCGGGCACGATCCCCGCGGCGATGATGGCGGCCTGGCTCGACGAGTTCGTCAAGGGACCGCCGAAGTAGCATCTTTCGACTAACCGTGCGACGCAGGCCCGCTCGGCAATCGCGACGACGCCCCGCCTTATCGCTGTCGGATCAGCGCTCTCGCGCCTCGCGAATCAACGCGTCGGCGCCCTGGCCGATCAACTCGGCGGCCGCGCGTTTACCCAGCATCGCGTAATCCTCAAGCTGTCCGGACACTTCGGCCGTCAACTTCTGCCGTCCGTCGAAGCTCAAGACCGAGGCGGCAAGCACGAGAGTTCCGTCGCCGGCAACCCGGGCCGAGCCGCCGACCGGCGCGAGGCAGCCCGCGCACAGCGCGGCGAGCATTTCCCGCTCCGCGAGGACGCAACACTTCGTCGCGCGATGGTCCAAGTGCGCGACCGCCGCGAGCGCCGGATTTGCGGTCGCATCTTCGTCGGCGCGCGTTTCCACGCCGAGCGCTCCCTGGCCCACCGCGGGCAGCAGCGTGGCGAAATCGATCGGCCGAGTCATGCCTTCGGCCAAACCCAGCCGCGCGAGTCCTGCCTCCGCAAGCACGAGTGCGTGGTACTGGCCTTCCTGGAGCTTCCGCAGTCGGGTGTCGACGTTGCCGCGGATGTCCTCCATCGTCAAGTCCGGCCGAACATGCCAGAGGTGCGCTCGCCGCCGCAAGCTGCCCGTGCCGACCCGAGCGCCGATAGGCAGTTCGGCGAGCGTTCGTCCGTCGAGCGTCACCAGCACGTCGCCGCACAGTCCGCGCTCGGGAATTGCCGCCAAAATGAGGCCCGGCGTCGGTTCCGTCGGCAGATCTTTGATGCTATGTACGGCCACGTCGATGCGCCGATCCAGTAACGCCCGTTGGATCTCCTTGGTAAATGCCCCGACGGTTCCGACGTTCGCGATGGAGTCGGTTCGATTGCGGTCGCCGCTGGTCGCAATCAGCACGCGCTCGACGGCGGCGCCGGGGGCCTCGAGCCGCGCCGTCACCCAATCCGCTTGCCACTGTGCAAGCGGACTCGCCCGAGTGCCGAGACGCAGCGGAACCTGGGGCGAGGTCATAGCCGTGCTTTCGCGTAGCAGTTTCGAAGAGCGATTGCCGATATCTGCTCGATCACCTGGTCGGCGCGACGCCCGAGACGGCGGTGACGGATCCATCGCCGCGGAGCCGCGCGAGGTTTTCCGCCGTTTGCCATTGATGCGGAGCGACCACGACGCCGCAACTGACGATGTACTCGAGCGCTTCTTCGATCGACAGCTTCAAGTCGAACACTTCGCTCTTGCGGAACATCATCACGTAGCCGGTGACGGGCATCGGCGACGTCGGCATGAGCACGGAAATAACCGGTTCGCCGGCCGCGGACGTGACTTCGATCATGCCTTCGCCCATAACGAAGCCGATCGACCAGATGCCGACCCGCGGATACTCGACGGCCACCACGCGGCTGAACGACAGCTCGCTCTTCGAGAGCATGAAATCCGTCACCTGCTTGACCGACGAATAGACGTTGCGCACGAGCGGCAGACGCCGCACCGCACGCTCGAATTGGTGCCACACGAACCCGCCGATTCGCGCGGCCATCAGCTTACCGAGCAGGTACGTAATGAGAATCACGACGCATACGAAAATCGGAATCACGACTTGCGGCTTGAGATACCGGCTCTGGACGTACAGTTCCAGCACTCGTTTGGCCGACTTCGGCACTTCCTCGCCGGCCAGGTACGTCTTGACCTGCTGGTACACGTCCTCCGGCACGTAGTCGTTGTCGACCACTTTGCGATAGGCACGACCGTCGATTTGCGTCACGTCGGGTAGCGGCCCCGCGGCGTCGAGTGTCTGGATTTCGTCCAGGTGTTGCCGGACGAGGACGGTCCTTACCCCCGCCTCGACGTACTTGAGCACGTAGGCGTCGAGCGTGCCCCAGATCCAGACGAAGATCACGATCGTCAACAGCGGTGGGAGGACCACCGCCATGCCGCTGAGCACCGCGCGGCGAAACGGGCGCGCGGCATCGGAATTCGGTTTGACCGGCGTCGGCTGGGCATTCATGGCACTTGCCATTCTGGCGTATTGCCCCGCTTTGACAAGCTCGCCGGCGGAAACCGCGACAGGCCGAAAGCAGCAAGTTTGCCGGTTGTGTCACGCGTCCGACCGCGCGATCACCGCCACGAACACTTCGGCCGCGCCGGCCCGCAGGAGCGTCGCGGCCGCTTCCTGGCACGTCGCCCCGGTCGTCATCACGTCGTCGACGAGCAGGATTCGCCGCGCCGCGACGCGATTCGCCCGGCGGACACGAAACGCTCCCCGGACGTTGGCCAGCCGCGCGCTCGGCGGGAGACTCGCCTGCGGAGGCGTGTTCCGGCGTCGGGCAAGGACACTGCTCAGGTCGGCCGCTCCCAACGATCGCGCAAGCCGCTCGGCGAGAAGTTGCGGACCGTTGACGCCGCGAAAGAGCCGCCGCAGCCAGTGCATCGGCATCGCGACAACGCCGTCGATGCGCCAACTCGCGAGCGTCTCGCGATGCAGTGACCAAAGCAAGTCCGCTAGCGCAGCCGTCGCGGGAAACTCGCTCGTTTTTTTCGATCTTAGGACCGCTTCGCGGAGCTGTTCCGAATAGGCCCCGACGCAGATTGCCGCGGAATACGACCTCCGACCGTGCGACTCGCAGCGCGAACAAACGGCAGCGAATTCCGGAATCTGCCCACAGCATCGCGGGCATCGACGCCGCTCGCCGCGGAGCAACAGTTCGCGGCATGCTTCGCATAGCTGCGCCGATTCCGGCTCGAGCGTCGGCCGGCCACAGCACACGCAGGAAGGCGGGAAGATGATATCCCGAACGGCCGCCAGGGATCGGGACACGCGTACTCGCTTGCTTGTAAGCCCGCGGCGAAGCTCGTTTCTCGCACGGTCGACCATATCGCGGCTCCGTGCGCTTCACGGTGTACAGCAATCGCCGACGCGCGAGCACATACCCCTCGACACGACGCTCGCCCAGTCGCACGTTGGAGTTGCCCGCAACCCCGCAAGAACTGCTTTGGCAGCCATCTGTCTCCCGCGATCTCGCCAACTAAAAAGGGCCGCCGGAAACCCAGCGGCCCTTTCGGAGTTGCTAGCTACATGCACGAAGGACGACTTAGGCCTTGCGACGACGCAGGGCCAGCAGGCCGACCAAGCCGAGGGCCGCAATGGCGACGGACGACGGTTCCGGCACGGCAACGCTGTTAACGCTGACGCCGGTCGTGCCCATGGCGCCGAAGTCAAAGTCGAGGACCAAACTGCCGCCCATGTCCGGGGCCGGAATGTGCAGGCTGAAATCGTAGGGAATGCCGCCCGGACCCGAGGAGGGCAGCGTCCGCCCCGGACCGACCGTCAGGCCTTGTCCTTGAAGCAACGCGATCAATCCGGCAAGGTCCGTGCTTGCGTCCTGGGCAAACTCGACATCAAAGAACACGTCGAAGAACGAGTCGACGGCAAACGCCGGGTCAACCACGATCTTACCGGCCGGGCCGCCAATCGGCACGTCGACCGGCAACACCCCCGTGAACGGCACAACAACCCCGCCGGCCGGATCGCCGCCGAGGACAATGAAGTCGAGGCGTCCACCTCCTGCAACGGTGATGATCGCATCGGCAAGCGTCAGGCCGGGATCAATCGGGTCCCCCGAGCCGACGTCCGTACCGTCCCAAATCGGTCCCGCGGTGTTGCCGTATTGCAGCGGATGCACCGTCTGGTTCAGAAACACGGTCTTGAGTTCGCCCGTCCGGAAATAAAGGCCGTAAGTACCGGGGGCGGCAGCAGTGAAGTCCAACGTGCCCAAGTACGCGCCGCCGGTGGTATCATCGTGGCCCAAGTCGTAGTCGAACAGCGACGGATGACTTCCGATCGCGGATGCTCCAGAAACCGCTGCTGCACGGGCGTTCGTTACAAGTTGCGTCGTGGAATCATTGAGACTCCCGCCAACCACGCCGTTCCATCGCAATTGGCCGGAATCGACGTTTTCCGGGTTGGCCATCGTGAAATTAGTCGCAGTCAAACCACCCGAACTCGCGGCGATATCAAACGCAATCGAACTCAGCGTTCGCCTTTGGGAAACCGTCAACGGATCGTCGAAGTTGATCCAAACGTGCAACTGCCCGGGGTCACCGACGTTCAAATTCAACTGAGGCACCGTGTTCTCAACCAAGCCGCCCTGAACGATTCGCGGTGAAAACTCATCGGACGGATCCGACGGCACTAACGACGATGGACCTTGCTGCGAAAAGTAAATGACGTGGGCATTCGCGCTGCTTACGACGAGCGACATTAAGGCCACAGCCGCACACAGCAAAGATGTCTTCCAAAACCTTCTCATGTAGCGCTCCCTTCTGGACGACCCGCAACTCCGGGCGAAATAAATGTTAAGCAATACGGTGTAAAGTCGAAAAACTCAAAACCAAGGCACCCAACCCTATGCGATTCTGTTCTCTTCCAATCCCACTCAATTAGCGCCGCCGCAAATGGCGTCTGGCAATTGCCAGCCCGCCAATTCCAACAACACACAGCAACAAAGAACACGGCTCTGGAACGGCAGCGGGGCTTCCGACCGGGCTACCCCCAATTCCGAGCAACGTATTCACAAACCCTTGAATGTCCTCGCCGTCAATGGCCTGATCTTGATTGAAGTCGGAGATATAAAACGTTTGCAACCACGGATTGCTGGCCTGGAAACTGGACGTATTGAGGAGCGCCGATACAAACGGCGCGATATCCTCGCCATCGACCAGCGAATCGCCGTTCAAATCTGCACGTCGCGATTCGCGGACCTCAATCGTCCCGCCGACATGCGGGAAGGACCCCGGATTGGTAAGGAACTGAGTCTCATTTTGCGAGATCGTTTTGACGAACCCCGTATAGTTCGTCGAGACGTTGAAAGCGACGTTGAAGGTACC
>QEVJ01000088.1 GCA_003576845.1 Planctomycetota bacterium
GCACGCATCACCATCCGTTTGATCGACGCCACCTCGACGCCAGGCGACGGCGAGCTTCGCATCTGGGACACCGACGTGCGCGGCTTCATGCTCCGCATCGCTAAGAGCGGGCGCAAAACCTACTGCCTCAAATATCGCTACAGCAACCGTCAACGCTGGCTGACGATCGGCGAGCACGGCTCGCCGTGGACGCCAGATACCGCCCGCGCCCGCGCGAAAGAAGCACTCTACCAAGCCAGCCATGGCGAGGACCCGCAGGCGGTGAAGGTTGAGACCCGCGTCAAGAGTGGGACGATCAAGGAGCTATTCGATCGCTATTTCGTAGAAGGTCGTGTGGACAAACCGCTCAAGCGCGAAAGCTCGCCGCCGTTCGCATCGCGGCGGCCGTCGAGCAACGTAAATTTCGCGCCGTTGCCGGCGTCGGTCCGCGATGGCGACGGGACTTCGGCGAACTTGAATTCCGCGGTGGCTTTGTCGCCGCGATTGACGCCGATGAGCACCTTCACGTCGCCGCGAACGATCTCGGCGCCACAACAAACGACCAGCGAACACACCGCTGCGATCGATGCACGACGCATCGCCAACCTCCGCAAGAAAAGGGACGAATTCCGGCCCGAAACTATTGCGATGATGGCACGCGGCCGCGGCTCGTGCAACGGTTCGTAGCCGCCCGGATTTTCCGCGAAAACCGCCTTGACTGGGCGCTTGGCCGAGCTCGGAGAGCGATGACCTCTTTTGGTTGCGGCCAAGGGCCACGCGAAGTATTCTAGGGACTACTCGGTAACAAATTGGCGCCGTTCGCGCCTCATTGGACAGACCATCTCGATTCGCGACGACGATCCCTTGCACCGGTGAAGACTCGCTCCATGACTAACTTGCCCACCGCCGCTTTCGTTCGGATTCTCCGCTGTGCCGCGTGCGCCGGGTTCGTGTTGCTGTCGATGGCCGCATCGGCGATGGCGCAACTCGTCCTCGACTCCGACACGATTCTCGACGGCGCGATCGACGACGGGCAAGTCCATATCGTCCGCGGCGCGAACCCGACGCCGCCGACGGTCGTCACCGTGCTCGAACCGGCCGATATCGACACAGATATCCTCGTGTTCGACGACAGCGTGCTCAACGTGCTCGGCGGCCGCGTCGCGTCGTTTCAGGCCCACGGCACGAGCAACGTGAACTTCTCCGGCGGCGTGCTGACGACCGACGCGACCGCGTTCGGCCAGAGCCAGGTGAACGTGGTTGGCGGCGAACTCATCGACTTCGTACGAGTGCGCGACCAGAGCAGCCTTGCCGTCAGCGGTGGGTCGATCTGGGGCGTGCAGACATTCGACGACGCCTCCGTGCAGATTCTCGGTGGGCAGTTCACGGACGCGTTGCCCGCCGTGCAGAATTCGCTCGACGCCCGCGGCAATAGCACGATTCTGATCTTCGGCAGCGGATTCAATTATCCTGCCGGTCCGATTCCAGACGCGACCGGCACGCTCACCGGCACGCTGGCGAGCGGCGAGACCTTCTCGGCGCGGTTCAGCATTGCCGACTCGGCGAGCATTCAAGTCGTTCCCGAGCCGGCCACCGCGGTGCTCGCGGCGGCGGGTATCGCCGGTTTGTGGTGCGCTCGGCGACGAACGCGGGTTCGCTAGCGCGGGCTGGATGCTCTGTCAACGCTAAGAATCGGGGTGCCACTGCTGGCTTGTCCAGCAGTGCGATTCGTGCGGTAGCGTCGGACGGCGATTCACTGCTGGACAAGCCAGCAGTGGCACCCGCCCGAAGACCAAGGGACAAAGCACTGGATGCAGGCGTCGATGACCGATTTCGCCCACTTGCGCCACAAGCCGCCGACGACGCTGGCCGAGCCGCGCCCGCTTGTCGTCGCCTGTGCGCCGCTGCGGAGCAACGTCAACCTGTCGCGGATCGTGCGGGCGGCCGGCTGCTGCGGTGTGGCAAGGGTGATTGCGTGTGGCGCGGCGAAAGTGATTTCGAAGATTGCCCGCGACGGAGCCGACCAGGTCGAAGTCGAGGTGCATCGGACGCTGCCGCCGGTGCTTCGGGAACTGCGTCAAGAGGGTTACGCGATCGTGGCGCTCGAACAGACGACGGGTTCCGAGAGTTTGTACGACTTCCGTTTCGATCGGCGGACGGTTCTCGTCGTGGGCAACGAGCGGACCGGCCTCACGGAAGAGGAGTTACGCCAAGTCGACCGAGCCGTCGAAATCCCTGTCTACGGTCTGCCATTTAGCCACAACGTCGCCACGGCCACGGCGATTGCGATGTACGACTATTGCCGGCAGTTTCCGACCGGCTGACCAACGTCGTCGTCGTGCTCCGCATCACGGCGGACTAGCGGCGCCCGAGCAACGTTTGCGGCCGCTCGCGGCTACTGGTTTCTCGTTCGGCGAGCCTCTATAATCCGGCATTCGCCCGGCGGCCATTCGTCGGGCTTTTTGCATTTATTACCGACGCGCGGCACGAGATTTGAGATTTGACATGGCCTGCCCTGACGATGCTGGGCCAGCAAATCGTCTCGTCCGCATCGTACCCGCGCGGGCGCCAAACGGGATACTGGAACCATGACGGAAGTTCCTGGCGGTTCGTCGAATCTCGCCGACGAAAAAGTACTCGTGCTCGACTTCGGGGCGCAGTACGCCCAGTTGATCGCGCGCCGCGTGCGCGAGCAGAACGTGTATTGCGAGATCGTGCGGCACGATTTGCCGGCCGAGCGGATTCGCGAGCTCGCGCCCAAGGGGCTGATTCTTTCCGGCGGGCCGTCGAGCGTGTATGAAACCGGCGCGCCGAAGTGCGACCCCAAGATTTTCGATCTCGGCATTCCCGTGCTCGGCATCTGCTACGGGATGCAGCTTATTTGCGAAGCCTTGGGCGGCAAGGTGGCGCACGCCCCGGCCCGCGAGTACGGCCGGACGCGAATCGGCGTCAAGAACGGCGACATCGCGGCGGCCGATGACTTGTTTGCGGGCGTGCCGAGCGAAACGACCGTTTGGATGAGCCACGGCGATCAGGTGCAAGCGGTGTCCGACGATTTCGTCCCGCTCGCAACCACCGCGACGTGTCCGATCGCGGCGGTGAAGCACCATGCGCGGCCGATTTACGGGATTCAATTCCATCCTGAAGTGACGCACACGCCCGACGGCGCCAAACTGCTCGGTAATTTCGTGAAGATCGTCTGCGGCTGTCGCGGGACCTGGAAGTTAGGCGACTTCGCTGCGGAGACGATCGCAGCGATGCGAAAACGGATCGGCGATCGGCGGGTGATTTGCGGCCTTTCCGGCGGCGTCGATTCGTCGGTCGTCGCGGCGCTGTTGTATCGAGCGATCGGCGACCGGCTCAGTTGCATCCTCGTCGACAACGGTCTGCTGCGCAAGGACGAAGAAAAGGCGGTAATCGACGAGTTTACGCGGCACTTCAAGACCGACCTGCACGTGGTGAAGGCCGAGGACCAGTTCCTCGCGGCGCTCGCCGGCGTGACGGAGCCGCAGGAAAAGCGCAAGAAGATCGGGCACGTGTTCATCGAGTGCTTCAAGAAGGAAGCCAAGCGAATCGAGGACGCCCACTTTCTCGCCCAGGGGACGCTCTATCCCGACGTGATCGAAAGCGGCGGCAATCCGGACGGTCCCGCGGCGGCGATCAAGCTTCACCACAACGTCGGCGGGCTGCCGGCGGAGCTCGGCTTCGAGCTGGTCGAGCCGCTCCGCGACCTGTTCAAGGACGAAGTGCGGCGGCTCGGGTTGGAACTCGGCCTGCCGGAGGACATTGTGTGGCGCCATCCGTTCCCCGGTCCCGGGCTCGCGGTTCGCTGCTTGGGCGAAGTGACCACGGAACGGCTCGTCACCCTTCGCGAGGCCGACGCGATCGTCGTGTCGGAAATCAAGGCCGCCGGGCTGTACCGGCAAACGTCGCAAGTCTTCGCCGTGCTGCTGCCAGTGCAAAGCGTCGGCGTGATGGGCGACGCGCGGACGTATGAGAACGCCCTCGCCGTGCGGGCGGTCGACACCGACGACTTCATGACCGCCGACTTCAGCCGCATTCCTTACGACGTCCTTGCCCGCATCTCGACCCGCGTCATCAACGAAGTGAAGGGTGTGAACCGCGTGGTCTACGACATCAGCACGAAGCCGCCGGCGACGATCGAGTGGGAGTAACGCCGGTGCGGAGACAGCGCTGAGCAATTTGGCGGGCAGGGCTCGCACAAGAGACCAGCGCGCTCGATTGCGTTTGCTTTACGTCGGCGCGAGGCGGGAAACTTGCCGCACGATGACCAGATTATCGCGCGGCAGCACCCGAAAGGTTACGCACAACGGACGAACGACAAGCAGGCGGTCGCCGTAGAATTCTTCGCCCCTTCGTTCGGCATCGACGGCGAGTTCCCGGTCAATAGCATTCGCTGCGGCCGCAATTGCCGCTCGATCCGGCGCATCGAGCCAAAGTTGGGTCAACTCGGCCTCGGCGTCCCGATCCCACGTCACCGTGTAGCGCATTATCGGGTTTCCAAGGCATTGAGTTTCGCAAGCAAGTCGGCGGTCGCGATTCCGGGACCGTTGGTTGTGTTCCTACGATTCAACTCGCCGGGATCGAACTGCTTTCTGGCTTGCTCGTAGAGCGACCTCTCATCGATACATGCCGGAGTGAAGTGCCCTAAGAGCTTCCCCGACGGGTCGTGGATTTCGACCGGCTCGGCGAGACTTCCGAGTGCCGCGATCAAATGGGAATCGGCAATAATCGACGTCATAGTTACCCTCATCATGCCACGAAGGCGGCGACATCGGTAATTATACCCGCTCGCCGCTCAATACCGATAATACTCTGGCTTATAGGGTCCTTCCACCGGAATGCCGAGGTAGTCGGATTGCTTCTTGGTCAGCGTCGTCAGCTTGACGCCGAGCTTGGCCAGGTGCAGCCGGGCGACTTCTTCGTCGAGCTTTTTGGGTAGCGTGTAGACGCCGACTTCGTACTTGTCCGGGTTCTGCCAGAGGTCGATCTGGGCCAGCACCTGGTTGCAGAAGGAGTTCGACATGACGAACGACGGATGGCCGGTGGCGCAGCCGAGGTTCACGAGCCGGCCCTCGGCGAGGACGATGATCGAGCGGCCGTTGGCGAACGTGTAGCGATCGACTTGCGGCTTGATTTCGAGCTTCTTGACCTTGCCGGCTTTGACTTGGCCTTCGAGCCAGGCCATGTCAATTTCGATGTCGAAGTGGCCGATGTTGCAGACGATCGCGTCGTTGTGCATCACCTCCATGTGCTCGCCGCGGATAATGTCGCAGCAGCCCGTCGTGGTGACGAAGATATCGCCCCGCCGCGCCGCATCTTCCATATTCGTGACTTCATAGCCTTCCATCGCGGCTTGCAGGGCGTTGATCGGGTCGATCTCGGTGATAATGACTCGCGCGCCGAGCGACTTCATGGCGTGGGCACAACCCTTGCCGACGTCGCCGTAGCCCGCCACGACGACGACCTTGCCCGCGACCATCACGTCGGTCGCGCGCTTGATACCGTCGGCCAGCGATTCGCGGCAGCCATACAAGTTGTCGAACTTGCTCTTGGTCACCGAGTCGTTTACGTTGATCGCCGGGACCTTGAGCTCGCCGCGGGCGTGCATCTGGTACAGGCGATGAACGCCGGTCGTCGTTTCTTCCGACAGCCCGCGGATGTCGCCGAGCAGCTCGGGAAACTTCTGGTGAACCATCGCGGTGAGGTCGCCACCGTCGTCGAGGATCAGGTTCAGCGGTTTGCCGTCCTTGAAATGGAGCGTCTGTTCGATGCACCAGTCGAATTCTTCGTTTGTCTCGCCCTTCCAGGCGTAAACGGGCACGCCGGTTTTGGCGATCGCGGCCGCCGCGTCATCTTGGGTCGAGAAGATGTTGCAACTGCTCCAGGTCACTTCCGCGCCGAGTGCCACGAGCGTTTCGATCAACACGGCGGTCTCGACGGTCATGTGCAGGCAGCCGGCGATGCGGGCGCCCGAGAGCGGCTTCGTCTTCGCGTACTTCTCTCGGAGGGCCATCAAGCCCGGCATCTCGTTCTCGGCGAGCATGATCCGGCGGCGGCCCAGGTCGGCGAGGCCGATGTCGGCGACTTTGTACGGCAGTTTCTTGGCGCCTTGGGTGGGAGCGACGGCTTGGGACACGGGAAAGACTCCTCAGGGAAATGATGAATGTGGATTGTTTTGCAGGTGGGCGGGGAGGCAGGGTACCGCGGGCCGGAAAATCGGCCTTAGACGGCGGACGACCGTCAATTGTACCGCGTGGATCCATGGGCGCTTTACCGGCGGCCGATTGCCCTAACCGGTTGCGCCGCCCCATCATAGGTTCTGGCCGCCGGCCTGGACAAGGGCAGGGCAAATCGCCCCGACCGATTCGAACCTGGGATTCCGGGAGTACGGTTTCCCGGCGCGGCCGCTGTAGGTAGGATGACTTTGGGTGGCGGCAGGCGTGCGGCGAGCGTCTGCCGACGCTGACATTGCTCGCAACCGGCGATGTCGCGGCGGTAGTTCAGCGAACTCTTGGGCAGGTAGTTCCCACCATGCGTCGACCAGTTTTTCCGACGATTGGCGTCTTGGCCGCGGTCCTCGTAGGTCTTGCCACAGCGCGAAACACGACGGCCGGCGATTGGCCGATGTGGCGCTACGACGCCGGTCGTTCGGCTGCCTCGCCGGACGCACTGCCGGACAAGCTGCACCCGATCTGGAAGCGGCAATTCGTGCCGCGGAAGATGGTCTGGGACGACCCGCTCAACCAGGACCTGATGCCGTACGACAAGGTTTTCGAACCGGTCGTGGCCGGGTCGCGGATGTACTTGGGATTCAACGACGCGGATAAGGTCGTGGCCCTGGACACGGCGAGCGGCTTGATCCTTTGGACGTTCTATACGGACGGTCCCGTGCGATTTCCGCCGGTGGCGCACCAAGGCAAAGTTTATTTCACGAGCGACGACGGCTACCTGTACTGTGTGCGCGGAGACAACGGCGAGTTGGTTTGGCGGCATCGCGGCGGGCCGAGCGAACGGCTGATTCTCGGCAACGAGCGGTTGATCTCGACGTGGCCGGCCCGCGGTGGTCCGGTGATCGTGGACGACACGGTCTATTTCGCGGCGAGCATTTGGCCCTTCATGGGCACGTTCATATATGCCCTCGATGCGGAGACGGGCGACGTCCGTTGGCTGAACGACTCGTCGGCGTCGACGTACATCGACCAGCCGCACAATTCGCCGGCGTTTGCAGGCGTCGCGCCGCAAGGCGCGCTAGCGGCAAGCGGTCAGGTGCTCGTCGTTCCCGGCGGGCGGAGCGTTCCGGCCGCATTCGATCGGCTCAACGGCAAGCAGCTTTACTTTCACCTCGCCAAGTACAACAAGGCCGGCGGCTCGAACGTTTTTGCCGCGGGGGATTATTTCTTCGGCCACGAACGGGCGAACGAATACAGCGCGTTCGATCTCATCACTGGCGAAAAGGCGTTCGAGGACAAGCTTGGACAGCCGGTCGTCACTGCGACGCGAGTGTACACGTCGGGCGAATCCGTCGCGGCGTATGGCTACGAGAATCTCAAGCCCGCCAAGAGCAAGCCGAGCAAGAGTCTTATCGACAAGGCGAAATCGGCTCTTTCTTCCGTCACCGGCGACGACGATGACGACGAGCACGAAGAGGAACAGAAGACGCCGGAAACGAAGGCCGACGACAAGGGCAGCGAAAACAACAAAGACGAGAAGAAGGCTTCCGGTAAGCACGAGCCGGTATGGAAGATCAAGCTCGACGCGACGGGCGATCTGATCAAAGCCGGCAATCGATTGTACGCCGCGGGGAAAACGAGCATCACGATCCTCGAAGAAGCCGACAACGGCGCGTCGGCGCGGATTGTCGACACGATCAAAGTGTCCGGCACGGTCGAACGGCTCGTCGCGGCCGACGACAAACTGTTCGCCGTCACCGCCGAGGGGGGCATCTTCGCGTTCGGACGCTCAGCGCCTGCCGAACCGGTCGGAGAGGCCGCTGCGACGACGCCCGATTCGGTCGCGCTCGCCGCGGCCAAGACCGAGGCGAAGGCGATCCTCGATCGCACCCGCGTGACCGACGGTTACGCGCTCGTGTTTGGGATCGGCTCGGGCGATCTGCTGCAAGGCCTGCTCGATGCCTCGTCGCTGCGAATCGTCGCCTTCGATCCCGATCCGGCCGTCGTGCGCCGCGCTCGACAGCGGTTCGACGCGACGGGCGCATACGGGAAGCGGATCGCCGTTCATGCGGGAACGCCACGCGAATTGTATTTGCCGCCCTACATGGCCTCGTTGATCGTCGTGGCCGATCCACAGGCGGCACAAATGACGGCCAGCACGGACTTCTTGAAGCCGATCTTCGACGCGCTGCGGCCCTATGGGGGCAAAGCCTGGCTGCCGATGTCGGAGGCCGATCAAGCGGCGTTCTTGCTGGAAATGCCGACCGACGTGAAGTTTCCCCAGGCCGCCTGGAAACAGTCTTCCGGCGCGATCGTGCTCGAGCGCGTCGGGCCGCTTCCGGGTTCGGCGACGTGGACCCACATTCACGGCAGCATGGCGAACACCATCAAATCCGACGATCGGCTGGTCAAGCTTCCGCTCGGCATCTTGTGGTTCGGCGGCAGTTCCAACACGGACGTGCTGCCCCGTCACGGCCACGGCCCGCCGGAACAGGTCATCGGCGGCCGTTTGTTCATTCAGGGCATGACGTCGCTTTCCGCCCGCGACGTTTATACGGGCCGCATGCTGTGGAAGACGGAGCTACCGCGATTGGGCAACTTCGGCGTTTTCTTCGACGAAACCTACAAGGACACCCCGCTGTCGACGGCGTATAACCAGGTTCACATTCCCGGGGCCAATTCCCGCGGCACGAATTTCGTGGCCACCGCCGACCGCGTCTACATCCTCCAAGCGGCCGAGTGCCACGTCCTCGACACGGAGTCGGGAAAGGAACTCGGCGTCTTTACGCTCGGCGGCAAGAAGGCCGGTGCCAAGAGCGATCCCAAGACCGACTGGGCGTACCTCGGCGTTTATGAAAACCTGCTCATCGGCGGCGACGGCTTTGCCAGCTACGGCGAAACGCCCAAGACGAAGGACAAGAAGAGCGCCTGGCGGTTTCAGGATTACGAACGGGTCGCCAGCCGGGCGATCGTCGTTGTCGATCGCCTTAGCGGCCAGGAAATCTGGCGAGTCCCCGCCAAACACGGCTTCATCCACAACGGCATTGCGGCCGCCGACGGCACGCTGTTCCTGCTCGACAAGGCGCCGCCGTATATCGAGCAAAAGCTCAAGCGTCAGGGCAAGCCGCCGCTCGCCGGAACGCGACTGCTCGCACTCGACCTCAATACGGGAAAACCCAAATGGGAGAAGACCTCCGACATCTTCGGCTCGTGGCTCAGCTACTCCCCGGAACATAAGGTCGTGCTCCAAGCGACGCGGCCGTCGCGCGATATGACGCTCGGCGAGGACGGCAAACGGATGATCGTTTACGATGCCGCTACCGGCCGCGTTCGCTGGGACAAGGAAGTGCTGTACACCGATCCGCCGATTTTGCACGGCGACCGCATTCTGGCGGGCGGCCGCGGATACGAATTGCTGACCGGCGAAACGGTGATGCGCGACGACCCGCTGACGGGTAAGCAGATCGCTTGGTCGTATGCCCGCAGCTACGGCTGCAACTATCCCATCGCCGCGGAGAATCTGCTTACGTTCCGCTCGGCAGCGGCCGGATTCTACGATCTGGTCAACGAGGGCGGCGTCGGCAACTTCGGCGGGTTCAAGTCGAGTTGCAGCTCGAACCTGATCGCGGCCGACGGCATTCTCAACGCGCCGGATTACACGCGGACCTGCACTTGCTCGTATCAAAACCAAACGTCGCTCGGGTTCATCCACATGCCGGAACTGGAAATGTGGACCCGCAACGATTACGCCTACCGCGGCGGTTCGATCGACCGGATTGGCGTGAACCTGGGCGCGCCGGGCGATCGCCGGGCGAGCGACGGCACGCTGTGGCTCGAGTACCCCGGCCGCGGCGCGCCGTCGCCGAAGGTACCGATGGAGGTTAAGGGGACGGTAAAGTACTTCCACCAGAATGCGGCCCGTTTCGACGCCGGCCTGCCGTGGGTCAGTTCGTCGGGTTTGGAAGGCGAGGGCGAAATTCGGATCACGCTCAATCGTCAGAGCGACCCGCTCCTCGAAGACGGTTTGGCGATTGCGTCGAGCGCCGACGACGCTGAGGAAGACGTCAAGGGCGCCGTGCGGCTCGACAGCTCCGATCTGGAACTCGTCACCGACAAGGACCCGCAGCTAATCGGCCTGAGGTTTACCGACGTCGCCATTCCGCCCGGCGCGGAAATCGAGGCGGCGTTTTTACAGTTCACGTCGAAGGAAAAACGCGGCGAGCCAGCCGACCTGGTGGTCCAGGGCGAGGACGTGGACAGTTCGGCCCCGTTTACGACTGCCGAGCACAGTCTTTCTCGCCGCGCCCGGTCGAAGGCAAGTGCCCTGTGGAAACCGGGTGCTTGGGAAAAGGACGAGAAGGTCAAAACGGCCGACGTGTCGAGCATCGTTTCGGCGATCGTTGCTCGCGGCGGTTGGAAGTCGGGCAACTCGCTCTCGTTTCTGATTTCCGGCCGCGGCAAACGAGTCGCCAAGTCGTTTGACGGGAATGCGAGCGGCGCCCCGCGGTTGGTCGTCCGCCTCGCGAGCGCGTCGCAGCCGTCGGCGTCTGCCGCTCCGCGGTACACGGTCCGGCTGCACTTCGCGGAGCCGCAAACGCTCGCCCCCGGCGCCCGCGTCTTCGACGTGTACGTCCAGGGAACGAAAGTGCTGGACAGCTTCGACATCGCCGTGGCCGCCGGCGGTCCGCAACGCGGCGTGGTTCGCGAATTTTCCGGCGTGACCGTGAACGATGTCTTGTCGATCGAACTCAAAGGCGTAACCTCGCGATCGCCGATTCTCTGCGGCGTCGAAGCGGCGCGGGAATAGGACCGGAGCCAGTGAAGCTTTATGGGGCGAGCTTTTCGTCGCGCATACCGCATTGTATACTTTGGTGAATACACAGGTGTGACAATGGCCAGTGCGACTGTCCGCGTCGATGACGAAACCCTGTCGAAGTTGCGTTCGCTCGCCAATGCGTCCGGCGAGGCGATGCCCACGATCTTGCGCCAGGCGGTCGATGCCTACGAGCGAGCGCAGTTCTTGGAGGGGCTCAACCGTGACTTCGCGGCCTTGCGATCCGACCCGGAAGCTTGGGCGCAGGAACAGAAGGAGCGGAAGGAATGGGAGGCCACGCTGATGGACGGACTCGCGAAGGACTAGCGCCGCTGCGGCCCAATTCATCACGCAGGTTCCAACGGTGGCTCGCATGTCCAAGCCGCGCCGCGGTGAAGTGTGGTATGTCGATCTTGAACCGACCCGCGGACACGAACAAGGCGGGCGGCGCCCGGCACTCGTAATCTCCGTCGACGCACTGAACCTCGGTCCCGCGGATCTTCTCATCGTGGTCCCGATAACGAGCAGGGCGAAGGGCGTCCGATCACACGTCGAGATCGCCGCCGGAGAAGCCGGACTTACGAAGAAGAGCTTCGCCAAGTGCGAGGACATCCGATCGATTTCGACGGATCGACTCGGGCGACGTTTGGGAACGGTCGCGGAAGCGACGCTTCGCCGCGTCGAGGTCGTTACGCGGTATCTGCTGGGGCTATGATGACAGAGAACCCGCGATGACCGCGCACCCCGTCGCCCTCGTCACCGGCGCTTCGCGCGGCATTGGGCGGGCCATTGCGCTTGAGCTTGCCCGTTGCGGTTATGCCGTGGTGGTCAACTTCGCGCACAACGCGGCGGCGGCCGATGAGGTCGTTGAGCTTATCCTCAATGCGAACGGCAGCGCCCTAGCCGTGCCGGCCGACGTCGCGGATTCCGCGGATCGAGCCCGCCTCGTCGCCGAGTCGCTTTCCGCTTTCGGCCGCATCGACGTGCTGGTGAACAATGCAGGGATCACGTCAGCGGGCCGCCGCGATCTGCTCGAAGCCACCGAAGAAAGCTGGGATGCGGTTTTCGGCGTCAACCTCAAGGGCCCGTTCTTCTTGAGCCAGACCGTCGCTCGCGAAATGGTCCGCCTGATCCGCGAGGGCACGATTCCGCAGGGCAAGATCATCAACGTGTCGTCGATTTCCGCCGCTGCCGGATCGACCGATCGCGCGGATTACTGCATTGCCAAATCGGCGATCCGCATGATGACCGAGCTGTTCGCGGCGCGCCTCGCCGACGAGCAGATCCGAGTTTATGAAGTCCGGCCCGGGGTCATCGAAACCGACATGACCGCTCCCGTCAAAGCCAAATACGACTCGCTGATTGCTTCGGGCACGTGGCCTCTGCGCCGATGGGGTCAAGGCGACGACGTAGCCAAGGCCGTCGCCGCGCTCGTCGGCGATTTCTTTCCCTTCAGCACGGGCGACTGCCTGAACGTCGACGGCGGTTTTCACATCCGCCGGCTTTGATCGTTCGGCCGCAGTCGACGAGGACTCGAGCGGATCATCCGCCGTCCGGGCGAACCGGCGAGCGGTTCCGGCAAACGGTCGTTCGCCGTCCCCGCTCGCGCGCATTCGCATTCCGCACTACTTGCGCGCCGCTTGCAGATTGATGAAGGTTTCGGCGACGCCCGTGAGCGTGTCGTCGGCGTTGGCTTCTTCGTCGAGCGTTTCCTGCAACAAGGCCGCAACGTCGTCGAATCCGAGTTGACGGGCAAAGGTGCGGGCACAACCGTAGCCCGCGATCTCGTAATGTTCGACACGTTGGGCTGCGGCGATCAACGCGGCGTCTTTGGCGTCGGGGTCGCCGTCGAGGGCGGCGACTTCGTCTCCTTCGGCAATCAATCCTTCCATGGCCTCGCACGTTTCGCTCTCGACTTCCTTGCCGAGCATCGCAAACGCGGAATCGAGCCGCTGTTTCTGGCGTCGCGTTTCCTCCAGATGGTCGAGCAAGGCGCGTTTGAGCTTGGGGGACGAAGCGGCTTCCGCCATCTTCGGCAGCGCTTCGATCAATTGTTCTTCGGCACTATACAAATCGCGCAATTGCAGAACCAGCACGTTCTCGAGACTATCGAGAGTCAACGACGTGCCGATCATTTTCGAAAACCAAGACGATGCCTTCATCTCACAACTCCCTTGACATAATGGTTGGAAGGTGTCTGACCGCTTGTCCGTGGCGTCGCAACCCGCGTGCCGTCGCGGCGCCACCTCCGGAACAAGCGAAACGACCGGCTGCATGGCACGTCGGCAAGATCGTCGCGGTTCCGGACTGGTCGGAATGCAACCAGCCGCGATCGAAAGTCGGCGGTTTCGCGGCGGGTGGGTGTGGGAATACGATTCTGCGGCGCCGTTTGGCCATTGGGGTCTGTGGTTGGCTCGCCGCGGCGCGCGGAATGCTTATCCCGCGACGTCGCGCGGTGCGGTTACAAACGGGCTGTGCCGTGTCGGACATTTGCGATGGATAGCTCGTCGGCTCGTCGGCGGGGGGCATTCGATCGTTCCTGCGAGGGCGACGCCGTGCTGGACGCGGAAACAAGTTGGGACGAGGTGCTGTTGCGGCTGGCGGTGGCGGCGGCGTGCGGCGGCCTATTGGGTTGGGATCGCGAGACCCACGCGAAGCCGGCCGGGTTTCGCACGCACATCCTGGTCGCGATGGGCGCGGCGCTGTTCGCGATGATTGGCATCGAGCTTTCTTCCGAAGTGCGCGCCGCCGGGGGCCAGAGCGATCCGGTCCGCGTCCTGGATGGGATTGTGGGCGGCATTGGTTTCCTCGGGGCCGCCACGGTTTTTCGCAGCCGCCGCGGAGTCGAAGGCATCACAACGGCGGCGGGCATTTGGCTTGTGGCCGCGATCGGCGCCGCATGTGGAATCGGCGCGTATCAGACGGCGGGCATCGCCACGGCAATCGCCTGGTTTACACTCACGGTGCTGGGAGCCGTCATCGGGCATCTCACCGGAGTTGGCGGAATTCCCGAAGACCGCCGGCCCATCTCCGAGGATTAGCCGCGCCCATCTCGATGTTGCGGTCAGTGAGGGGTGGCCCCGATTTGGCATTGCCTTTGCTCTGCACCACGTTGGCCGAGTTACTTGCCCTGCTCCAGCGGCGTTCGTGCAGCGACCGCGAGCCGGGGACGTTTTATCGAAACCGTATGGCCGTCGAAAAAGCACCGTCGCGCCACGAACGCTGGGGGCGAGAGCAGTACGAACGCCTGACGCATCCCGGTCTCGCGTCGATCATCGAACGCAACATCGGCGCGATTTCTCAGACGCGGCGCCGCGCCGATTGCAGCCGCACCTGGCATCAGCACGTGGCCGACTGGATGACCCGCTTCGCGGGGAGCATGGCGTTCGTGTATCTGCACGTCGTGTGGTTCGCGGTTTGGGTCGTCGTCAATTCCACCGTGGTCACGTTCGATCCGGCTTTCGGCACGCTTACGATGATCGTGTCGCTCGAGGCGATCTTTCTTTCGGCATTCATCCTCGTTAGCCAGAAGCGGCAAGGCGAGCTGAGCGATCGCCAGGCCCAACTGGATTTGCAGATCACGCTTTTAGCCGAGCACGAAATCACTCGCGTTCTGCAACTGGTCGCGGCGGTGGCGGAAAAGGCCGGCATCCGCGAGAATGGCGGCGAGATCGAGGAATTGACCAACGACGTCGAGCCGGTCGAGGTGCTCGAACGCATCGAAGAGGACGAACAGCGCGAGGGCGAGGAAGCGCCTCGCGCAGCGCCGTCGTGACGACCGAACGATCTGTGCACCACGACGGGACCGTGCGCGCCTTGCGCGGCGGCAAGTCGGACAAGCCTTTCGTGAAACGCATGAATTACCTCGCTCTCGCCACCGACTACGACGGCACGCTCGCCAAAGACGGGCACGTGGAGACGCCGGTTCTCCACGCGCTCAACCGCCTGCGTTCCTCGGGCCGCAAAATCGTTCTCGTCACGGGCCGCGAGATGCCCGAGCTGCTATCGGTGTTCGCGGAAGTTGCAATTTGCGACGTGGTCGTCGCGGAGAATGGGGGAGTGCTGCATTGGCCGCGCGAGCAGCGGGAGGAAGTGCTGGCCGAATCTCCTCCGGAATCGCTCGTCCAGGAGTTGGTTAGGCTGGATATCAAACCGTTCTCGGTGGGGCGAACGATTCTCGCCACGTGGCGGCCGCACGAAACGAAGGTCCTCGACGCGATCCAGCGGCTCGGACTCGAGCATCAAATCATTTTCAACAAACGAGCCGTGATGATCCTACCCGGCGGCGTGAATAAGGCCAGCGGACTGCGGATCGCCCTCGAACGCCTGGGAATCAAGCCCGGACAAACGGTCGGCGTAGGCGATGCCGAGAACGATCATGCGTTCTTGGATGCGTGCGGTGTTTCGGCCGCCGTCGACAACGCGCTGCCGGCTTTGAAAGACCGCGCCGACATCGTACTGACGAAGGACCACGGGCAGGGAGTGATCGGACTCGTCGAGCGGATGCTGGACGACGACCTGCAAAGCCTCGGTCCCTGCGTCCCGCGGGCGGAAGCCGTGGAACGCGCCGCCGAATTCGAAAGGATCGCCGGGCTATGAACGTACTCGTGATCGACGTCGGTGGAACTTCGGTGAAGCTGTGGCATACGGCCCACGAGGAGCACCTCAAGTTCGATTCCGGCAAGGAGTTGACTCCCGAGCAAATGGTCGAGGAGGCGCGGGACCTGGCCGGGGATTGGGAATGGGAAGGCATTGCGCTTGGGCTGCCGTGCCGCGTGAGCAACGGCCGCCCGGTCGAGGATCCACAGAACCTCGGTCCCGGCTGGGTCGGTTTCAATTACTCTTCGGCCTTCGGTTGTCCGGTGCGGATCATGAACGATGCCGCAATGCAGGCGCTCGGCAGCTACGACGGCGGTCGGATGCTGTTTCTCAGCCTGGGGACGGGAGTCGGTTCGGCCTATATTGCGCACCACCTGATCCTGTCGCTCGATCTGGGTCGCATTTCCATCGGCAAGCAGATGCTGTACGAGTTGCTCGGCGAAGCCGGTTTCGAAAAATTGGGGCCGAAGAAGTATCAAGCCGTCGTCAACGACGTCGTGCCGTCGCTAAAGACCGCCCTCATGGCCGACTACGTGGTGCTGGGCGGAGGCAGCGTCAAGAAAATCGAACAATTGCCGGACTCCGTTCGCCGCGGGCACAACCGGACGGTCGTGGAAGGAGGCCGCAAGTTGTGGGAGGAACTACCGGACCCGACCGAGCAGCAAGAGAGCGTGTGGAAGATTTTTTAGAGACGGCCTGAGTCGGGCCGACCTCATGGCGCAGGTTTTTATCGCGACATTGCGAACGGGCGAAAAAGCGAGCGCGATAGGCGGCGGGTCAAGATCGTTTCCCGTCCGGCGGCGCGATGGGCCGTAGCCCGGCCCAAATCGCGGTGCATTCGGCGCCGTAGAGAAACGCCTGCGACGTGTAGTAAACCCACGCGACGAAGACGACGACGCTGCCGGCGGCGCCATAAGCGGAACCGACGCTGGCGACCCGCAGGTAATGGGCTACGGCCGCCTTTCCAATGAGAAACAGGCCGGCCGTCGCCGCTCCGCCGACGAGCGCATTTCGCCACGCGATTCGGGCGTCCGGCAGCGAGCGAAAAATGCAGGCGGTGGCCAGCGCCAGAATCGCCCACGAACCGACGATGTCCAGGTTCGCGAGCCACCCCTGCGTGCCGGGCAAGAAATCTCCGGCGGCACGTTCCAACGCCGCGGTGGTCCAAGCGATCGCCGACGAGATCAGCACGCCCAAGCCGAACACCGCGATCATCGCGGCCGCCAAGAGCCGGTCGATCAGTGCGTCGGTCCACGATGCGTCCGCGTCGGCGCCGGCCCGCCAGATATGATTCAGCGTGCGCTGCAACTGTCCGAACACGGCGGTGCCGGCGACGATCGCCATGCCGACGGACACGACGACTCCCCACGTGCTTCGCGGCGAATCGGCCATCGAGCCGACGATCGCTTCCACCATCGAGGTCGCCGCGGGGCTGCCGAAACGTTCCATCGCTTCGACGAGGCCGCTCCGCGATACCGGATCGTCGAGGAACATTCCGAACGCGAACACGACGACGAACACGAGCGGCGCGAGCGAGAGCAAGGCATGGAACGCCAATGCCGCGCCCCATAGCAGGCAATCGTCGCTCCACCAGTTCACCGCTGCGGCCGCAAGCGTCCGGCACAGTCGCACCGCCGCGTTCACGGGTTCTCTCCCGGATTCGTCGATCCGAATGGGGCGTGCATCGCCAAACGCCGTCGCGCTAGTAGCGCCGCCGACCGAGCAGTTGGAGCACGGCACAGAACAACGCGGCGCCGATAATCGTCCAAAGGATCGGGACGCGAGTTTCCCCGATCTGAATGGACAGTATATCAGGCAATCCGGTGAGCCGCGCCAACCACGTTCCGACGAGCGCTCCGATGAATCCGAGGACGACGGACACCAGACAACCACCGTGCGAATAGCTGGTGAGCGTTTGCGCCACGGCGCCGCACAGGGCGGCGATCAATAACAGGACCAGCACTTCGACGAACGACATTTTTCGCCCCGCGAACTCGCGATCGCATCGTTGCCACGCGCCGCCTCGCTCGGTTGCGCGTCGAATGTTGCAATTCATGTGCCCCCGCGGGGCGGCGTGGCCGACGGCGGCGGCCGGGCCGACCACCCGCTTGAAGAACGCGAGGGCGGCAAGGTCATCGACTTTCGCACCGGTGAAAGTCACGACGGCACGGCCCCCCGTTTCGGTACGAGTTGCATTCCATTGTGGCCGCGCGTATTCTTGTGGGATGCTCAAATTCCCGCTATGGATCGTGCGTCCGCGAACCGTTCCTGCCCCCGTACCCGAGGTCGAAGGCTGTGCCTTTAGCGGTGTGCCGCTCGTTTTTTCGCGAACCGACAGGATGGTGGCCTACCTCGAAGCGCACGGGAATTCCCGGTGGGACGTGCGATGCGTCATGCGGGAAGCGGGCATGGAGGCGTTCGCCGACTTGCACGAGAGCGGGTATGCCTCGGTCTGTATGGATCCGGAAGCCGACGGCAGCGGCGGACAGGAAATGACCTTGGCCGAGTTGATTCTGGCCCTGCGGAAGGACGCGGCGGACGCTTAGCGCCTCGAAGTCCGGACCTGGTGGCGGCTCGGTCGACAGGCCGGACAGCGGAGCTGTGGCTCGGTCAGGAGACCAGCCACGACGCAGGCGCGCAGGGGCGAGACGCCCAGTGGGTTTCAGATTTCACTTTGCGGTGAGAATACGTCGAGCGCCGCACTCATTGCGTACATGGCTTGAGGCCTTGGACGCGGGCTGAGCGCGACGCTCGTGCGATCGTTGCCGGGCGGCAGCGGCTTATGAGGCCTTCGTCACGCTGATCGGCATTTTCTGCGACACGGACTGGCCGGTCTGGGGAACGGCGGTCACTTCAATGTGCGTATCGCCTGGGGGCGCATCGGGGGCGGCTTCGATGGTGACCTTGGTTTCCTCGGCCCCCGATTTGATCGCCGTCTCGGCCGGCGTCACCTTCACGCCAGCCGGGGCTTGAAACTTCAGCGTCACGTCTTCCTTGAACTGATCGCCGCGGTCGATCGCCAGCGTCACTTCGTCGCGGCCGCCTTGTTCGACGGTCGTCGTGATGCTGGGAACCTTGAGCGTAAACGTTCGCTCGTCGGCATCCGAGGCAGCGTTCGAATTCCGTTCGGCCTCTGCGGCGCCGGGGCCGCCCTTGGGGCTTTCCTTGGTGCATCCCACAAGGGCGAAGGTCAGCATCAAAGTCGTCGCAATGAAACACAACGTTTTCATACCTACCCTTTCAATGTAAAAGTCTGGTACAGGCTTCGCTCCGTCGGAATTGGTCAATCGCCGCCTCTGCCCCTGCCGCGTCCGCGGTCGTCGCTGCTGCGGCCGCCGCCTCGTTCGGGCCGGGACGGCGCCCGCTCGGCCCGAGGCTGCGGTCGTTCCGCGCGTGGCTGGGGTCGGGATTGCGGTTGTGGACGCTCGACTCGCGGCTGTGGTCTTTCGACTCGCGGTTGCGGCCGTTCGACTCGCGGTTGCGGACGCGGCTGCGGCCGTTCGGCGACACGGGGTTGCGGCCGCTCTGCGCGGGTCTGCGGCCCTTGCGATGCTCGCGGCTGGGGTCGCTCGACCCGCGGCTGCGGTTGCTCCGCACGTGGCTGGGGGCGTTCCACGCGCGGCTGCGGTTGCTGGGCGCGCGGCTGCCGTCGTTCCGCGCGGGGTTCAGGCCGTTCGACGCTCGGCGATTCGCGTCGTGGCTGCTCCGCGCGTTCCGGCCGTCCTGGGCGGACATCTGGGCGAGGGCGAGGACGTTCCGGCCGCGGTTGCGGTCGTGCTTCCGGTTGTCCGGGCCGTGCTCCCGGTTGTTCCCCTGCCGGGCGTTGTGGTTGCGCTTCCGGGCGCTGTGGTCGCGTTTCCGGGCCGACGGCGGGCCGATCTGGCCTTGCATCTCGTCGGGCATCGCGTTCGGGTCGATCCGGGCGATCGGGCCGTCGCTGCGGCGGTTGCGCGTCTCGATCCGGGCGACCGGCTGGGCGATCGGCACGTTGCGAGTCCCGGTCACGCGGCTCGTCCCGTTCGTCGGGACGAGCCGTCGGACCGCCGTCCGCACGATCGGGCCGGCGGGCCGTACGCGGGTCCTCGGGTAAGCGCAGCGTTGGCGCTGCCTCGCGAGGCCGGTCCGTTTCTCCCCGCGGCCGTGCCGCTACCCTTTCGCCGCGCTCGACCTCGCTGCGGCGCTCGGCGATCGTCCGTTGCCGCTGGCCGACTTCGCGAGCAAGATCGCGCCGCTGGTCCTCGGCGATTCGCTCCAGACGCGTGGCCGTGAAGCGGGGATCGCGAGCCGCTTCGCGCAAGGACGCGGCAATCACGTCTTCGCGGTCGCGATCTCCTCGGCGCTCCAGGCGCCGCTGCAGCTCGGCAAACGTGTGGGCGGGCCGCGCGTCTTCATTCTCGCGGAAGTACCGATAGCGATCGCGGATTCGGTCTTCCCAATCGCGGCCGTGGCGTCCGTAGCGCGTCCAGTAGAACTGAAAGAGCGGATCGTAACCGCCCCAACTGCGATAGGCATACCACGGGTAAAAACCAAGGCGATCGTATCGGCTGTGGTAGTAGTCGCCGAAGAAGTAGTGGTGATAGCGCGGCCGCGCGAACAGGTGCAGGTGTAGTCCGCCGAGATTGATCGCGACGCTGGGCGTGTAATAAAAGCCGCGATCGCGATAAATCGGCCGGTGGAAGTACACCGGGGAAAACAGAAAACCGCGGCGTACCAGCGGGAAATAGTCCCAAAAACCGGCCGTGAAGATCGCTCCGCGCGGCGTCCAGACGTAGCGGTGCGGTATCCAAACCCAGTCCTCGTGCGAACGGGCCCAATAGCCGGGCCGCCAGGCATAGCGGTAGTCCTGGTAAATCCAGCAGCCGGGAACCCAAAAGTGCTCCGCCGACGGCGGGTCGCTGGTGGGACCTGCTTCTTGCGTGGGCGGCGGTTCCGGCAAGTAAGAAATCTCGGTCGCATCGGCCGCGGTCCAAAAACCGCCGACCCAGCGGAAGCCGTCATCCGCCTGAGTCCAATAACCGGCAACCCACCGCTGTCCCGAGGGTGGAACACGCCACACACCGCTCACCCAGATGAAGTCCTCGCGTTCGTCGTCCCAACTCCAATAGCCGGGAATCCAGACCGCTCCTTCGGGCTTCTCAGCGGGAGGGATTTCCTCGATTGTCTCGGGCGGTTCTTTGGAAATCGTTACGCCGGCCGTCGCGTTGAGATCGACCGGCTCGGCGAAGGCTTCGTGAACGGGGCCGCGCACGAGGGCTTCGTAGTCCGAGGCAGCATCGCCGTCCGTTGAGGCGTCGCCCTGCTGGGCACGCGGGGCACCGGCCATCAGTCCAGCCAGGCACACCGCAGTTAGAACTCGATAAACTCGCATGGAACACCTCGTTACGGATTCGAAGGCGCATCGAGAAACCGCGCGGCAACGTCAAACGTCGTCCGTCGCCGGGAACAATAATCCGCAGAATGGCATTCGCAACCGACGTGCCATATGCGGCGTTGCGCCGGGCCCGGGGTCCGTTCGGCGCGATAAGGGCGCACGCTCCACCACTTTGTAAATCCGAGCGAGCAGCTTGCGGCGGGACGCATGATGCATGCGCGACCAGGTTGGTCGTGAACTGGTCCAAAGGGCCCGACGGGAATCGCGCCGTGCGCACCACCTCGTGCGGCAACGGGCGACACCGGCAAGTCCGCCGCGGCGCCTAAGCGGCGCAAGGATTGCGACTTCTTTGAGGTTGTTTTATCCGTTCGCGGTTTCGCCTTCGCACACCAAGCGTCGGCGCGACGGCGTCATCGCCCGTCACAGGAGGAACTCCGATGGCAATCAGAACCTGGCTAACGACCGCCATGCTGGCGGCAGGGTCGCTATATACGGGCTCGGCAACGGCGCAAGAAGCCGTTGTCGTCGAAGCACCGCAACCGATCGTCGAAACGGTACGGTGGCGGCGACCCTATCGGCCGTACTATCGGCCCTATTATCGTTCGTACTATCGACCGTACTCTGCGACCTACGCGTATCGGCCGTACGCTTATCCGTATTATGTCTACGGTCCGTACTGGTCCGGCTACTACTATTATGGCCCGCGGGTGTATTACTGGTAGAGGCATAGCGTGGAGGCGCAAGACGCCTCGACGCGAAACAAAAAAACCACGGCGGAGTTCGCGAGCGCGAACGCCGCCGTGGTCCCAGTTGGGGCCTGTGGGAGGCCGCGGCACAACGCACGTCAACCGCTACTATTCGACTTGGGCCTCTTCGTCTTGCCGCACGTTCGCCCCTTGCGCTTGTTGGTTGACGCGGTCGACTGCGAGCTTCGTTAACTTGACGTCGGCGGCGTGCTCTTCGTCGAGCGTGCGCTGGAGCAATTCCGCGGCGTCTTCGATTCCCAGTAGCTGGGCGTAGGTGCGGGCGGTGCCGTAGCCGGCGATTTCGTAATGCTCGGCGCGCTGTGCCGCCGCAACGAGAGCCGCGTTCTTCACCGATTCGTCTTCGACTTCGTCGAGCAAATCGTCGGCTTCGGCTAGCAGTCCTTCCATGCCTTTGCACGCCGGACCGCGCGTGCTCTTTCCCAAATCCGACAGAACGGTCTCGAGCCGCTCGAGGTGTTCGTGCGTTTCCTCCAAATGCTCGCGAAACAGCCGCGCGAGATCGTCGTTCGACGTCGCCTTGGCCATCTTGGGCAAGGCGCGCGTGAGCTGCTTTTCAGCGCTGTACAGATCGCGCAGTTCGTGAACGAGCAAGTCTTCCAAGGTATTGACTTTCATAACGGGTTTCCTCGACAGTAAAGACCGAGATGCCGTAAGGACGGAGATTCGATACCTAGGCCGAAATCACGATGCTGCGGGAGGCGAATCCATTCGCCGAAAACACCGAATAGCGCATTTTCGGCGAAGGGATTCGCCTCCTACAGTTTTGGGATAGGCTTCTGTGGGCGGCGGCAATCCTCGCGCGATTTGCTCCGCGCGGCGTAACGGGTTCAATGCAGGGTGCAATCGCCATGCCAGCAACGCGGACTTGTGAGTTGGGCAAACTCTACGGGCTGGGGTAGTTGGAGATTCAATGTCCGCCATGGCGACGCGGCGCTCATATCGGCTTTCTTTGCGGCCGGCGGTTCGGTTCGGTTGCATTTGCCTGGACCTGACGGCACAATTGGAGGATTGATTCGCGCCGGCAGGCCGGCCGAACCTCTAACTCGCACTCTAGGGTGAAATAATGCCGTCTGTCCTGGTTGTCGACGATGATCGCTCCGTTCGGCGGTTGATTGAGAAGTCCCTGTCCGAAATGGACCTGGAAGTTCTCTCGGCGAGCACGGCGGACGAGGGCCTTGAGCTGCTCGCTCGGCGTAAGCCGGACGTCGCCTTGCTGGATGTCGTGTTGCCCAAGATTTCCGGGCTGGATTTGTTCGAGCGCGTCCGCGCGATCGACTCCAAACTGCCGATCATCTTCATTACGGCGCTATCGAGCAGCGAAACGGCGATCAAGGCGATGACGTTGGGCGCCTACGATTACCTCGTCAAGCCGCTGGCCGTTCACCAAGTTCAAGACCTGGTCGAGCAGGCGATCAAGATTCGCCAGCTCATGAATGTTCCGGTTGAAATCCCCGGCGGCAACGGGGCGGGCGCGGCGGCAACGAACGGGGCGCCACCTTCCGAAGCGGAACACCGGAGCGAAGTGCTCGTCGGCACCAGTCCGCAAATGCAAGAGGTTTATAAGGCGATCGGGCGCGTCGCGCCGCAAGACGTGACCGTCTTGATTCGCGGCGAGAGCGGCACGGGCAAGGAGCTCGTCGCCCGCGCCGTTTATCAGCACAGTCCGCGGGCGAACGGGCCGTTCCTGGCCGTCAACTGCGCGGCGATTCCGGATGCTTTGCTCGAAAGCGAATTGTTCGGCCACGAAAAAGGCTCATTCACGGGCGCCGATCAGCGGCGGATCGGCAAATTCGAGCAATGCGCCGGCGGCACCATTTTCTTGGACGAGATCGGCGATATGTCGCCGCTCGTTCAGAGCAAGGTGCTGCGCGTCCTACAAGAGCAGAAATTCGAGCGGGTCGGCGGGAACCAGACGATTCATTCCGACGTGCGGGTGATTGCCGCGACGCATCGCGATCTCGAAAAGATGCTGGAAACGAACGAGTTTCGCAACGATTTGTACTACCGCCTGACGGGGTTCGTGATTACCCTTTCGCCGCTGCGCGAACGGCGCGAGGATTTGCCGTTGCTGCTCGAAAACTTCGTCTCGATCTTCAATCGCGACCTGAACAAGGACGTTCACGGGTTCTCGCCGGATGCGATGGAACTGCTCTTGAATTATCCCTGGCCGGGAAACGTCCGCGAGCTGCAGAACGTGCTCAAGCAGACGCTGCTGCGTTCGGCGGGACCGGTCATCATTCCCGAGTTCCTTCCGCAGAAGATTCGCGCTCCGCAGCAACAGGCCGCAATCGCCGGCGAAAGCCGCCACGAAATGATGAGCACCGATCTGCGGGCGTTCATCGACGAGCGGTTGCGGGATTCGCCGGTCGACTTGTATGCCGAGACGATCGCGTTCATGGAGCGGTATCTGGTCGCCCGCGTGCTTTGCGAATGTCAGGGAAACCAGTCGAAAGCCGCGCGGATGTTGGGGATTACCCGCGCTAATCTGCGCAAGAAGATCCGCGCGTTGAACGTGTCGATCGACCATCAAGTTCAGATCGAGGGCGAACCGTGCGAGATTTGAGCGCTTCGGGCTCAGTCTGGTCGAAATGCGACCACGAGCGTCGTGGTGGTTCGGGGCGAGTCTCTGCACACGCGATAATCGGACCATGAAAAATCCAGCGGCTTGCTCGCGGCATGGGCGGCAAACGCCGGTTTTTTTATGAGTTTACGCCGGTAGCACGTCGTGGCGATGGGGTTTTCTTGGCGAATCCATTTTCTGATAGCTCAGTCGAGCCGGTTTGGCGCGCCTGTTGCACTTCTCGCCAACCAACGTCCGGGGATTCCAATTCCAATCGAACGATCGAATCGTTGAGTGAATCAATGAATCGATACTCGATGGAATCTACTGAGCCATTCGTTTCCACAGGAAATTGAATGACATCAGAAGCATGCGAGTTCCCGGACCGTTTTATCTCAAACGGGACGGTATCCGCGCACGTTGGGTGTTCGCACCTGCGTGCGCGGATGTCTTTTTGCGCTCGGCTCGGTGCGTAGCAGTCGTTGCCTCGTCCCGTCGCGGCTAAAACTCCCATGCTATGCCGCGCAAGCGTTCCGCCAGTGCCGCGACTTCGCTCTCAAGTCGCGCTACTGCCGCCGGCAGAGCGTCCCACGCTTCGGCAATTCCTAGCTGCTCGACCCTTTCGGCGGCGTGCGCGGCGCGATCGCCTCCGCAGGTCGCCGCGAGATTCTTGAGCGTGTGTGCGCCGCGAACGGGCTCTTCGGCTTGCCGCGCGGCGATGCCGGAGCGGATTCCGTCCAAGAGACGCCGGCTGTCGGCGAGAAAATACTCCGCCATCTCGTTGAACAGCGACCGGTCGTTATCCAGCCGATTCAGCGCCTTTTCCAAGTCGAGAATCGCGGGCTCGTCGCCGGCCGCTTGGTCTGCGGGTGCGTCGCGTCGTTCGTTGTCGTGCATGGCGGTGATCTCAATTGGCCGGGTGGGGCAACGTGGAGGGGTTCCGCGCGGTCGCCGGAGATCCGAGCGCGGTTTGCGGCCGTCATCTTAGGATTCGATTCATCGCGTGCCAATCATTACGTGTCAATCGCGAAACTCGGGTCGCCGCCGCCACTGGTCGCCGAGCTCTCACGGTGGATTCGATGCGACCAAAACCGAGACGCGCCGATCGAACGCCTTGCAAATGATTCGCAAGCCCGGCGAGGGATTGTTCCCACGACTCGATGATTTTCTTCTTCGC
>QEVJ01000089.1 GCA_003576845.1 Planctomycetota bacterium
GCATTTCCCGCCGAACACGCGCGTCGCCTTGCGGGGCGATTGTCGCTGGTTCATACGCCACGCACCGGAAGTTGGCTGAATACCGCGGAGACGGAACTGTGTGTGCTCTCGCGACAATGCCTCGATGCTCGCCTCGACACCGTAGCAAAGCTACAATCCGAACTCAAGCGTGGGAAGACGATCGTAACCAAAACCACTGCACGGTCCGCTGGCGATTCACCACCGCCGACGCTCGAATCCGCCTCCGCCGACTTTACCCGTAACTTTAGGCGAGGCGCACTAGTAGCGAACGCGGCGCGCCCGCACGCCGCGCAGCGTCGCATCGAAGGAGCCGGTGTCAAATACGCGATCGACGACCGCTGGCGAGTTGCTCACTACGGCACGCGGATCGACCCGAGGAATCCGCCGCACCGGCGTTCGTTCGGCTACCCGTTCGGCAACGCGCGTCACGAGCGCTCCCGCCGCCGCGGGCGATGCTCCTGGTTCCCCGGCCGGCAGCGATGCGCCCAAGTGATTGCGGGCCATCACGGCATCGACCACGTCGACGCGTCCGTTTCCGTCGAGATCGTTGCGAATCAGGTAGCCCGCGCCGAACTTCGTCGAGAATCCGCCGTCGACGAGCGCCGCGAGATCGCCGCCGTCGACTGCGCCATCGCCATTGGCGTCGCCGGGCAGGACATCGAAGCGGAACCGAAAATCTCCGCCCGGCTGCCCGTCACCCGACGGAAACACGTCGCCGGGGTCGCCACCGCTGGGATTCGTCCACTCGCCGTCGAGTTGCACGTCGCCTGCGGCCCCGGCATGCACGACGAGCAGCAGCTTATCGGTCGAGAGCGGCTCGGCCAGCATCCAGGTCGCGACGATCGACTCGCCCAAGGCAGGCGAAACGGCAAGCAGCCCGCCCACGGTCGCATAATTCGCCACATTCACACCGTGCAGCTCGAAGCTTTCCTCCGTTACGTTCCAAGCGCGATCAAACGTTACCGCGATCTGGTCGATGCCCACGAAAGGCGCCGCAGCGAGTTGCGTTCCGTTGCCGACGGGCAGCGAATAGCCGACCGACGAACCGGCAGACCGCTGCAGCCGCACGTCGATGACGCGGGCGAGGTGGGCTACGGTCGAGTGATTGCCGAAATCCACGTCGCCGGTCGTTTCAGCAACATTCACCGTAGCCGTGTGCGTCGACATGGGCGCCGGAAACGAAACTTCCCACTCCGGCGGCAATTCCTCGGCCACCGTATACTCGCCGGGCGCGACGCCGGTAATCGCGTACGCGCCAGCGGCATTCGTCGCCGCCGACGGCTCGAAATAGCCTTCGCTCACGAGGGCCAGCGACCAGGCGAGTAGGCTCCCTTCGTCGCCGTCCTCGTCGTCTTCGATTTCGAGCGTCCAAGTGCCATTGGCGTTCCCGCCGGCAAACGTCGCGAGCGATTCAAGCGGCCGAAACGCACCGGTGAACGGCGCGGAACCCAACTCAATCGACAGCGCCGCCGTGTCGTCGAACGTCGTCCCCGTCATATCGTCGCCGCTGCCGCCGACGTGCGAAAACAGCTCGATCCGCGTACCCGCGGGGCTGACCAGATGCCCGTGTAAGTCGCCGACGTAGCTGTGCGCGAGCGAAAGCTGGAGCGAAACGCTTTCAATCGGTCGCGCGACGCCGCTGACCTCGATCGGCGACTGCGCCACCGCATGATCGGCGATCGGCAGCGGCAACCCCGCGGCGACAAATTCGTCAGTCGTCGGCGGGAACGAATCGAACTGCCCGTTGCCGTTCGCGTCGACGTAAATCACGCGGCCCGGCAACCCCGGCTCGGACGCATCGCGGATACCGTCGTTGTTCTTGTCGTCCCAGACGATGCCGGCGATGTTGCCGCTGGGGACTGGCCCGTCGATCGACAGGGAATAGCTGGCGTTGGTCGCGCCTTCGAAGCCGTAAACGTGCAGATAATACGAACCGCCCGCATCGACCGCGAACGTCAGTTCTTCGTTGTCGTCCGCCGAAATCGACTCGGCGAGGACGTTCATGCCTGCATCGAGCAGTCGCAGATCCAAATCGCCTTCGGCATGCGCGAACGCAAGCGTTGCATTCAACGCGCCCGTGCCGGCCGCCGTGAAGCGATAGTAGTCGTCGTTGTTCGGCAGGTGGATCGATAGGTTGGCCTCCGTGCGATCGCCGAGCAAGCCGAGGTCGGTCGCCGACGCGGGATCGTCGTTGGCTTCGAAGCGATCGCCGGCGGCGCCGCCCGGTCCGTCGAACGTCAGCGTATAGCCTTCGTTCGTCGCGTCCTCGGCGCCGTACACGTGGAGGTAATACGTCGCCGCGGCCACAACGGGGACGCTTATCAGCTCGACGTCGTTCGTCGAGTCGGCGACGGCGATCGAGTTGAAGCCGCCGTCGTACAGTTCCATATCGGCGTCGCCCAAGGCATGAATGAAGTTGAGCGAAACGTCGAGCGTTCCCGTCGCGGCCGCGGTAAAGCGGTAATAGTCGTCGTTGCCGGGAGCGTGAATCGACAGGCCCGTTTCGACGCGGTCGCCCATCTGCCCGAGATGCACCGCCGACGCGAAGCTGTCGTTCGGCTCGAAGCGATCGCCGAAGTTACCGTCCGGTCCGTCGATCGAGAGATCATAATCCGGACTTACCCCGCCACCGAACTCGAATACGCGGAGGTAGTAGACCTCGCCGGCCGCGACCTCGCGCACGATCCGCTCGCCGTCGTCCGTCGAGTTCGACGTCGCGACGACGTTTTTGGCTGCGTCGAGCAGTTCGATGTCGAGATCGCCCTGCTCGTGCACGAAGGCAATCGCCACGTCGAGCGTTCCCGCGGCCGCCATTTCCATCCGAAAGTAATCGTCGTTGCCCGCCGCGTGGATCGAAAGGTCGTTCTCGACGCGATCGCCGACGATTCCGAAGTTTGTCGCATCCTCGACGCTGTCGTTGAGCTCAAACCGGTCTCCCAATTCGCCGCCGCCGCCGAGCGACACGCGCACGCGCGCGATGTTGTTCGTCTCGTCGCTTTCGCGGAGGCGATTTTCCGGATCGACGACGACTTCGAGCCAATACTCGCCGTCGGGCACGTCCGTCACGTCGATCCACTGGTCCGGCAAACTGTCGTCGTACACGTCGGCCCAACCGACGGAAATGCCCTGGTTCTGGCCGCACGTCGAATATCGCGCCGACGGCGCGGCGCTGTCGTACCGCGTCACATCGAGCAGGCAGAAGCTGACCTTCCCGCCCGAAGCCACAACGTCGCCCACGCCGTCGTTGACCAGCGCTTGGCGGAGGTTGTAGACCGCGTACCCGTCGAAGTGAATGTGCTGATGCGTCGCGTGGTACGTGAACTCGCCCACGAGCGAATCGGTAAACGTGCCCCCTTCGCGGAAGACCCGCTGATACACTTGCTGATTGCCGCTCGGCAAGATCGACCCGCCGCGGAGCTCCATCGGTCCCTGACCGATGTTCGCCACCGCGGTGCTGAACCGCAGCAGGTTATTGCCGGGCTGCGACGCCGTGTCGACGTACGAGCCGTTAAGGAAACTTCGCGACTCGCTCGCCCAGGCAAACATGTCGGGCAGCAATTCGTCGACCGGCGCTCCCGCGGCAAGCGGCGTCGACGCCAGCATTGCCCGGCGTTCGAGCGTCTCGGCGCTCATCCGGCGTCGCGCGCGGTGACGCCGCATTGCCATCGAGCGTGCAGTACGGGGCGTCTGTTCGCACCGCGCACGGCGCGGCCAAAGGCGCTCGACAAAACTCATGACGTGACTCCACGGCCGATCGGCGGACGGCAGCCGCACCGTCCCCTGTGCCCACGCATTCTAACACAGACGCGCGTCGCCGCGCATGCGTAGGATCGGTCGAACCAAGTGAGGCCGACCGAGATCGACCAAACGCCGCAGCAGGTGGGCCTCACTCCGTGCGACCCACCCTACCCGTTAGCTACGTCGCCAGCGCTTCTTCCACCAGCGACTCGCATTCCGCGAACGCGCTGTCGGCCGAGGAATTCTCGTCGGCCGCCGCCGGCTCGGATACCGCCTTGCGGAACGGGCTGCATTGCGTTGGGCTGTCGCCGAAACAGATGCCGAGGGCCCGCGCAGCTTGCACCGCGGAGCTTTCCGGCTCGACCTGCGACAATCGGTTCACGGCCTGCATGATCGGCACGCTGGCGATCTGCGGCGGGTTGTAACAAACCATCTCGCCGAACCGGCCTTCGCACACCATCCGCACGGCGTGCGCCCCGAACTGCGTGGCCAGCACGCGGTCGAACGTCGTTGGCGGCCCGCCGCGCTGCAAGTGCCCCAGCACCGCCGTCCGCGTCTCCCGCCGCAATCGCCGCTCGATCTCCTTGGCGACATACGCGGAAATCCCGCCCAGCCGCACCTGCCCGCGGCCTTCCTTCGCGCCTTCCTGCACGACGAGCGCTCCGTCGGGCAACTCCGCCCCTTCGGCTACGACGATTAGCGTATAGCGCTTGCCCTCGTGATCGCGGTCGAGAATCTTCTCGCACACGCGGTCGAACGTCCAGGGGATTTCCGGAATCAGGATCACATCGGCGCCGCCGGCGATGCCCGAGTAGAGCGCGATCCATCCCGCGTGCCGGCCCATCACTTCGAGCACCATCACGCGCTCGTGGCTTTCGGCGGTCGTCTTGAGCCGGTCGAGCGCGTCCGTGGCGCAGGCGACTGCACTGTCGAAACCGAACGTGAACGCGGTTGCCGACAGGTCGTTGTCGATCGTCTTCGGCACGCCAATGACCGGAATGCCGACTTCGTGAAACTGTTGTGCGACCGCGAGCGAGCCATCGCCGCCGATGCAGATCAGCCCCGCGACGTTCAACTGCCGCACCGTCGTGGCGACGCCTTCGAGCAATTCGACGGGGATGTTCACGCGGTCTTGCACACCGACCGTTGCCGCGAACCGGCCCTTGTTCGTCGACCCGAGAATCGTGCCGCCGCGGTTGAGAATGCCGGAGGTGTTCTTGCGATTGAGCGGAATGTAGCTGACCGGATCGACGAGGCCCTCGTATCCCCGGAGAAACCCGACGCATTCGTAGCCCAACTGTTCGGCGCTCTTCACGACGCCGCGAATCACGGCGTTCAAGCCGGGACAATCTCCGCCGCTGGTCAACACGCCGATGCACGGTTTCTGGATCATGGAAGTGGGCCGCGTGACGAATGGGTTATGGAATTGAAAGAACAATGTCGCCGCGCAGACCGGCAGGGCGATTCGCGTCACGAAAGTTTAGGTTGAGAAATCGCCGCAAAATCGCGGGAATACCGGCATTTTTCGGGCGAAAATGACGGTCGTGCGGCCAGAAACGCTTCCCAGCAGCGACGTTGCCGCGTATTTTGGAGGGCCGGTCCGATTCCCACTTCACCGTCTTCCCAATTCACCATCGCGGAGTCCGCTTCCATGAAACTTCATCGCCGCCTGTCGCTTTGCCTCGCCTCGATCGCTCTCGCCGCCACGCTCGTTTCGGCCGCCCGCGCCCAGGGCGACAAGAACCACGCTGCCGTCAAGCCCATGCCACGCAGCGAACAATGGTGGCAAGAGCGGCACGCTACGATCGACGATCGCCTGAAGCAAACGGATACCCAGCTCGTGTTCATCGGCGACTCGATTACGCAGGGCTGGGAAGGCGGCGGCAAAAACGTGTGGGAGAAGTTCTACGGACCGCGCAAAGCCGTCAACATGGGCATTGGCGGCGACCGCACGCAGCACGTCCTCTGGCGGCTCGAACACGGCAACTTCGACCTCGTCAAGCCGAAGCTCGCGGTGGTGATGATCGGCACCAACAACTCGAACGGCAACGACAATACGGCCGAAGAAATCGGCGACGGGATCGTGAGAATCGTCAAGACGCTCCGCGAGAAGCAGCCGCAGATGAAGGTGCTCGTCCTCGCCGTCTTCCCCCGCGGCGAAAAACCCAGCCCACAACGCGAGAAGAACGCCGCCGCCAGCGCCATTGCCGCCAAGCTCGCCGACGACAAAGACATCTTCTACCAGGACATCGGCCCCAAGTTCCTGGAAGCCGACGGCACGCTCTCGAAAGAGATCATGCCCGACCTTTTGCACCTCAACGAGAAGAGCTACACGATCTGGGCGGAAGCGATCGAGCCGAAGGTGAAAGAACTGCTCGGGGAGTAGCCGCGCCATCACCGCGGCGACGGGGCGGTGGGCAATCGCTCGGCGACGGATTGAGTCCGCCGCGGACCGGTGTACTGCTTGCTCGCTTCCAGGACCGGCGGTGGCACGCTCGCGTCCTGCACGCAACCGTCCGGCCAGTTGCGATACACGTCTTCGTGCCACGGGTAGTCGAACTTCACGCGGTAGTTGTACGGCCGGCGGTAGTGCCGCTCGCAAAACGCCGGGTAGCACTCGATGCCGCGAAGCCCGTGCGAGTAGCAGTCGTAGCTCGGCGACGGATAGTAGATCGTGATCGACGGCGCATAGGGCCGCGGAGCTTCGGCGTAGAACTCTTGCGGCGCAGCGGGTGGTTCGAGCGGGACCGGTTCGCCGGAACCCGCGCCGAGCACAATCCCCGCTGCCAGTATCGCCGAATGCATATCTCGATCGCCTCGCGTTCCGACGCGGCAGCCAGCACGAGTAGGTCAGGCACTCCCGTGCCTGACGAACCCGCCGAACCACGCCAGGATCAATTCTTGAATCGTGCGCGGCGATGCGCGGCGGCGCCCAACGGCATCGCCGTGTCCAATAGCATCGCCCGTCAGGCACAGGAGTGCCTGACCTACGCCGGTGCGCGTCCCAACGTCACATCGACCCGCGAGACCGGAACATCCAGCAGAGTAGAGGCCGGGCGAAAAAATCTTCGCAGACCGTAAAGTTTAACGACCGCCCGCTAGCCCCTCGCCCGGGCGATGACGCGGTGAAAGTGTAACTGCACCTCGCCCTCGACCACGCGGCGGACGCCCTCGACCAGGCAGTGCGGCTCATTGTCCTGCTCGCCGCGGCGGACGATCTGGTCGAGCTTCATGCCCGGCGGAACGGTGAACGTCGATTGATAGATGATCTGCCCTCCGGCATCGAGTTCGGGCACGATGTAATGGCACGTCGCGCCGTAGGTCAGCATCCGCGCGGCATAAGCGTCCTGATACGGCCGCAACCCGGGAAAGCTCGGCAGTAGCCCGTGGTGGAGATTGATGATCCGCCCGCCGGCGTATTTCCAACATGTCGCGGCCGGCATCACGCGCATGTATCGGGCGAGAACGATGTAGTCGACTTCGTGCTCATCGCATAATGCGACGAGTTGCTCCTCGTCCGGATTTCCGGCCTCGTCGCCGATGTCGTGCCAGGCAACGCCGAACTGTTCGGCAAGCGCCCGGCAATTCGGCCGATTTCCCAACATGAGCGTCGCCTCGGCATTCACGCGGCCGTCGCGAATCGCCCGCAACAGGGCCAGCGGCGGCTCGGGCCGATACGTCGTGCAAATCGCCAATCGCGGCCGCGCAGCCCGCAACTCGGGCGACCACACCCGAATGCTCAGACCCTTGAGATCGCCGATTTCCTTCATTGCCTGGACCAGGAGCGGCCACTGGTCCGGCTGCATCTCAACCCGCAGGAACATGGCAAAGAGCCGCTCCTGGTCGTGGTCGTACATCTGGATTTCGGCGATATTCGCGCCCTGTCCGGTCACGAAATGGACGATCGGATCGGCGAGCCCGCGATTGTCGGGGCCGACGGCGGTAATGACGATTTGCATGGCGGGAAAATCGCGGCGGCCGTTTGCCTCAGCGGGTTCAAGTCGGCAATGGACGGTGGGCAGTGGGCGTGCCAGTGGGCCAGTCTGGACATAGGTGGCGAGTAAGGGGCAACACGAGCATCGGCGGACGGCGGAGAATTATAGCGTGCGGTGTTTACTGGACCTGACAAGTCCTGTCGGCGGGAAACGCGACGGGCCATCGAATGCTCATAACCGCTACGACCCTGCCTCGCCGCTCGCGACTTCCTTGGCTGCGGCCGATTCGGCGGCAATAATATGGGGTAGCTGCGCAAACAAGGAGGCCGCCTGCTGGGAACGAATTCGACGCGGCGGATGAGAGGTGGGCCCTTGCGCTGGAAGGTCAGACATAAGCCCGACGCCGAATTGCTGGGCACGAACCGGCCGTGCGACGCTATGTCGCCGCCGATTGCCGCCGGTTTGCTCGTGCCGCCCGCGAGCGCCATGCTCGCCGATCGCGAGTCGGCCGTCGCGCTTGGCGATCCCGATGCACCTCCCGTCGCACACGACGAGCGCGGCGAACGACCTGAAGCGGTCGCACGATCTCGCTCGCAAACCTCCTCCAGCCGCCATCCCCTCCTCGCCCGCGCGGCGAGTGCTGCGATCGCTTGGTTTCAACGCCGGCTGGGGACGGCGCCGTCCGGCTGGGTGGCGAGCTTGTTCGTCCATTTGATCCTGTTGATTGTTCTCGCGCTCATTGGACCGGCGATCGGCGAAAAACGGGCCGGGCCGAGTCTGATCGCCTGGACCGACGACGGGGATGCCGTCGATGCGGCGTCTCTTACGACCGCGGTCCTGCTCGTGGGCCCGACCGACGTGACGATCGCAGCGCCGCAAGTCCAGCAGTTCGTCGCCTCGACCAACCCGCTTCAAGTCGATCTGCCGAAACTTGAGTTTTTGCCCAATCCCGCAGAAAGAACCGCGACGAACGCGAATCCAAACGCGAGCCAATCGCCGCAACAAACGACGGGCGCGAGCGACCTCGGCAAACCGGGCCGAACGTTCGTCGCCGGCGGCGGGCTCGGCGGCCGCGACGCCGGCAACCGTCCCCGGCTCATCAAACAAGACGGCGGCACGAAAACGAGCGAAGTCGCGATGGAATCCGGACTGATCTGGATCGCCAATCACCAAAAGGCCAACGGCGGCTGGTCCTTCGATCATCGCACCGGCCAGTGCGACAGCCGCTGTCGCAATCCGGGGACTGTCGCCTCGACCACCGCCGCGACCGGACTGGCGCTGTTGTCGTTCCTCGGGGCGGGCTACACCCACCGCCACGGTCCGTTTCAGAACGAAGTCGACAAGGGCCTGTATTATCTGACCGGCCGAATGCTCTCGACGCCCAACGGCGGCGACTTGCAGGAAGGCACGATGTACGCCCAAGGCATCGCCTCGCTCGCGCTGTGCGAAGCATACGCGATGACCGGCGACGAATCGCTCCGTCCGTTCGCCCAAAAAGCGATCGACTTCATCGTTTACGCTCAAAATCCGAAGACCGGCGGGTGGCGCTACGTTCCCGGCCAGCCGGGCGATACGACCGTGCTCGGCTGGCAGTTGATGGCGCTCCGCAGCGCGCGGATGGCGAAGCTCGAAGTGCCCGAACACGTCATTTACCGCGCGACGCGGTTTCTCGACAGCGTCCAAGACGGCGACGGACACTATCGCGGGGCGTTTTACGGTTATCTCGGGCCGGAACGCGCGAACTTTACGACCAACTCCGTCGGGTTGCTCTGCCGAATGTACACGGGCTGGGACCGCTCGAACGCCGCCCTGATTCATGGCGTCGACGCAATCGCCAAACAAGGCCCATCGCGCGACGACATGTATTACAACTATCAAGCGACGCAGGTCATGCACCACTGGGGCGGCACGCAGTGGCGCAAGTGGAACGCCAGGCTCCGCGACTATCTCGTCCAGTCGCAAGCTCGCGAGGGACACGAATTCGGCAGTTGGCATTTCGACGACAAGCACTCGGCCCAAGGCGGCCGCTTGTACAACACGGCGCTGGCGGTGATGATGCTGCAGGTTTATTATCGCTACCTACCGCTCTACACCGACAAGGCGACGGCTGCCGACCAGGCGGCATCGCAACTCGCGCCGCTCGACGGCAACAAGTGAGCTCAAGTCTCTGCCGTGCGCGTCATCCCCGTCATCGATCTTAAAGGTGGCATCGTAGTTCGCGGCGTCGCCGGACGCCGGGCGGAATACCTGGCTATCGAAAGCTGCCTGGTCGCCGGCAGCGACCCGGCTCAAATCGCGGCGGCGTTCGTTCGCTTGGGACTTCGCCGCGTCTACGTTGCCGATCTCGACGCCATCGGAGCCGCCACGGCCCGCACCGACCCGAATTGGGACTGCTACCGCGCCTTGCTGGACACGAGCGCCGAACTGTGGGTCGATGCCGGACTGCGCGACGAAAATGCAGCCGAACGGCTCGCGCGCTTCGAGCATCGCGGCCGAGCAATCGACGGCGTGATCCTCGGCCTCGAGACGTTGCGCGATCGGGACATGCTCGCACGTTGCGTGAAAATCGTCGGCCGCGAGCGACTGGTGTTCAGTCTCGATCTCAAGGCGGGCAAGTTGCTGGCCGACGGACCCGTGTGGCAAGCGATGACGCCGTTCGAGTGCGGCGTCGCAGCGCTCGACGCGGGCGTCGCGCGGATGATCGTCCTCGACCTCGCCGCGGTCGGCGTCGGCGAAGGCGTGCCCACCGTCGAGCTGTGCCGCGCGCTTCGCACGCGCTCGGCTGCGCTCGAACTCGTCTCCGGCGGCGGCGTCCGCGGCATTCTCGACCTGTTGTCGCTCGCCGACGCGGGCTGCGACGGAGCGCTCGTCGCTTCCGCGCTGCACGATGGGCGAATCACCACCGCCGACATCGCCGGAGTCGAAGCGTCGCGGCGGTAACGGGAAGTCACGGCGTCGGCGGAGGCGAGTTCTTCCGCGGCGGATGAATCGCGTATACCCGCCACGAGGCATCGGCATACGCGGGCGCAAGATCGTCGAACCGATCGGCATGGTCCGCAGCGACGACGACCAAGTCGAGCCGCCGCTCGGCAGCAACCTTGGCAAAGTCGCGCGGCGAAAGGCCGTAGAAATACGCCTCCTTCGGGTCGCTCGCTCCGGCGGCCGCGAGTTCCGCCCGGTGCTCCGGTGTGCCGAACACGAGGGCGTCGCGGAGCGTGTACTCGGCGAAGAAGTCCTCGCGAAACGGAAACCCAAATCCGGCAAACACGGGCCGCTCGGCGACGAGCGCGATATCGACGGTCAGGTAATCGTCCGGCGTGGCAAACACGGCGTCGCGCGGTGTGTTCTTCGCGATCCACTCGAACAATCGCCCATGCTTCTCTCGGGCGCGGAGGAACGGGTCGTCGCGCTCGGTCATGCCCACGACGACCGCCGCTACGCCCATCACAACCAATGCGGCCCAGCGAGGCAGGCCGAGAACCGACATTCGCGCCGCCGTGCTCGGCAACCGCGCGGGAACCAGCGACCCCAAATCCGCGGCGACCACTGCCGCAAGCAACAGCCACGCATAGAACCCCAGCGCCGAGAACCGCACCGGCCCGAGCATCGCCAGCAGCTTGCTCGGCCAGTCGACGACGGCGATGTATTGCAGCCCCACGCATCCAACGTAAGCCGCCGCCAGCAGCAACGCGAGCGACGCCGACCGCCGATCCTGCCGCCACGCCGCATACGGCACGGCCGCAAGCATGAGTCCCGTGAGCACGAAAAAACTCTCCCACCACGGCCGCCCGGTGAGCGTGCCGAACTGGGCCGGCAGGTAATGGCTCGGATGCCGCACCACGACGTACGCGCGAATGAACTCCGCGGCCGAGAGCGACACCGCCGGTCGGCACGCTATCGCCAGCGCCGCGCACGGTAAGAGCCATCCCACCGCAACCGCCGCCGCGGCGGCGCTCCAGCGCTGCCGATCGAACGTTGCGAGGCCGTGGAACACGATCGCGAACAGGCTTACCGCGGGATGGAGCACCGAGGCTATCGCCCACAGAACCGCTCCGCACCATGTGCTTTTCCGCGCGTCTCGCAACAACAATACATTGCCGGCCAGCGCGAACATCAACGAATAGGTTGCCGACGTCGCTTGCGGTTGAAACGGAGGCCACCAGGCGATCGAGAACCAGGCCGACACGCTCGGGCGAACGACTTGGACGAGTCCGACGAACACCACAATCGCCGCCAATATGCCGCCCACGTCGGGCGCGCGCGTGTCGCGCTCGCCTCGATCGCCGCGCCACGATCGCACATAGCCCGTCAGCGCCAAATACCACAACCCGGGGAGGAAAACCGCCGCCGCGACGCGCAGCAGAAACAGCGCCGCGTACCATTCGCCGCCGAAGCACCGGGCCAGCGTCGCCACGAAAAACCCGAAGGCGTGCCGCGGATTCGCCTCGGCGCTGGCATTCGTAAAAAAATCGTTCGCCAGAAAATCCGGATCGAGTTGCCGGGCGACGAGCGGGGCAATGTCGACCGCCGGCCATTCGTAAGCCGTCCCGCCGTAACGAAAAAAGTAATGGCACGACCACGCGGCGAGCAGCAGGAGCACCCAACCATCCCGCGCGCCTTGCCCCCTCCGTGCCTTCATGGCGATGCCCCGGTTCCTTGGTGAGATACCCCCGCACACCAATTTAGACCAAACGCGCCTGCGCCCAATAGGATCGGCGTCCCCAAAAAGCTCCGAACGCGCGCGCTGATGACGAGCGCCATGCAGTGTTGTCGGTCGCCGGAGCGAGCGACCTACATTGCCGGCGCTCGGACGGTTCAAACAGCGTCATCGCTCGGTCGGATGCTTCCACGAAACCCACCAACTTAGCCCGACGCGCAAGCGGGGACGACACAAGGGTCGTGGCATGCGCGGCGGGCGAGTTTCGGCCATTCGGGTTATCGCGGTTACGCGCGCCGAGCGCGGCAGCGCCAAGCTATCAGCGTCCCGACGAGCGCCAGTATGCCGGTTGGCGGTTCCGGGATCGTGTACAACTCGAACGCCAGGTCCTTGGAGAACTCGTCGATCGGCGGCGGTCCGTCCAATTCGACGACGTAGTTCTGCGGCGCCATGGCGAATTGGTCCGTGTTGGCCTGGCATGGGGCCGTGAACACCGTCACGATGCTCCCCTGGACGGCATCATCCTGAAAATGCCAAACCGGGGTTGGCGGAACCGTAGGGAGAAACCCCGCGATCGCTTCGCCCGGGACCACGGCCGGCGCCGTGGACGCGAGCGGGTTTGGTACCGTGTAGTCGCGATTGTGCCAACCCCATTCGATCGCTCCGTCCTCCTGCGGATTGACCAGCGCGACGACCTTTAGCCAATAGACCGTGTCCGGCCGCTCCGGAAACGGGCACGTCAGTTCGGCGTTGTATTCATACAGCGCCTCGCCGATGAGCGGATCGGGCGGGCGGATGAGCGTCTCCGTAAATGTGCCCGACCCCGGCGCGAGCGGCCCCTTGGTAACGAATTGCTCCAAAAGTGGCGTTCCGGGATGGCTGAACGGGTTGTCCGGCCCCACTGGAACATCCGATTCGAAGCCGATGTAGAACCGTTTCACGCCCGTGCCGTAAATGTGCTCCTGGCCCATATAGGAGCCCCACCACCTAAGGTGCACGACGGGCGTATCGAAACGATCGGCGAAATCGTCCGCCATGAACCGACCCTGATAGGGCCCTTGAATCGACGACCCATACGCGGTACTGAGTTCATCGTGACCGAAGTACGTCAACGCGCCTGGCACTGGCGGAATCGGCGTGGCGATCATTGGCGCCTGGCGAAACTTCAAGATCTCACCCGGCAGGGGATCGCCCCGCACGGGCGCCGCGGCAGCAAGAAGAAGCAGAATGGCCGCGGTTCGACTAACACTGGACGCAGTCATGGAACCCTCCCTCGCGCATGGCGCGATTGGATGGAACGGGACGGCCAATGCCGGACTCGGCAAATCGAATCTCAAGGACGCATTAGTCTCCCCGTAAACGTGAGGACGAAACCACAGCTTCCGGAGAAGCGGTTCAAAAAGCTGTCCCACTCGCGGTCAACCTAACCCAGTTCCACGTGTTGTCAAGTTTTTTGCAGAAAACTTGTCTGGTCGACGGAGCGGCGCAGTCTTGGAGAGTGCGATCCCGCACATGCATCGCGAGGACACAGCGAACGAGCTCGTGCCGCCATCGCGTCTTACCGGCGTGCGGCAACTCGGGTACGCGGCGTTGGGGACGACGCACGTTTGGCCGCGTCGGGCAGGCGCCTTCACGCACCTGCCCTGGCGGCGCCCGTGCCGCCCCACGAGAGCACGCGTTCGAGTTCGACGAGCGCGCATTCGACGACGGCAGCTTCTTCTTCGGCGAGCGCGTGGCCGCCGTAGCGGACCCGGTAGAAGGCTTCGACGACCTGGCGCGGGGCGCGGGCGGCGATGCGGCTCTCGGGCATGTCGAACAGTTGTCCGCCGACGGCTTGGGCGAATTCGAGCGGCGTTTGCTGCGGCTCTCGGCGGAAACCGGCGCGGGCGGCAATCCGCTCGAATCGCTCGTAGAATGCCACGCGGGGCGCGCTCCGGTTCGCCGCGTTTCGGCGCCACCGCGGCGGCGCGAACCAACCGCCCAGCCTTGCCAGCCAGGCGAGCCGCAACCGCGCCGGCCAGCGCCGCGCGATCGCCTTCGCCGCCAGCCAAACCGCGACGATGCACGCCGCGACGCCGACCCAGCCGATCGCATTGACTACGGCGCCCAATGCCGTCGCCAGCAGCACGCCCGTTCGGGCGATGCCCCATCGCGTCTCGTCGACCGCGTCCTCGAGCGGCGAATAGATCAAGCGTTCCTGCCGCTCGCGATCGAACCCGATGATGTAATTGCGCCAGAGCAGATCGACGTGGTCGAACAGGTTCTTCATCCGGGCCCAGAAGCCGAAGTTGCCGTCGGTCAGCGCCGAGCTGTCGTCGTTGGGCGTCGGATCGAGCCGCAGCCACGCCCCATTGCCGTAGTTGTGGTCGGGAAGCTTCATCGCGTCCGGCACCTGGTCGGGCTTGAGATACGCTTCGACCCAAGCGTGGGCGTGGAGCTGCCGCACCTGCAAATAGCCGCCGAGCGGATTCCAGTCGGCGCTGTGATATCCGCTCACGATTCGCGCGGGAACGCCCTGACTGCGCAGCATCAGCGCGAGCGCGCTGGCGAAAAACTCGCAATTCCCCTGGCGATGCTCGGTGACGAAGTCCTCGATCGGGTCCTTGAGCGCGTTGCGCTGGGGAAGCGCGAGCGTGTAGCCAAACTCGCCGGAAAGCTTGAGCCGTTCTTCGAGCGCGCGGGCGATGCCGATGCGGTCGCCGGGGTCGATTTCCGCGTCGGCGACGGCGCGCTTGGCGAAGGCGATCACGCCGGCGAGCGGTCCCGCCGTTGGTTCCGCGGCCTTTTCCGCGCTCGCGGCGCCACTGGCGGATTCTTCTCCGGCGGTCCCTTGGTCTTCGTCCGGCGACATCCGCGGCGCGGGCAAACGCGACCAGCTTTCGCCCGGCGTCTCATAGCAAGGCGTGACGGCGTGCTGTTCGCCGCGGTAGAACGCCGTCGTGCCGATTTGCAAGGCCATCCGCGATTCCTGGCGTCCCTGGTGGCGGCGAAGCGGCGCCGTCAGTATCCGCCGGTCGCCGTAGGTCGTCACGACGGGGTATGCGCTAAACAGCCGCTCGTGCCGCATCGGCTCGATTTCGATGATCTGCCGCACGACGCCGGGTGGAAGTTCCCGACGCCTCGACCACTCGCCGTACTCCTCGTTTTGGACGTGCCGCCAGTTGCCGTCGTCGTATTTGTGGGCGATCGCGCCGCGCAGATAAACGTCGCGATAATACGCAAAGTCTAGCCCCGTCGCGTCGTCGACGAGCCGCAGCCGCATGACGATTTCGTTGTTCTCGAAGATCCGCCGGCTGCCGATGTTCAGATCGACTTGCTCGGAAAAGCCGGTCATGCTCGCGCTATGCTGCGAGTTTTGGGTCATCAGCTTAGCGTCGCCATACCGCGGAACGACGACGAACAGCAACCCGGCCACGAGCATCGAACCGGCCGCGAGCGCCGCAAGGCAGCGGGCCAGGCCGCGGTAAAAGTGCTTGGGCGGTTCGACGGGAACGCGGGCCACAGCGCCGCTATCCGGCGAAGGCGAGCGATCGCCGTGAAAACCCCAGACGAGCTTGCGTTTCGCGCCCACCGGCACGAACGGCGCGCCGTGAGCGAGCGACTCGCCATAGCAGCACAACAGCGACACGGCGGACAGTCCGCAGAGCAAGTACAGCATGGCCAACGCGCCGAAAAAGATGCTGTCGCCGATGGCCGCGGCGACGACGACTTGGAGCAAGCTCAAGCTCAGCAACTGCCAGCCGACGCGAACCGTTTTTTCCTGGAAGAGCAGGATCGTTTGCAGATAGATGAGCAAGTTGGCGATCGCGACGAGCTGCTCGCTGGCGTCGGCGCGGACGACTTCCGACACGGACACGGCCACGGCAATCAAGGCGGCGAGGTTGGCGACCGCGCCGTTGAGCCGGATGCGGCCGCGAATGTCGGTCCAATAAGTCGCCGCGGCCGCCGAAACGATCGCCAGCAGCGGCAGCGCGTAGCTCCCCTGCGCCGAGCCGAGCAACACCGTCCCCAGCACGGCCACGATGGCGAGGTTGATCTGCGTTAGGCGGTGCAGCGTCATTTCTGGAGGTTGGAGGTTAGAGGTTAGAGGTTGGAGGAGACCAGGGATCGGGCAGGACGTACAGGTGAGTAAAAATACGAGGCGATCTTGTCCATCATGCGGAAGTGGTCGAGTGTTGGCATTGGGTCCTTCTTTCTAACCTCTAACCTCCAACCTCTAACCTCTAACGTCCAGCGCCACATACTCTCCCCCGCCTTTCGTCGCGTCGATGGTGATCCAGTTCGCCGCTCGATGACGGTCGGGGTCGACGCCGCCGACTGCCGCTCTGTCGTCGCTTGCGTTTGCCGACACGATCAGGACCGGCGTATCCGGTCGGACGATGCGGGAAACGCCGTCGAACGCCGCGGAGCGCGACGCGGCATGCTTGCGGGCGGCGGAGGGTTCGTCTACGCGCGCGGCTTCGACTTCCGCCAGCGCCGCGAGCATTTCGCTACGCAGTTTGGTCGACGACGCGCCGCTAAGGAGCACTTCGCGCTCGGCCGCAATCGCCAGGATCACTCGCGCCGCCGGCTCGGCACACGCGCCGGTCACGAGCGTGGCGGCGATGCTCACGGCCCGTTCGATGGCGTCGACTTGCCGTGGGCTCGGCGAACCGCTCGCGGCCAGGTCGAGTACGATCGCCAGGTCGTGATGTTCCTGCTGTTCGAATTCGCGGACAACGATTTCGCCGCGGCGGGCAGTGGAGCGCCAATGAATCCACCGCCGGCTGTCGCCGCGCTGCCAATCGCGCAGTCCGTGAAACTCGGCTTCCGCCCGGCCGCGGCGTCGCGCGGGTCGATCGCCGCGGGCGGCCTGTCGCCACAGAGCTTTCGCCTTCTCAGTAAGCTCGCCGAGCCGCGGATAGACGACGACGTCGCCCGGCGCTTCGATGGTCACAGTTCGCCGCACGAGACCGAGCGGAAAGCGGCACGAAACGCGCAATGGCCCGAAGCGATATCGCCCGCGCTCGGTGAGCCAGCCGCGATAGCTCGAATGCCGCGTGCTGCCCGGCGGGACGTGCGGGAACCAGGCCGTGGCGGTTACGCGTCGCGGTCGCAATGGCGCGCGGTGCCGTTCGAGCGTATCGGCGACGACGACGAGCCAGGCCGCCAGACGACGCTGCGGATTGGCGAGCGATAGGTGTACCGTTAGCGTTTCGCCGGCTTCGAGTGTCGCCGGCATCTGCCGCCGGACGCGCAGCCCGCGCGGAATCGCCGCCGCGAGCGCAGCATTGAACAGAAACGGCCCGATCATCAACCCGGCGACAGCGTACATCAAGTTGATGTCGCGCAGAATCGCCACCGCCAGCACAAAGGCCAGTATGAAGAGGTAGGCGAAGCCTTCGCGGGTGATGGAGAAGGGCATACAGGATTCGGGATTCGGGAATCGGGATTCGGGGGATCGCCGATCGGGATTCACCTGCCGAATCCCGAATCCTGAATCCCGAATCCTATTCTCGCACCGGCACTTCGTCGACCAACCGTTGCACCAGCGATTCCACCGTCTGCCGGCGGCTGCCGTGGGCGTAGCCTTTGGGCAGGATGCGGTGGGCGATCACCGGGACCGCCAGGCGCTTCACGTCGTCGGGCGTGACGAAGTCGCGGCCTTCGACGAGCGCGAGCGCCTGGCACGCTCGATACAGGCACAGTGCCCCGCGGGTGCTCACGCCGACGTGAACCTCGTCGCACTCGCGCGTCTTGTGGACGATGTCGATCAGGTATTCGTGCACCGCTTCGCTGACGGTCACCTCGCGGACGCGGCGTTGCAAATCGCCGATTTGGGCACAGTCGAGCACCGGTTCCAGCCGATCGACCGGTTCGCCCTGGCGGTGATTGGCGAGAATCTGCGACTCGTCGTCGCGGTCCGGATAGCCGAGCGCAATCCGCAGCAGGAACCGGTCGAGCTGGCTTTCGGGCAACGGATACGTCCCCTCGAACTCGTAAGGATTCTGCGTGGCGATGACCATGAACGGCTTGGGCAGGTCGTGCGTCTGGCCGTCGATCGACACCTGGCCTTCGCTCATCGATTCGAGCAGGGCGCTTTGCGTCCGCGGCGTCGTGCGGTTGATCTCGTCAGCGAGCACGATGTGGGCGAAGATTGGCCCGCGATGAAAGATGAACTCGCCCGTCTTCGCGTCGTAAATGCTGCCGCCGAGGATGTCGCTGGGGAGCAGGTCGGGGGTGAACTGAATGCGGCAGAATCGGGCGCTCACGCTCTTGGCGAGCGCCTTGCCGACGAGCGTCTTGCCGACGCCGGGCACGTCTTCCAGGAGCACGTGCTCGCCCGCGAGCATGGCGACGATGCACAGGCGGACGACGTCCGCCTTGCCCAACACGGCCCGCGAGACGTTTGCCTCGAGCTCGGCCACTAGGTTTGCCACGTCGGTCGCCATCAAGAGTCCTCTTCTCCGTGCGGGCAGGTGACGGCGGGTGGCACGGGCTTGGCCCGTGCGTGTGGCCCTGACTCGTTGGGTGGCACTGGCTCAGCCGTGCGAATTGCCGAGTCGCCTCACGAAATCCCAACGACTACCTGGGCCGCCGCGACAATTTGTTCCGAGTTTTGCCCGCTTGTATACTACACGTTAGGACCGTTGCGGTCGATTGGCGGGCAGTTTTCGCGGGAAACATGGCGATACGCGCCGCGCCGGCCGTAACCGCGGCGGCGGTCTGGCGATTTCTTGGGGGTGGACCGCCCCGACGTCTTCTGCGCTCGTTTTGCGTACCCATTTCCCCCATGGCCGATCGCTCGCCGGAAGATCGTGTTGTGCCCACGACCGGCGGGATTGCCGGCGAGCGGGCGGGAGCGCGCTCGGACGGTTTGACGACCGATGCCGGGCCGGGGACGGGCGATACGCAGACTCGCGGGACAAATGCGGTGGATGGCGCGTTCCCCCCGGTGTATTCACCGGGGGCTAAATGGGAGTCGGGGGCTCAATCCACTGACGACACGCTGGACGACTTGGGAATTTGGCTGAGCGGCGATGTGCTCGGCTGCGCCTGCCCGGATTGCGGCGCGCCGATGACGATTCGGCTCTGGCTGTTGGTCGCCGATTGCTGGCGGTGTGGAACGAGCATTGAACTGACCGAAGCGCAAGAGGCGGCCGCGCGGCGGTTGCTCGAACGCCGCGCCGCGGAACCGCGGAAGGTCGAACCGCCCGCGCCGGCACCGACGCGGGCTCGCACGTCGGCCCCGCAGCCCGGCGCTCGCAAGGCGGACGTCACAAAGCCGACGCGACCCGCCGCGCCGGCAAGTCCGGCTCCTGCTCCGGCGGTGAAGAGCGAGCCGCGGCGATTCGTCGCCCCGAGCACGAAGCCTCAACCATCGCTTACGCCGACGGCCGCGGCGACTCCCGCGGCAAGCAAGGCAGTTTCGACCGCCCGGCTTCATGCACCTGCCGCGCCGCCGGTCGCTCGAACGCGACGGAAGCGCAGCCTGCTCGATCGGCTGCTCCGCGATTTGCCGGCCTGGCTGGTCAGCGCGATCGTTCACTTGATGGCGCTGATTCTGCTTTCGCTGTTGGATATCTCGCCTTCCCCCGAGCGTCCGCGGACGTTGGTCCTGTCGACGACGATCGATCCGGTCCGGCGAGAAGGGGGCGACCCGACCATCGTGGCCAAGAACCCCGATCCGGAATTCGATCTGCCGTTGGATGCGCCGCTCGACGGCAAACCGCGCGAGGTCGTGCTGCAAGCGTACGAAGACGCGAAGCGGCTGCGGCTCGATCCGCAGGCCGCGCGTAGGTTGCCTCCGGTGGGCGCGACGAAACAGTTGCTCGATTCGAACAGCCCTCACGAACGGACGTTCGCCGGCCGCGATCCGCGATTGCGCGAGGAAGTGCTCAAGCATGAAGGGGGCACGATCTGGACCGAAGCGGCCGTCGCCCGCGGACTGCATTGGCTCGCCGAGCATCAAAACGCCGACGGCAGTTGGAGCCTGAGCCGGTTTCACGAACATCCCAATTGCCGCGGACGCTGCGGAGAACGCGGCTCCGTGCCGGGAAACATGGCGGGCACGTCCCTGGCCCTTTTGCCGTTTCTGGGCGCGGGCCAGTCGCCGAATGTGCCCGGCATCTACCGCGACGTAACCGCTCGCGGGTTGCGGTGGCTCGTCGATCAACAAGATCCGCAGACCGGCGACCTGCGGGGCGACGCGGACACGAAGTCCGGCATGTACGTCCACGGCCAGGCGACGATCGTCCTGTGCGAAGCGTTCTCGCTCACCGGCAACGAGGCCCTCCGCGAGCCGTGCCGCAAGGCGATCGAGTTCATCGAAGCGGCCCAGCACGTCCGCGGCGGCTGGCGCTATCAGCCGGGCGAGCCGGGCGACACGAGCGTCCACGGTTGGCAAGTGATGGCGTTGTATAGCGCGCGCACGGCGACGGTTCGCGCGCCCGACCACGTGATGCTGTTGGCCAACCAGTTTCTCGACACCGTGGCGAGCCGCGATCGGCCGGGCATTTATGGCTATCGCGCCGGCGAACGCGAAACGCCGGCTATGACGGCCGAGGCGCTCCTGTGCCGCTTCTACCTGGGGGCCAAGATCGACGATCCTGGCATTCGCGCGGGCGTCGAGCACCTCCTCGAGAACCACTTGCCCGGCGACGCGAACGCGGACCTTTACTATTGGTACTACGGCACGCAAGTCATGCACCACGTGGGCGGCGACGCCTGGGATCGTTGGAACCGGGCCGCCAGCGACCGGCTCGTGGCGTTGCAGCGGACCGCCGGTCACGAAGCGGGAAGCTGGGATCCGCGCACGCGGTACGATTTCGCCGCCGGCCGTATCTACACGACGGCCCTCGCCACGTGCACGCTCGAAGTCTACTACCGCCACACGCCGATCTTCCGCAAGATTCGGCTGGACTGACCACTCGAACCGCAAAGGAGCAAAGACGCAAAGGCGGAGGACTGTTGATCCCACATCAAATCGTCGGCTGCCTTCGATCCTCTTGCTGCTGCATTCTTTGCTTCATCGCGACTTTGCGGTGTCCTGTCTTCAACCAAGCTGTTTGCCGATTTGGAGGATTTCTTCCGCGTCGAGGATTTGATCGTTGGCGGTGAAGAGACGGCGGATTGCCTCTTTGTGGATTTTCATCTTCGTGCCGCCGACGCCAAGCGCGCCATAGGCCACCTTGCCCTCGCGGTCGGCCGCCTTGTCGGTGGCTTTGATGCCGCCGATGCCCAGCGGCGGGACGGCGTTGAGGTCGATCGCGACGCGGACGCTCTCGGCGGCTTTGAGGGTTGCGGCCGAAACGAGTTGCACGCCCGCCGCGCCGGCGGCGATGAGGATATCGGCGCCGTCGAGCGCGGTGGCGAGTTCCGCCGGCGAGGCGGTTTGCCACGGCGATACATCGGCGCTGGATAGCGCGCTCTTTATCGCGGCGCAGACGGCTTCGCTCCGAGCGCGATCGCGCGACGCCGCCCGCACGGCGGCGCCTTCGCGGGCAAGCAGGCGGACGGCGCGGTTGCCGACGGGCCCCGTAGCGGCAAGGACGACTGCCGTTGCGCCGGCAAGAGGAACGTGCTTCGATGCCGCCAGAACGGCCGCGGCGGCGGTCGTGTTGGCCCCGTTCGCGTCGAGGAGCACCGACACGCGCATCGGGCCGAAAAATGCGTCGCGGACGGCGGCGAGCAGCTTTTCGCCGGCCGCGACGTTGCTTCCTCCGACGAAGATCGCCGTGTGTTTGAGATCGTCCGGCCCGCGAGTGAAGATCGCGCCGTGGACGAGTTCGCGGACGTTTTCCGGCGTCGCGCCGCCGTATTGCAGCAGGTGGTCGACGCCCGAATCGACGGCCACGACGGCGTCGAACACGCTCGGCCGCTCGGCCGTGTCGAGTTGGATGAGAATGTTGGGCTTGGACATGATCGCGCGTCCCCCGGGCCAAGAAAAAAGCCGACACGTCCCCGGTTACCCAAGGCGCGTGTCGGCAAGCGTGTCCATCAAATCGTACGGTGGGTCGAACGAAGTGAGGCCCACCATTCTCGGCGATTGCCGACACGTCAAGCAAGAATTGTGATTGGTAAATGGTGAATTGCGAATGGTGAATGGCCGCGTTGGGACAATTCTCTCAATTACAATTCACCATTCACCATTATCTATTCACAATTCAAACTCTATTCACCACTCGAAGTGCGTCACGGTGGGCCTCACGTCGTTCGACCCACCCTACGATGCGCAATCGCTTCTAAAAGCCCTTGAACGGATGGGCGGCCTTGTCTTTGCCGGCGATCATTTCGTCGGCGGTGGGCTTGCCGGTCATCGCGTTCTTGACGGCCATCTTCGTGGCTTCGTAGTTGTAGTCGTAGATCTTCTTGTCGCTTTCGGCAGCCCAGTGGATGAACACGCCGCAGACGCAGACGAGGTTCTCCGCCTGATCCATGGGAATCACGCCTTCGGCCACCGAGTCGGCGATCGCCTTGGCGACGGCGGCTTGCGCCGGGCCGAACATCTGAACGGCCTGCTTCGCGCCCTTGATCGTGACCTTCGTAATCATCACGGTCGCCGGCTTGACCGCCAGGTTCGGAGTGAGCACGGCGAGCAGGTTCGAGTGGCCCGAGCTTTGGCGGGCGAGGGCGTTGGCGAACGCGATGCCTACCGGTCCGTCCTTGCTGCCGATCAGCAAGTCGATATGGGCAATCTCATTCCCTTCGCCGGCGAGTGCTTCTCCGATATACATCGACATGACTGGAACCTCGTTACGGTGTGCTAGGTTTATGGGAACGACGCGAATGCCAGGCGGCATCGACCAAGAGCGGATTTCGAGCCGCGCCGAAACGCACTTCGGCACAGCGAGACGACGAGCGCTTCGCACGCCGCCGCACTTTGGCCCAACGGTAGCAAACGGCCCGGCCGTTGAATAGCCCCGGCGTCCGGCGAACTGGCTGCGGCGGAATACCCAACACCCAAAGTGACGGGACATTTCCATTCGCGGAGAACTGGGGACATTTCTAGTGGTTGCTAACACCGCGGTAAAGTGGCGTGCTTGACGCTCTCCGGCGAGCGACCTAGACTTGAGGCGACAGTTACAGGACGATTCTGCGCACCGGCCATGAACTCGCGTCCCACCATATCGCCTCGCTCGCTGGCAATCGGCAACGATTGCACGATCGGCATCGCGATTATCGGGATTCGGCCGCGGCCGAGGTCGTAAGGGCGTCCTGCACGTTTCGCGAATTTACAGGCCCTGCGACCGATGAGGTGGCAGGGCTTTTTTATTGGGTATAGGCAGGCCGAAGGCTTGAGGCTTGAGGCGGGAGGCCCGAGGGGAGTATGCGACACGTCGAAATCTACGACACGACCTTGCGCGACGGGAGTCAGGGCGAGGGCGTCAACTTTTCGCTCCACGACAAGCTGCTCATCGCGGAGCGGCTCGACAGCCTGGGCTTCGACTACATCGAAGGGGGCTATCCGCTGTCGAACGAGAAAGACGCCGAGTTCTTTCAGCGCGTCGCGGAACGGCCGCTCGAGCACGCCCGCGTGTGCGCGTTCGGCATGACGCGCCGCCGCGGAATGAAGGCCGAAGACGATCCCGGGATGAAGGCCCTGATCGCGTCGCGGGCGCCGGTCGTGACGATCGTCGGCAAAACGTCCGATTTTCACGTCCGCGAGGTGCTCAGCGTTTCGCTCGAAGAGAATCTGGCGATGATCGGCGACACGATCCGCTGCCTTTGCGCGGCCGGGCGCGAGGTGATCTACGACGCGGAACATTTCTTCGACGGGTCGAAGCTCAACGACGCCTACGCGATGCAAACCATCAAGACGGCCGTCGCGGCGGGGGCGAAAATGGTCGTGTTGTGCGACACCAACGGCGGATCGATGCCCGAGTACGTCGCCGCCCGCACGCGGGAAGTGGTCGCGGCGCTCGATGCGCCGGTGGGGATTCATTGCCACAACGATTGCGACCTGGCGACGGCCAATTCCCTCGCCGCGGTCGACGCCGGGGCTTCGCAAGTGCAAGGCACGATCAACGGCGTCGGCGAGCGGTGCGGCAACGCCGATCTCATCGCGGTGATCGCCAACCTCGCGCTCAAGAAGCAAGGCTATCGCGTTCTCAACGGCGGCGACGCGGAGCACCGCGGCGTCGCGCACCTGACAGAGCTGTCGCGGTTCGTCTACGAGACGGCGAATCTGAACTTGCGCATCAATCAGCCGTTCGTGGGCCAAAGCGCGTTCGCCCACAAGGGCGGGATGCACGTTCACGCGATCAACAAGGCTACGAGCAGCTACGAGCACATCGACCCGTCCGCGGTCGGCAACGAGCGGCGTATCCTCGTGAGCGAGCTTTCCGGCCGATCGAACATCATCGCGCTGACCACCAAGTACGACGTGCAACACGATCGGGCGCTCATGGACAAGATTCTCGAGCAGGTCGTCGAGCTGGAAAACCGCGGCTATCAGTTCGAGGCGGCGCAAGGTTCGTTCGATCTGCTCGTGCAGCGGGCGGCGGGCCGATTCGCTCCGCATTTCGAGCGGCTCGCCTATCACGTCAACGTCGAAACCGATCGGCAGGGCGAACTCACCACCGAAGCGACGGTCAAACTGCGGATCGGCGACGTCCTGCGGCACGAAGTGGCCGAAGGCGACGGGCCGGTCAACGCCCTCGATGCGGCGCTCCGCAAGGCCCTGACCGACCTGTTCCCGAATCTCGGCAGCATGCAGCTCGTCGACTACAAGGTGCGAGTCATCAACTCCAACGAAGGGACCGCGGCGGGAGTCCGCGTGGTCATCGAAAGCCGCGACCAGCACGACGCCTGGGGCACCATCGGCGTGAGCACGAACATCATCGAGGCCAGTTGGGCGGCGCTCGTCGACAGCTTCGAATACAAGCTGCACAAGGACGAAACTGCGCCGGGGCGGGCATGACTCTGCGGCGGAAAATCGTCGGGTGGGATTGGGTGGGTCGAACGAAGTGAGACCCCATACGCATCAAGTTAAGCGTAATACGTGAGCAGTTCCGGGTTTGCGAGGAGTTGGGGGTTGCTGGGTTGGGAGCGTCTCGTGGCGAGGCGGGC
>QEVJ01000090.1 GCA_003576845.1 Planctomycetota bacterium
ACCCATCGCGTGACCTCCCGTCGGTTCATGGAAGTGGTTCAACAACCCATGAAACCACGAGACTCACGCGATGTTTTTCAACTCACCGCCGCAAAAGGGCGAATAAGTCGGGATGAACGGAAGGCGAGCAAGAATCCGTCGCTATCCAGTGGCAATGCCGGGAGCGTGACGACGCCCGGATTGCGATGCGGCGGAAACCGTCTGTCGTCGAGGAAATCTTGATCGTGCGTCACGAGCATACGACGCTCCCGCCAAGCGAAGGCCATTACGTTTTCGTCGGGCTTTCCACTAAGGCCGCAATCCTTGACGCAAATTGCAGGGTACTTGAACTCGCGAATCAAAGCGACGATTCCCTCGTCCATATTCTCATCGACGAGGAACCTTTGGCCGTGGCCGAATCTGCGAAGAAACTGGCGGAGTTCGTCGTCATCTGGGTCGTTGAGTAATTGCCAGCCCATTTGCTCGTGGAAGGTTTTTGGAAGGTTGATCGTTTTTTGCGTTCAGCCGAATCGACGTGAACCCTTACCAGATAAAAGTGAGGCTGTTGGGACTCGAACCCAAGACCTACGGATTAAAAGGGAAGCCACAGGGAATTGCAACCACCGTGGTAGCAAAGGTTTACTGAAAAACGGTGGCGATCCGGCAGCCTGAGGGCACCGCAAGTCACCGCCCGCCCTCGTGCGGCATCGCCGACGCTTCGTCGCCAGAATTCATCGCACGAGTCTGGGCCGACCTTCCGCCTCACGTCCGCGAGGCAATCGTTACGTTTGTCGACGCAGTCGCGTCTCGGACGGCACCAGGTTGACACTTCGGCTCCGGAGGCTGGAGACGGTTTTGACGTATCGCTAAAAGGCGGGCGAACTTGCGACGACGGCGAAACGTCGCGGTGCTTTCAGTGGTGCCGGCAAATTTGCCGCGAATTGCAACGTGCCAGGTTATTGCGTGCTAATTGCCGTGCGGCGCATAGGCCGTGGGTCATGTGGCGGATGCAGCGGCCAAATTGTCCAACAGCCTGGCCAGCAGAACGTGGCCCTCGGTAGCGCGGTCGGCGCGGCTCGTCATGGATTCGGGATCTTGGGTGTAACGGCCGCAAGCGGTGTCTTCCCCACAATGCTCGATCAAGGCGGCAATGGACTGCTCGTTCGTTTCGAGGTGGAATTGCAAGCCGACCACACGATCGTCGTAGACGAACGCTTGCTCGTCGCATGCGTCGGATTGCGCGACGTGGACGGTCTGCGGCGGAATCGAAAACGCGTCGCCGTGCCAATGAAACACCATGAACTCCTCGGGGAAGCCGCGAAACAGGCTACAGTCGCGGCCGGCCCGCGTCAGCTCCACGGGGAACCAGCCGATTTCCTTGTCGAACATTCCCGTGACGGCGCCGCCCAACACGACCGCCAGTAGCTGTGCGCCAAGGCAGACGCCCAAGACCGGCTTGCGGTCGGAGATGGCCCGAGCGATGAACTCCTTTTCCTGCGCGAGCCAGGGGTACTTCGCGTCCTCATAGACGTTCATCGGGCCGCCGAGAACGATCAAGCCATCGAACTCCCCCGATGCCGGCAGGGCAGGGTTTTCCCACATCGCGCTGCAGGCCCAACGATAGCCTCGCTCCTCTGCCCAGACGGCCAAATAGCCCGGGCCTTCGAATGGGACATGCTGGAGACAATGCCACCGCGGCGAAACCATTCGGTTGTTCGCAGTCATCGTTTCCGTTCCTCGCTCGAGTGCCTAAGCGACGCAGTCGAGCGGAGGAAATCTTCCGCCGAGCAGCGTCTCGGATGAGACTTCGAGCCATTTCTCCAGCATCGCGGCATAGACGCTGCGAAAATCGTGTGTCGGGATGAAGTGCCCCTGCGGGTTGAAGTGCTCGTAGCTGGGATGGTTGCCGTGCACTCCAGCCTTGACTCGGTTGCCGACGAGGAACATGGGCGTTGCCGAGCCGTGATCCGTGCCTTGGCTGTTGTTTTCCGCGACCGTTCGGCCGAATTCGCTGAACGTCATGAGGAGGACGCGGTCGGCGTTGCCCTGGGAGGTCATGTCCCGCACAAACGCCGCGATCGAGTTTGCCAAATCGGACATCAAGCTATCGTGGCGTCCGCGCTGTCCGGCGTGCGTGTCGTATCCGCCCTGGCGGACGAAGTACACACGAGACGTCAAGCCGCCGCCAATCAGGGCGCCGACGGTTCGCAGCGAGTTGCCTAGCCCAGAGCTGGGATAGTTGGCAGCGTTACTCTTGGACCGCGCGGCCGCTTCCTGGATGTGCTTGCTCGTGGCGTTGGCTTGCATCGCGGTATGCGTGATGTACTCGAGATCGGCGATCGGTTTTCCCTTAGCGGCTTCAACGGCATTCAAGCTCTGATAAAGCGGGTCGTTCTGGCCGTATCGGAATCCGAAAGTGGCCGGATTATCGATGTTCAAACAGGAACGTTGCCGCGCTTCCATCAACCAGAACCTGCTGCCGGTGCTACCGACGGCGACGGTGGGCTGCGTTTCCGCATCGTCCTTAAAGGCATAGTCGGCGTAGCGCCCGATCCAACCGACGGCGTCGCTGCGACCGCCTCCGCCGGCACCGGCTCCGCCGCCGGCGTCATAAATATCCAGTCGCTTGGTTGGGTCGCCGCTGTGCCAAATGTACATCGCTTGCTCGTGGCTGTAATTCGGATTGGGATAGCCGACGCCCGGAATCACCGCGAGCTTGCCCTCGTCGAAAATCTGCTTGAATGGTCCCAACTGCGGGTTGAGGCCCACCTCGTCATTGAGGCGAATGACCTGCTGCTCGTTGATGCGAGTAATCTTGCGGAGGCGGTGGTAGCCATCCATAGCGTAAGGTACCAGCGTGCTGGGGCCGTCGTTGCCGCCGCTCATCTCGATCAGCACGAGCACGCGATGGTCGCCGCCCTGCGTCTGAGGACCGGCCAGCGCGCTGTGGACCAGAAAGTTCGGTAACGTTGCGCCGACGCCGACCAGTCCCAAGCCGCGCGTCAAGAAATCCCGCCGCGTCGAAATCGTGGATACGGACATGACTGGAATCCTCCCGAAAAAATGAGTTTTGGAGTTCTGCGTTTTTCGTGAGCGGGCGCTCCGCTAGTTCAACTGATACTCAGGCGAACACGTCAGCATGACCAATACCCGGGTTAGGCTAGCATTGACTGGGCCAGGATTTGCGCCCCATTGATCCGGCGGAGGGAGCGGCTTGAGGAAATCGACCAATGCCGCTCGCTTGGTTTCCGGCAGCGGAACGGACCAGGTGCACTTGACCAGGTAGTCGATCACTTCGGCATGGCTCTGGAACGTCTTGCCGGCCAAGAGTGTCCCACAGACGTCGACGCCAGATTGGCCGTTGCGCGGCCTTTCCTCCAAGATCTCCGCCAAGGTGTTATAGCGCTCTAAGACGCGACTGGTCGTGATCCACGACCGACCTGCCTGCCAGCCGAACACGCTCGGCGGCTCGAACAAATCTTGCCCCGTTTCCCGTAGCGCCGAGACAAGATATGCGTAGTCGGGAGCCTTCAGTCCGAGCTCGCGGTGCAGCCCGACCACCAGTTGCACCGGGCTTTTGATGTCGGTCCCCATCGAGCGGGCGCTGTAGAATTCCTCGGACAAGAACAGGTTCTCCAGCAGCGGCGCGATTTCGTAACTGTTCACGCGCAGAACGTTGGCCAAGGCCTCGACCACGTCGGCGGAAGGCTCGTCGTGGGCGAAATACGCGAAAAGCTGCCGCGCGACGAATTTGGCGGGATATGGGGTCTCGAGGATCAACCGTGCGAAATCGTCGCCGCTCCAGTTTCCGGTCTTGCCGAAGACCGACTTCGGATCCGAGTCGTGACGCTCCGAGACAAAACGAAATTGGCCTGTGGCGGCGTCGTAGGTGTACCCGGTCAAAGCTCGGGCGCCCTGGCGGATGTCGATTTCGGTATAGCCTTGGTCCCGCCCCATGCTGAATAGTTCCATTAGCTCGCGAGCGAGGTTCTCGTTTGCCCGCCCCTTGACGTTCGTGTCGTTGTTCAGGTACTTGAGCATCGCCGCGTCGTGGACGGTGCCGTGCAGCAGCGTGGCGAAGTTGCCCGCGGCGTTCTCGCGGAACAACTGGTTCTGCAGGTACATGTGGTAACTGTCCCCGACGTCGCTGTACTGTGTCGGAATCTGTCCGTGCCAAAAGAGGGTGAGCTTTTCTTCGAGCGGCGTCGGCGACTCGATCATTCGCCGAAGCCACCACGCGCGCATGTTCTGCATCTGTTGGCGGTCTTCTGCGGCCCGCTTGTTCCGCAGCAGTTGCTGCTCTTCACCCGACAAGGCCGAGATATGGGCCTCTAATCGCATTTTGGGATATGCCTCGAACGAAATCTCCGCCGGAGGATGCTTTCTGAAATTGAGGAGATGTTCGACCGCGTCGTGCAGCCCCATTGCCTGTAGCTTCGCCACTTCGTCGGGCGTTCCCCCGAAGCCCGCACGAGTCAAAAGGTGGCGGGCCTTGGCATAATCCCATGCGGCTTCCGGCAACGGTTTGAGTCCGCCGTAGGCCGCTGCCTTGGCAACGGCAAGACTGGCCCGCGTCGCATTGAGCGCGGCGCGATGTTGGCTTGCGGACTGGTCGGCAGCATTCTGTTCCGCCGTCGCACGATCGGAGGCCGCCTGAATCTCAGCCAGTTTCCGCTGCATGTCCTCGACGGCCTTTGACGCATCGGCTGCCTTCTTCTCCGCCGCCTGCCGCAGCGCGAGCGTCTCCTCCAATGCCTTTTGCGCGTCGGCGGCGCCGCGTTCGGCTTCGGTGAACTTTTGCGCCGCCGTCTGGGCAACCGCCTGCAACTCTTTCGCCGTCTTTTCGGCCGTTGCCTTGTTCTCCGCAGCAGACTCTGCCAAAGCTTTCTCGGCGGCGGCGGCGGCCGAGCGCGCGTCGTTGGCCGCCTTCTCGGCTGCCGTCTTGGCTCCGGCCGTATCCCGTACCGACTTCTCGGCGGCCTCTTTCTTCTGCGCCGTCTCGGCGACCGATGCCGTGGCGGCGGCCGCCGCTTTTTGCGCGTCCGCAACGGCGACTTGCATCTGCTTGAGTTCCGCCGCGGCTTTGGCTACCGCCGCGGCTTTGGCCTGCGATTCTTTGGTGGCGGCGGCAAGAGCCGTATCGTGCCGGCGAAAATCGTCTTGTGCGACTCCCACGTCGCGATAAAAACGTCGCCTTAGCACGCCCTGCAGCGCCTCGCGGACCGTCGATTGCCCGGCCGCGAGTTTCTCTACTACAGCCAGATCGGCCTGGGCCTTTTCTGCTTCCGTTTGGGACTCGGCCGCTCGGCGCACGAGCGTCTCATTCTGCCTGCCGATTTCGGCTTCTTTATCGGTGATCGCCTTCGCGATGGCTTCTTTTTGCGTTGTCAGAGCAGCGTCCCCTTCGGCCGACTCGACGAGCGAAGTCACCGCCGCGCGCAGGGCCGCGGCGTACTCGCCCCGAGCCCGCTCGGCGTTGGCCGTGGCGGCAGGCAGCGCCTGCTCCGCACTAACCCTAGCGGCCTCGGCGCGCTTCGCTGCCTCTTGTTCGCGCGCGAGGTCCTTTGCAGCGCGGGTCTTGGCAATTCTCGTCTCGACGGCTTGCTGGGCGGCAGCGATACGTTGCTGGGCCTCCTTGACGGCATTGGTTTTGCCTTCGAGATCCCGCTGCGCCTGCTGCAGGGCGGCCGATGCCGCTTGGACGGCCCGGTCCGCCTCGACCAAAGGTATGCGCAACTCCAGGATCAGAAGCTTTTGCCGATCGGCATCGAAGAGCGAAAGATGCTGCGCCGCGGTGTACAGCGCAGCCGCACACGCTTTGATCGCATTTTCGGCCTCGGCCAATTTCTTGGGCCTTTCAGCGTCGGAAGCTTGTTTGGCCGCGGCGGCGGCTTGCTGAACTGCCTTGTCCGCTGCCGAAAGCTCGGCAAAAGTCTTAAGAATCCCGGCATTGGCGGCCGTCTGACTTTCGGCGGTCGCCTTGGCTAGCGCCGCGTCTTCCGTCGCTTGTTTCGCACGACGACGGCCGGTCGCTAAATCGTTTTCGGTTTGGCGGACTAAAGCCGTGATTTGGCCCGCTACGCCTTCCGCCGCCGCCCATGCGACCGCAAACTTCTCCTCGGCCGCCTTTGCTTCCGCTTCCCTTTGCGGCAGCGCTTGCTCGGCCGCCGCGAGCGCCGCCTTGCGCTGCGCGGCGAGCTCCTGGGCTAATTCATAAACCTCCAACGCGTCTTGCTTGCCGTTTGCGTCGCTCTTCTCATATTTGTCCTTGGCCGCTGCCTCCTCTTCGGCCGACACCCTGGCGTTGTAGGCAGCGGAATTGAAGCGGTTGCCGTCGAGATTCTCCTTGGCCCGTTGCAGCGCAGCCCCGGCAGCGGCGACCGCCTTGTCCGCCGAGTTCAATTCTTCCGTCACTTTCCTCGCCGAGGCAACCGGGTCGTTTTCTTGTCCGGCAGCACGGTCGCCAATCAGCCACCAGACTAACGACGCGCCGAGCAACGCGGCCGAGATGAGTTTGGATTTCATAAAACCTTCTCCGTGAGTCGCGTGGAGGAGATCGAAGTCTATTTACGCTGAACGTCGGACGGGCTGCTGGCACTCGGCGCTTTCGCCGCGTCCAATAGCGCGCGTCTCTATTCGTCGGCCGGCAACGACGGCCTTCCTACGGCCGAACGGCACGGCCGCAACAATACCGAATTCGGCCCTGCGCCGATGCGACAGGAAAGGCGAGGTATCTCCGGAACGATTCCGGCTAAATCGTGCTTCGCTGCGACCCCCTTCCGATCTCTATGGCAACGCACATCGAGAGCGGAGTCGGGAGAGTCACGAAGCTCCACGTTCTGGTTACTCGCAAGGTGGGAAGGCGCTGTCCTTCGTCGAAACGCGGGCAGCAGCCCTATACAAGGCAGACGAAAAATCTTATCTATACATGATAAACAAGCGCTTGCTTACTATGTTGCTACCGTAGGCGGCCGCGCGCCGCCTGTCAAGTAGTCCGGTTTGCTCGCGCCGGTCGCCAAACCGAAGGCCCCCAATAGGTCGAATCCGTCAGCGAAGGCGCATGACTTGCGACCGGACTGGTCGTTCGCTCGCCGCCAAGCTTTTCGACCCCGCCGCGCCACGGTTGTCGACGCACTTCAGTCCCCCAAGAATCTCGAAGGTCAAACGTATGATTCGCATCGTCGCCCACTTTGCCCTCGTCCTGTCCGCCGTCACGGGATCCTTGATCTCGGTTCCCACCGTCGCCGCGCCTTCCGAGCCGGCCAGGGATTATCCGATTTCCCCGGTGCCGCCGACGGAAGTTCGCATCGACGATCGCTTCTGGACGCCGCGGCTCGAAACAAACCGCTCCGTGACCGTCTGGTATGACTTTCGGAAATGTGAAGAAACGGGACGGATCGCGAACTTCGCTCGGGCCGGCGGGCTCGAAAAAGGATGTTTTCAGGGCATCTACTTCAACGACTCCGATGTCATGAAGGTGATCGAGGGCGCGGCATATTGCCTGGCCCTCGCGCCCGACGAAAAACTCGACCGTTACCTAGACGATCTGATCGCCAAAATCGCCGCGGCGCAGGAAGACGATGGCTACCTGTACACGGCCCGAACGATCGACGACCCGAAGTACGATTACCCCGGTCGGCAGGCGCGCTGGTCGCACCTGGCGCACGGGCACGAGTTGTACAACGTGGGCCACATGTACGAAGCTGCCGTCGAGCACCATCGGGCCACGGGCAAACGGTCGTTGCTCGACGTGGCAATCAAGAACGCGGATTTGGTATGCAAGGTGTTCGGTCCCGGCACGAATCAGGTCGTTGACGTGCCGGGCCATGAGGAAATCGAAATCGGCTTGGTGAAGCTGTACCGGGTCACGGGCGACGAGAAGTACCTCACGCAGGCGAAGTTTTTCATCGATATGCGCGGCCGTCGGGACTTGCGCGGCAAGGTCTACGGCGCGTATTGCCAGGATCACGTGCCGTTGGTCGAACAGGCCGAGGCTGTTGGACACGCGGTGCGCGGCGGATACCTTTACGCCGGCGTGGCCGACGTGGCCGCACTGACCGGCGATAGGAATTACATCCGCGCCATCGATCGAATCTGGAAGGACGTCGTCGACCGCAAGCTCTACCTCATCGGCAGCGTTGGGCAACACGGGGCGGGCGAGGGCTACGCAGGCGCGTGGAAGCTCGATAACGTCGAAGCCTACAACGAAACGTGCGCCGCGATCGCCCTGGCGCTTTGGAACCAGCGCATGTTCCTGCTGCACGGAGACGCGAAGTACGCCGACGTCCTCGAGCGGATCATCTACAACGGCTTCCTCGCGGGCGTCTCGCTCTCCGGCGATAAGTTCTTCTATCCGAACCCGCTCGAATGCGATATGAAGTTCCGCTTCAATCACGGAGCGCTCGATCGCAGTCCCTGGTTCGACTGCTCGTGCTGTCCGGTAAACGTCGTGCGGTTTCTGCCGTCAATTCCGGGCATGATGTACGCGGTCGAAGGCGATTCCGTTTTCGTCAACCTGTTCGCGGCCGGTACGGCAAACGTCGGCTTTGGCAGCGGCAAGATTAAGATCACGCAGCAGACCGACTACCCGTGGAACGGCAAAATCCGGCTGATCGTCGATCCGCAGAACGCCGGTGAATTCACGCTGCGGGTGCGCATTCCCGGCTGGGCGCGGGACGAACCGATTCCGAGCGATCTGTATCGCGTCGAGGCCGGCAGCGAAACGCATTGGAAGCCCGTTTGGAAGATTAACGGTCAGGCGCAATCGGCGCCGCTCGACAAGGGATACGCAGTGATCCGCCGCGCGTGGAAGGCTGGGGACGCGGTCGAGCTCGACCTGCCCATGGAGCCGCAGCGCGTAGTGTCCCATGAGAACGTCGAGCCGAACCGCGGCCGCGTGGCCATTGTTCGCGGTCCAATCGTGTACTGCGTCGAGGGCGCCGACCACGGCGGTAAAGTCCTGAACTTGTTCTTGCGCCGGGACACGAAACTCGCGGTCGAGCATCGAGCCGACCTGCTCGGCGGCGTGACGGTGCTTACCGGGAGAGGCCGTTCGGCGCAATACGCTGAGGATGGTTCGGTCGTCGAGCGGCCAGCCGACGTGACGATGATTCCATACTACGCCTGGTGCCATCGCGGGGCGAATGAGATGGCGGTCTGGATCCCCGACTCGAAGGCAAACGCGAGAATATCGCCATTGCCGACGATTGCCTCGACGAGCCGCGTCAGCGCGTCGCACAGCCACAGCAGCGATTCGCCCGCCGCGATGAACGACCAGATCGATCCCAAGGCATCCAACGACCACGACATTCCGCGCCACACTTGGTGGGACCATCGCGGTACCGCCGAATGGGTCCAATACGACTTGGCCGGGCCGACGGCAGTTTCGCGCGTCGAGGTATATTGGTTCGACGACACAGGTCGTGGCCAGTGCCGCGTGCCCAAATCGTGGCGACTGCTCTACAAGGACTCAGATCAGTGGAAACCCGTCGAGCCGGCCGACGCATTCGGCGTCGATCGGGATAAAATCAACCAGGTCCGATTCAAGCCCGTCGTTACCTCGGCTTTGCGAGTCGAAGTGCAACTGCAACAGGCCTGTTCCGGCGGCATCCTCGAATGGCGGGTACATAAGTAGTGCTGTCGGTGCCGGAGCCGTCTCGACTCCGTCCGTAGCACGGGCAACGGCCCCGCGAACCGTTGGCGGTGCAGACGAGGCGCGCGACGCTTCCAACTGGCGTTGCCGGGATGCCCAATCGTATTTGATGGAGTTGTGCGGGGGTCCTGAACTCGCGGCAACGAGGTACCTCCTTTCTTGTTTCTTGGCGACTCTGACGTCCGTTGGGCAAGTCGTCCGTGCGACGCTCGGCCACCGTCGGGCGGCCTGATCGGCGGATGCCCAAGTTCACCGCCTGATTGTTGCCAGCGGCTCGGCCCGATCCGCCTCGGCGCGAGGACTCGGGCGACGGAACACGCACGCGGGAACAGACGCTCGTCGACGCATCCGTCGACCGAACCGAGGGGCACCCTTCTATTGGCAAAATAACTTCCGCTTGTCGAAGCGTCGCCGCGAACCACCGAGCCAACTAAACTGAAAACCGGATCGCGTCGCATTAGTTTTCCTGCCCGGCGTTTGCCCGGCAGCGTGCCCGCGTCGTTCGCCAACGTTTCGTTCCGCTGTTTCCTGGATAAGGAGGAGTCTCGTGAGTCGCACTTCCCGTCCGTCGGTTATTTTCGCTGGTGCCGCCATTTTCCTTGCGGTCGCTTGCGCCGCCGATGCCAAAACGTATGTCCTCCCGCACGTACTCGATAGTTCCGGCAGTATCCACGACACGCCGTTTACGTTCGATACGACGATGTTCGCGACTTATGTTCCGACTGTGCCGAACGGCCCGACCGGCGCGGCCGTCGACCTGTTTCTTTTCGACGATGTGGCCGGGACGCCGATGGTGGGTGGAAATGGAGTACCCGTGTGCGCCCCATGCACTGCTAACCTCGACGCGGCAACTACGGAGGCGACGTTCGACGTCGACGGTCTTATTTCCGCGGCCGGCGGCTTCGACCGGGGAGTAAAGCTGGGATTCGGGGTGCTCGTCGTGGGAGGACAAGACCCCGACGGAGTCAACCTGCAGGGTTTTGTCGTCAACGCCCACACGTCGCCGTTCGATCTTTCCGTGTTCGGGTTCGAACCCGTGCCCATCTCGACCGCGATCTCAACCGGCAAACGGACGGTGCGACTCGATTCCCTCGAAGAGACCCCCGGGGCAACCGCACAATTCGGCGGCTGTACAGACACGCTCTTCAAGGCCGTGTACGCCGGCGGCCTGGTCGGCGGTCAGTTGCCCACCGGTGCCAGTGTGGAACTGCGATTGTTCGACAGTAACGGCGCACCGCTGCGCGGAGCCGACGGAGAGATTCCGCCCTTCGAGTTCGAATTGAATGCCGGCCGCCGCACGTTGTCCGTCACCGCCGACGAGCTCATCGAGGCTGCGGGAGGATTCACGATCGGGAAAGTCGGAGGCTATGCCGTGGCAACGATTATTGGAGATTGGGAAAACGTCGCGATGGGCGGATACGTCATCGAGACGAACACTGGTCCCAACGATCTGGCTCGCTTCGACCAAGTTGCCACGAGCGTCGTGCCGGAACCTAACTCGGCCGTCCTGTGCGTCGTCGGAATCTCGGCCGCGTTTGGAATTCGCCGATGGCGTCGCAAGCGATGCGCGGCAGTCTCGTGGCGGCAGCCGTAAGACCGTTGCCGCGGTTCCTGTGACTTGGTGCCTCACCGTGCTCGGGCCGCCCGATTCGATTCGGTCGCATTCATTCGCTTCGTTCGCGGCGGGGCTTGCTTGAGGTTACTAAGGTCTCAAGCTCGCGCGACCAGGGGGCCGCGTAGCCAGCCTCCTGGATCCGCGCCCTCAATCCCTCACTTTTTCGTCACCGCTTTGCGCGCCGCCCTTTCCGGCGGAGTCGCGTGGTGCCGAACCTGCCGCTCGCAACGTCCGGTAGGTATCGGCTAACGTCCGCCGAGTGACAAACTCGGGATAGGTTTGCGCGCTCGCCCGTATATCGTCGAGCATCGTTTCGTTCGCCGTCCGGGCCAAAGCCCGCGCCGCGGCGTGGCGAACGTCCATCGCGTTTTGGAAGTCGTGGAGCGTCGCCCAAAGCACCGGAGCCGCCTCCGATGCGGACATCCGTCCCAAGGCATCGGCCGCCGCCGCGCGGTAGCGCGGCGTCATCGATTCGAACAGGAATACATTTGGCGGAAGTGGAGTTCCGAAAGTCGCGTCCGTCGGTTGCTCGGCCAGTGTCGCCATTAGTTTCGGCACGGCGCCGACGCACCGTGCCTTGCCCAACGCACGCGCCAGGTAAAAGCACACCCAACTCTTCGTCCGAGAAGCGTCGCCGGTCCGATAACGCTCGAATGTCGCCGATACGCGCTGCGCCTGCGCTTCGTCCAAGCGGACAATCGACAGGATTTGGGCGGCGCGCGACGGCGCGTCGAGTGGCCCTACCGAAACCGCCGGCGGCGACGCGGAAACGGCTTCGATCAACTGCGGCGTACTTCGCACCAGCGGTTCGCCGAGCACGGCCAGACACGCATCGACGATGTCGGGGCGAATCCCAGATCGCTCCAGAACGCGCGCAGTCAGCGCCTCGTAGGCATCGTTTTCGAACAACAATCCTCGATCTGTGTCGATCGGTACGGCGCGAAGAATCGTCGCGGCCAAAGACGCCGCCCGCCGCGACGAAATCGCGTCTAGCGCCTCGACCAAGCGAAAGTGCGGAACCGATGCATGACACCCCATCAACCAGTCGTGGTCGCCGGTCTGATAGGCATATTGCCAGGCGGGTGCAGCGGCCGCAAACGAACCCAGCAACGCATCCTCCGCGGCCGACGAGCCGATTCTACCGAGTGCCTCAGCCGCGGCGCCGGCTCGATGCACGGGAGCCTGCGCCCAACCGAACTCGTGACTCTTTGCCGTCGGAACGTTGGTAACCGCGAGGTTGCGCTTAAGTGCATCTTCGAGGACCGGCACGGCCGCGTCGTTTCCCACTTGGCCAAGTGCCCGAAACGCCGCCAGCTCGCACCTCAGGCTGGGCCAATCGCCCCGCGCGATGGCCTTGCGCAGCCACTCGGCCGACGCATCGCCGCCGATGCGGGCAATTGCCTCGACGGCGCGCTGGGCCTCGCTCGGGTCATTTGACGCCCCGCGCGCCAAAAGCTCCCGTTCGATATCGGTCCAGTTCGCCGCGGCGAGCCACGCCTCCCAACTTCGCCTCGCACCCTCCCGCGCGCCAGGATTCGAATATGGATCGCACGATTCCCGATGCCCCGTGATATGCTCCAACGCGACGAGTGCCGCTTGGCTCACATTGGCGTCCCGATCACCGACCGCCGCGGCAAGGGAACCCAACGATCTTCTGCCGCCGCACGCCGCCAGCGCCAACGCGGCTTGAACCCGCACTTGCACCGCTTCGTCCGCAAGCGCGGCGACGAGGCCCATCTCGGCCGCCCGATCGCGAAGCACCGCCAGACGCGTCGCCGCGTGCCCGCGTTCGCTAGTGTTGCCCTCGCGAAGCAGGTGGGTTAGGCGAGAAATCTGCACGGCCCGGCCCGACGCCAACTCGCCGCCTCCGTCCGCGAAGTCCTGGGGATATAAATTGATGCTCGCAACCTCGCGAAAACGGTCGAGTTGCAGATTCAGCACCCCGCCGTTAGCCGCATTGTTTCCGCGGAACCGATGCGCCGCGGTTCCGAGCGACAATTCGACCGGAGGAAATCGCGTAGCCAACGCGGGTCCACTCGGCGGTGCGCGCTCATGCCGCTCGTGGCACCCCGTGCACGAACGTTGCTCACCCGGCCTCACGTAAATCCAGCTCAACTCGTTGACCACCGCCCGGCCCTCGGCATCGACAGCCTGAAGCGCCAAAGCGCGGTCCGCGGGAACGCGAAGGTGGAACGAACCGTCGCTCGCCAGGGGCGCGGCGCCAATCTCGATCGCCTCCACGCCCACGTGGCCATACGGATGCCGAGCCGCCCGTAGAGTAAGCGGCTGTCCCGCAAAAACCCGCACCGCCTTCACGCGCTGCCAGTCGGCAGCGGTCTGCTTGCTCGCAAACACGTTTTGACACACTAGCAAGCCCGTGGCATCACCTTCGGACGGCTCGGGAACCCTCGCCCGCTGCGAAATCGCTGGTGGCTTAGGGCGAGTTCCCAGATAGACAACGGAATGCACGTCGTAGCCGTCGGCCTCGAAGAGTACGACGGCGTTGCCGCTGGCTGGATCCAATACGGCCAGCGTCGATTGACCCAACGTCGTGCACAACAAGCGCCCGTCGGCAAGGGCCGACATATCGAATATCGGCACGTCGGACAATAACGCTGTGAACTTTGCGTGCCGCGCATTGTGCCCCGGGTCGAAGCCGGCGCGCGCGGAGACGATCGGTCCCGCGTGCGACAAGCACGCCACGCGTCCGTCAGGTAGCGGCGTCGGGCAGCCAAAACCGAATGTCCTTAACCACAAAGCGTCATCTTCCGCCGCAACGGACGGGTCGTACCCAATGGCGCCGCGGTCGGGTCCCAACAAGACTTCGCCCCCCGTGCCGTCCGCGCGAACTGCGTGGATGTGCGTTTCGACCTTCGCGCGTTCGAGAAAATTGTCGCTGCGGACGAACGCAATGCGCCCGTCGGCCATGACTCGCGGCTCGGAATCGCCGACGATATGTTGGGTCAGCGCTTCGATCAATTTGCGATCGACGCTCAGCGTGCATAAGCATCGGGCTGCGTTACCGTGATATTCGTCGCGACTGCCCATCCGCGTCGACGCGAACACAATCCGCCCGTCGGGCAGATACTCCGGGTCGTAATCGTGCCACGGGCCTTGCGTAAGACGCGTTAGGCCCACTCCTTCCGCCGAAATGCGAAACAACTTGAAATACTGCTCGCCGGCGGGAGCCATCGCAAACACGATTTCCTTACCGTCAAAACTGACGGCCGGACTCCCCAATATCCCGTCTCCGGCGTCGACGAGTACGCGGGGCTTTTCTCCCGGCCGAGCGGGCGCGAGCGCACACAGCCGTCGCCCCACCGCGCCGGGCGTGGGAGTGTCGTGTTCGAAGAACGCGCGGCTGCCCCCTATCTCCCATTTGGCCTGCAGCCCGCCAGGTGTGGAGTTCAGCGGCGCTTGCCCAGCCACGAAAACAACTCCCGTGGGCCACGAAAAGTCCGCCGGCGCTGCGGTGAACTTGCCGCCGTGAGGATGACGGCGTCCGGCAAGCGAATAGTCGTTGGGCAAGTCGAGCCGCCCCCAAGGCATCATGCCGAGATTCCCAAGCCGTACCGCCTTGCCCCACAAACTGTCGTCGTGGTCCGCTTGCGTCCAACCCGACGCGGTGTTATCGAGAGTCAGCCACGCTCCATCCGTCTCGAACGTTACCTCACTACCATCCCCGAGCGAAATTTTTACCGCGGCCGCGAGCCCGCCGGGACCACCGAGATTGCGAGCCCGCACGGCAATGACGTTGGGGCCTTCGTGCAAGTACTCGCCGATCCGAAATAGCTCGACGCTTCTCCAGACCTCGCCCGCGACTGGGCCGTCGTTCGCCACGAACCGACCGTTGACGTACAATTCGTAACCGTTGTCGGCCGTCACGGCGATCGCGCCTTCAACGGGCTTGGAAGACAACGTGAACTTACGCCGGAACGAGCAAGCATCGTGGTTTTCCACCAACGCTTTCTCGTGCGACCAAACCCAACTCGCTTTCGACCAGTTGGGGCGAACGTCTGCGGTCACCTGTGAACGGACCGACGTCGCCGCCGTAGCCACCAGAACGATCGCCATCCATACGCTTGCTCGTCGCGTCATCGCCATTCTGGTTCCCTTTCATCGTTCGTCGGTGAGTCACATTGTGCAACGCCGCATCACAGCGCCAGGATAAAGGCGACGACATCGTCGATTGGCTGCGCCGAAAGCTCGCTCGCGTTACCGTGGCCTTTCTCGGCGTTGTGGGTAGTCAAGACGTCCTGGAGCGTCAGATGCGGCCGTCGTGCATGTTGGCCTCTCGCCGGACGACATCGCTGGCGACTTGGGCGGCAAATGAGATTCGCCGCCAACGTTCTGGGGTGGGGAGTTATTTCGCGGGATTGCAAACGAAAAACCGCGGTACCGAACGCCGACAGACCTGGATACACCCCGATTCCAACGCGCGACGAGGGATCGTGCGCCAACGCATTGCCTCGTGCGGCAAACGTCTCGTACCGCGCAACGGTGAACGGCCGGAAAATGCCTGGATATCGATCGGAGCCGCCGGCGAAAACAAAATGAATTTATACACAACTTTGTTTGTATTGTTTAGGTGGTGCTGAGTCAACCAGCTTCGGGCTTCTTTCCTCACGCCCGGAACGCTCGGCAACGCCGCAAGTCGTTCCAGACCAATAGATTCGGACGATGCTCAGCCTCTGCGAATCGCCTGGTCGGCGCGAAATCTGCACGGCTCACCGGTCGCGATGAATGCCTGGCGACTGCCCCGCGCCTTGCGACGACAGCTCGATCGACCCATCGACGGGCCTTCTGGAAACGCACCCTATTTCCTCGGCGAGTGAAACGACGCTCTCGTTCGCGGCATACCCCCGGGGCAGATCACAATTAACGAAATGCGCTGGCGACCACGCTCCGAGTACGTTCCGAACAGTCGCCACTCGCGAGCTTGAAATCGGGGGGGCGAACGCAATTCCGCCCGTCAATCCATTCGATACTCTCGTTTCACGTCGTCGGAAATGCTCAACCCGAAGCCCGGAGTGTCCGCGAGCTTGTAAACCCCGCCGACGGGCTGCACCCGTTGCCCTACGATCGGCGAGATCCATGGAAAAATCACCTCGACGCACAATCCGTTGGACGTCGCGGCAACCAACGGCAAGTGGACATCAAGCACAAAATGGGGCGCCATTGGTAGATTCCAACTGCGGGCGAGCGCGGCGACCTTTAGCCACTCCGTTACGCCGCCCACTCTCGAGACGTCCGCCTGCACGACGTCGACGGCCTCGCGCGCGATAAAGTCCCGAAACGGTTCGGCCGTGTAGAGCGTTTCGCCCGTCGCTAATTTCATCGGAATTGCTCGGCGAATGGCGGCGTGCCCTTGCCAATCGCCGGCGGGGATCGGTTCCTCCAGCCATGCCACGTTCTCGTCGGCCAAGCGCCGTGCGACCTCGATGGCGGTCTTGACGTCGTAAACCTGATTCGCGTCGACGTAGAGTTCCACGTCGTCGCCGATGGCCGCGCGAACGGCGCGAACGCGCTCGATGTCGCGGCGCGGATCGGGATTGCCGATCTTCATCTTCACGGCGCGAAACCCGGCGGCCACGTACTCGGCCATCTCGGCGACGAGATCGTCGGTGGAGAGGCTTAGGTAACCGCCGCTGCCGTAGCCCTTGACTTCTCGCGAAAAGCCGCCCAGTAACCGCCACAGCGGCTGGCCACACGCCCTCGCCTTGAGATCCCACAGCGCAATGTCGAGCGCCGAGAGGGCCATCAACGAGATGCCGTTGCGGCCGACGAACATCGTGCGCCAGTAGAATGCGTTCCAAATCCGCTCGTGGTCTCGCGGATCCTCGGCGAGAACCAAGTCGCGGAGTGCGGGCTCGTCGAGCACGGCCTTGATCGCGGCGCCGCCGACGCCAATGGTGGCCGTATACCCCATGCCCGTCGCGCCGTCGGTCGTGGTCAACTCGACGACTACCAACTCGATCGCCAACAGCGGCGTCACCGAGGCGCGCGGGATGGCTCCGCCAGGAAACGGCACGCGGAGAACGTACGTCGTGTAACCGTCGACCTTCATAGAACACCCGTCGGCACCGGCGGTGCCGCCTTCCCGGGGCCCGCCGCACGAACGGTCGAAGGAGGGCACTGCGGCGCTCCAGACCGCCGTCGCGGCCCGGCGGCAACGGAACACAACCGACGACGCGGCGCACGATCTGTCGGGCTGGCAGAAGTTTTCACCAGGCGAAAGATCGCGACAACGAGCAGCGAACTCGCGGCGACTCGGCCGGCGTTTACCGTCGCTCGCCAGGTGTGATCTCAGGACTTCGAATGCCCGACCGGCCTATTTCGATAAACTCGCGTCGTGCGCAAGCCGTTGAGCTTGCTGGTCGCCTCATCACTATATACCATAAACCAGAGTGTATTAAATAAGTTTTTGCGCGTCAAGGCGCGGCGGTAGTTGCTTTCGTGCGATTCAGCGAGCAGTTCGAGCGAAAAGACATTCAGAGGTTGTTGCGGAGCGGCACGAAGGCCATTTGCGAGTCGCTATCAATATGAACCCCCATTCCGTCCGCCGTTGCGGACAATTCCCAGGTTGTCGTTACTTGGGCATCTTCGCGGTTTTGGCTGCCGCCGCTCTACTGGTATGTGGGCAGGCGGCGGGCCGCGCCTCGGGTGCCGAGAGCCGGCAACCAGATCCACCGGATACGAGTTGCGTCGACGTTGCGGCACTGAAACTGGCGATCGTCGATCTAATGGAAACCCACGGTTCACGTTATCCGCGGGGCGAGGAGTTCCTCAAGCGTCTGGGAGATCTGTGCGCGAAACGCAAGGCGCTGGACGCCCCGGCGGAAACCGAGGAGTCGCTTGAGCGGCTGCAGCGCGAAGCATTGCTAGCCAACCCATTGGTGTGCGGTCAGCCCATCTTGTTCGTCGTCCGCCGCCAATACAAGCCGGACCACCATAACACGGAGACGATGTTCCAAACGGGAGAGATCAACACCCACAGCTTTCAGGGTGGGGGCGCACTGAAGGCGATCGACTTGGGCGACGGCGGTAAGGTCAAGACGTTGCTCGAACTGCCCGAAGGAATCGTTCGCGATCCCGACGTTCGCTTCGATGGTCAGGCGATCATCGTCTCGCTGCGTCGCAGCCGCGACGACGACTACCACGTCTATGAAATGCGCCGGGACGGTTCGAAGCTGAGACAACTCACGCACGGCCGCGGCGTATCCGACATCGATCCCATTTATCTTCCGAGCGGCAAAATATTGTTCAGTTCGACCCGCGAGCCGAAGTATTGTCAGTGCAATCGCCACATCATGTGCAATCTGTTCGCGATGGATAGTGACGGCAGCGGATTCGAGCAAATTGGCCATAGCACATTGCACGAAGGCCATGCTTCGCTGTTGCCGGACGGACGTGTGCTGTACGATCGATGGGAATATGTCGATCGCAACTTCGGCGACGCTCAGGGACTATGGACAGTCTACCCCGACGGCACGAATCACGCCGTGTACTACGGAAACTATACGTCCTCGCCGGGCGCGGTTCTCGAAGGTCGCGCCGTGCCCGGCGCCGATTTGATTCTGGCCACGTTCTCGTCGTGTCACGACCGACCTTGGGGGGCTCTGGCATTGATCGACCAACGGCGCGGTATCGACGGCAAGCAGGCGGTCGTGCGGACGTGGCCTTGCGAGGCCATCGAACTGGTCGACAACGGTAACTACGACACGTTCCAGCAGATTCGCACGAAGTACGAAGATCCCTTTCCGCTCTCCGAAAAATACTTTCTCTGTTCGCGAGCCATGGGAAAGGGCGAGCAAATGGGGCTCTTCTTGCTGGATGTGTTTGGAAACGAAGTATTGCTGCATAGCGAAGTTCCTGGCTGCTACGACCCGATGCCCTTGGCCGCCCGGCCGACGCCGGCGGCGATTCCATCGCGTGTCGACCGCTCTCAAGACAGCGGCTTTCTTTACGTCAAGGATGTGTACGTCGGATCGGGCATGGAGCGTATCGAGCGGGGCAGCGTTAAGTCGCTGCGCGTCGTCGAAGTGCCAGAAAAGCGCCACTGGACCCACACGGCTTGGAATGGCAGTGGAACTCAGGCTCCGGCGATCGCATACGACGACTTCAACGTCAAGCGAATTCTCGGCACGGTCCCCGTCGAACGCGACGGCAGCGCGTATTTCAGCGTGCCGGCGGATACGTTCGTTTACTTCCAACTGCTCGACGAGCGGGGAATGATGGTACAGTCGATGCGGAGCGGCACGATCGTTCGCCCCGGCGAAACGGTTGGCTGCGTCGGATGCCACGAGAATCACCGCCTTACGGCTGAGCCGGGGGAGTCGGCCTTGGCGATGCAGCGTCCGCCCAGCCGGCTGGCGCCGTGGTACGGAGCACCGCGAGATTTCAGCTACGCGCAGGAAGTTCAGCCGGTTTTCGAGCGGCATTGCACCAAGTGCCACGACTACGGCAAGCCGGCCGGCACCGTTCTCAATCTAGCCGGCGACCCCGGACTGGCTTTCAATACTTCCTACGTCGACCTACGAAGCAAGGGATTGGTCAAGGTTGTCGGCGCCGGACCGGCGCAGACTCAGCGGCCGAAGAGTTGGGGTTCGCACGCCAGCCGCTTGGCGAAAGTGCTCGTCGACGGGCACGGCCGCGCGTCGATCGACGAGCAGATGCTTCTCGATCGCGAAGAATTCGACCGGGTCGTCGCGTGGATCGACATCAACGCTCCGTATTATCCAAGCTATGCCAGCGCCTATCCCGCGAGCCACTTCGGGCGATCTCCGCTGGACCACGAGCAACTCGGGCGGCTAAGCGAATTGACGGGTTTGAAACTGACCGAGCAGCAGTTCTCCGCTCATGTCAGTTTTGCCCGACCGGAGTTGAGTCCGGCCCTGGCGCCGCTGCGGAGTCGCGCCGGTTCGAACTATCGCGAAGCGCTGGAAATCATCCAGGCCGGCTCGCGGATGTTGGCCCAACGACCTCGCGCGGACATGCCGGGATTTCGGCTTCATGGGATCGACGCCGAGCGCGAAGCGAAATACCGAGCCTACGAGCGAGCACAGGCGGAGGCTCGAAGGAAGGCGAGCGATTGATAGGCCGTTCGGAAGGCCCGCAGCCAATCCGCATGTTCTCGCGATTCACATGCCATTTTAGTGAAAGGGAGCCGGACGATGAATCGAACTGCACAGTTTCCCACAACGTCGCCGAGAGATGCGCGGTCGCGACTGTCGGGCACGCTCGGTCGCGGCCGAATCGCAAACCCTTGGTTGGCGTGCGTGGCCGCATTGATCGGGGGCGCGGCGTTGGTCGGAGCGGCCGAAGTGGCGTGCGGAGAATCGGGCGACAAACAAGATCCCGCAGCGGGTTCGTTTACCGTTGCGGCCTACGCTTTTGACCGCGGCAATGCAAGGACGTTCACCGACAGTTGGGCGGACGCCGAGCCGATGGTTGCCTTCGGGGGATTGTCGCCGGTCACTGTCGAGTACGACATCGACTTCCCGGTTGCCGCACAATACAAGTTGAGCATTCTTTATTCCGCGGCCGTGTCGCGCCCCGTCGAACTTTATTTGGACGGAAAACCTCTCGGCCCTTGTTGTCGCGCGGCGACGGGGGGATGGAACACCAGCGGGGCGAAATGGGAGGAGACATGCACCTTGTCGCTCGCCAAGGGCAAGCATACGTTGCGTCTGGTGCGGGTGGATGATTTTCCTCACATCGTGAGCCTGCGATTTAACTCGGCGGAGAGATTGCCGGCCGACTGGAATCTGCACCGCCCGCTGGCTCGTCGCCTGGACAGCCCCCCAATCCGGTTCGATGGAACGACGGTCGACGCCCGCGCGCTCCGCTTGGCCATCAAGGATCTGGCGGAAACGTATGGTCTGCGCTATCCGCGGAGTGCGGAGTTTCTCGCGCGGTTGTACGAGCTGGAAACGGAGCCCGATTCGCGCGAAGGCGCAGCAAGGGTCGCGGAGTCTCTGGCGATTCTGCGCCGCGAGGCTCTGCTGGCCAACCCGCTGCTGGAATTCGACTCGCTGCTGCTGGTGCAGCGGGGAGCCGAATCGCCCAGTCTCGGCCTGCCGAGAAACTGGGAAAGCAATTCCAGCCTGGCAAAAACGGGCTACGACGACCGGATCGCCACACTTGCGCCCGTAAGTCCAGAAGGCAAATTGAACACGGTTTTCAAGCCGACCGGAGGGCGATTCGTGGGCGATGTCGATCTGGACTTCGCGGCCGAGAAAATGTTGTTCTCCATGCCCGACGAGAGGGATCGTTGGCAGGTATATGAAATCCGAATGAATGGCTCTGGCTTGCGTCGGCTCACGGGTGAGGAGTCGGACGTCGACAGCTACGACGCATGTTATCTGCCCAACGGCAAGATCGTCTTCACGTCGACGGCCTGTTTCGCGGGCGTGCCCTGCGTTTACGGCGCGTCTCACGTGGCCAATCTTTACTTGATGGACGGTGACGGCAAGAACGTACGACAGTTATGTTTCGATCAAGAGCACGATTGGTGCCCCACCGTGCTCAACGACGGTCGCGTACTGTATACGCGATGGGAGTATACGGACACGCCGCACTCCAACACGCGACTGCTGTTTCAGATGAACCCAGACGGCACCGAGCAACGCGCTTTCTACGGCGGAAGTTCGTATTGGCCGAATTCGTTCTTTTACACGCGGCCGATACCCGGTCACGCGAGCAAGGTCGTGGCAGTGGTCGGCGGCCACCACGACAATCCGCGAATGGGCGAGTTGGTCGTATTCGACGCGGCCAAAGGACGCCAGGAAGCGGACGGCGCCGTGCAGCGGATTCCTGGTCTCGGCCGACGGGTCGAGCCGATCCTCCGCGACGGTCTGACCATCAACAGTTGGCCAAAGTTTCTGCACCCGTTTCCGCTCAGCGAAAAGTATTTCCTGGTCTCGTGCAAGCCCTCTCCTGAAGCCCTCTGGGGCATCTACCTGGTCGACGTATTCGACAATATCACCTTGGTCAAGGAGATGCCCGGTTACGCTTTGCTGGAACCCGTGCCACTCCGCCGAGTGCCGCCTCCGCCTGCCATCGCGGACAAGGTCGACCTGAAGAGCAAGTCCGCCACGGTCTACATCGTCGATATCCATGCCGGCGACGGGCTCAAGGATATTCCTCGCGGAAAGGTCAAGCGTTTACGAATCTTCACCTATCACTATGCCTATCAAGGAATGGGCGGGCTATTGGGGACGATCGGCATGGACGGGCCTTGGGACATCAAGCGCATCGTCGGAACGGTGCCCGTGCAAGAAGACGGCTCCGTTAAGTTTCGCGTGCCGGCCAACACGCCGCTCTCGATTCAACCCCTCGACGAGGAAGGCAAAGCTCTGCAACTCATGCGAAGTTGGACCACGGCCATGCCCGGCGAGACGGTGTCATGCACGGGCTGTCATCAGCCTTCGGGCGCGGCTCCGTCGCCGAAGCGGACGATCGCGGAATCGCGACCCGCCAGCGAGATCGAGCCCTGGTATGGGCCGACGCGCGGATTCAGCTACGCGCGTGAGATTCAGCCGGTCGTCGATCGGTATTGCACCGGTTGTCACAATGGCAAGGGCGGGGCCGAAGGCGGTTCGACGGTCGACTTGCGCGGCGACGTATACATCAAGGATTGGCGTTCGGTAACTCCCGGCAACGGGGGCTACAGCGGAGCGGCCGGCAAGTTCTCGGTCGGTTACGCTGAGCTACACCGCTTCGTGCGACGTCCGGGAATCGAGAGCGACTATCACGTGCTCGAGCCCATGGAGTTCCACGCCGACACGACGCAGTTGGTTCAGATGCTGAAGAAGGGACATCACGGCGTCAAGCTGGACGTCGAATCCTGGGACCGGCTGATCACGTGGATCGACTTGAACTGCCCGTATCACGGCACGTGGGGCGAGGAATTGGACAACCCCGGCAACCAGCGGCAGCGGAGAAAAGACTTGCTATTGCGCTATGGCGGCGTCGAGGACGATCCCGAAGCCGTGCCGGAAAGGGCGGCGCTTGCCGCAGCGGCCCCCATCGACGCGGCCGAATTACCGCGAGCCGATGCGATTGTCTCGTGTCCGGACTGGCCGTTCGACGAGGCCGAAGCGCGCAAACGGCAATCGGCTGCTGGGGTTACGGCCCGTCAAAAGGTCGACTTGGGAGACGGGATCTCGCTGGATTTGACATTGATCCCCGCGGGACAGTTCATCCTGGGTAGCCTGGACGGGGCCTCCGACGAACGCCCTTTGTCGAAAGTGCGCATCGAACAGCCCTTCTGGATTGGACAGATGGAAGTGACTAACGCCCAATTCGCCCAATTCGATCCCAGGCACGACAGCCGCGTCGAGTCGAAAAACACCTACCAATTCGGCATTCACGGCTACCCAGCGAATCGGCCCGAACAACCTGTCGTGCGAGTGACTTGGAACGAGGCGATGGCGTTTTGCCGGTGGCTTAGTGAGAAGACGGGTCGAAAGTTCTCGTTGCCCACCGAAGCGCAGTGGGAGTACGCCTGCCGAGCCGGTACGGCAGGGTCGATGCACTACGGTGAAATCGATGCCGACTTTTCCACATTTGCGAATCTGGCGGACGCCAAGCTCAGCGAGTTCGCCAGCGACCCGTACACGGTCGATACGCCGCTGAAAGACCCTACCGAATACGACGACTGGATTCCGAAGGATTCGCGGTACAACGACGGGGCGATGCTGTCGATCCAACCGGGAAAGTATCTCGCGAACGCTTGGGGATTATTCGATGTGCACGGAAACGTCGGCGAGTGGACGCGGACGACATACAAGGAATACCCCTACGATGCGACAGACGGACGCGATGACCCGGCGACGACCGGGCGGAAGGTCGTTCGCGGCGGCTCTTGGCGCGATCGACCGCGACACGCTACGTCGAGCGTTCGGTTCGATTACCAGCCGTATCAACGGGTCTACAACGTCGGCTTTCGGGTCGTCTGCGAATGACTGGGCGCGACACGATCGGCATCGCCAGATTACTTGGATGCCGCCCACAGCTTGCTTCGGTGGCTCGACGATGCACCAAAGCCTCCGGCTGTCGTTCGGCGATCGCGAATCTCGGGGCATCGCCCGTTCAGCCGCTTCGACTATCGTAACCGAACATGCCTATCGAGACGGGCTCTTCGGTTGAGATGTGTTGGAACGCGGAACGAAGCGCCGGCATCGTTCGCGGAATCGAACGCACGGATGAATACAAAGGAATCGCCGTCGCGTGCCGCAACCTACGGTGAGTACTTCAGGGAGTTGGCAGCCGCGGGTTGCTCGAGTCGGGCGCCGTTTTGGGATCGCGGCGGCAACTTCGGAACGTCCGTGCGACATTCGCCGCCGACAACGCGAGCGCCCGGCATGTCGACGCGGGGCGTGGAAAGCGCTTTCTCCCGCGCCTTGTCGATAATCGCCAACATGGTCCGATAGTGCGAGTCCTCGCTGGACGCGAAGCTAGCGATGGCGTCACCGGACGTGTCCGAAGAGGCCAGCGGCTGCGTCAAAAATCTTTCCAGCGGCTGCACGGCGTGAGCGTAACCGTTCCATGGCAAGCGGACCCGAGGCCGAGCGGGATCGACGGGCCGGTTGCGGCACGAACCGAGCCCCATTGCGGGACCGCCCGGCGCCAAGGGAGCCCGCAGAATCCGGCTCCACTGCGGTGTCTCCAGGTTGATCCAGTCGGAATCGAACCGAGGAGAGGTCTGCTCGCCCGCGACATGGCAATGTCCGCAACCCGCCGCCTGCATCTCTGCTATGAGCTGATTTCGGGTTGCATCCCAATCGGCCAGCGTGCAGCCGTGTTCGGTGGTATCCCAAGTGCCGTAGTACAAGCCGTTGGTGTCGATCCAGGCCATGATCAGGTCGCGCTCGGCACGCGTCAGGCCAGCGATGCGCTTCTCGTGGCCCTTGGCGAGAAGATCCGCAAATGGCGCCGCGCCAGACCCATGACTCCGGGGCGGGAAAATACGAGTCGACCAGTAGGCCGTGCCGTTCATGCAGTCGATGCCGGCGATCCAATAAGCGGCCAATTGCGACTGTCTGATAGTGCATCATTCATTCTGTAAATCGCCGCCGCTAGCATTGCTGTCGGCGGCGGCGTGAAATTGGTCTTGGAGAAGGCGGGCCAGGCGCGGTTTGTT
>QEVJ01000091.1 GCA_003576845.1 Planctomycetota bacterium
TGTTGGCCGTGTCGATGGCGATGACGCCGGCCGACATCATCACGATTTCGGCTACCTTGCAAGCGACGATTACCTTCCGCTTGCTGTAGCGGTCGGCGAGATACCCGGCGACGGCGGCAAAGACGAGATACGGCACGACGAAGCACGCCAGACCGACGGACAAGGCCAGCGCCGCGGCTTGCGCATCGTCGCCGCCTGCAAGCTGCTGCTTCGCCAGCGGCACGACTAGCCAGCGGAACATATTGTCGTTGAGCGCGCCGAAAAACTGTGTCGCCAAAAGTCCAAGGAAGCTCCGCGAACGAAGCTGCGACAGAGCGGCGTCGGGCGCGCTGGAGGTCGGGCTCGGTTGCTTAACCACTGAGACCACGGAGGACGGGCACCGAGGGCACGGAGGTATCGGGTATCGCGGACGGCCAACAATCTACCACCGGGCACTCGCGGCGCGAGCCATCCGAGCCTCGACAAGCGAGCGTGACTTTCGCAACGCCCGCAACGAATCATGGGTTGACCGTCGTATCGGCCCGTTGCGTTATCGGCTGCGGCGACGTGCGGCTGGTGACTGTGGCCTGAAGCTCGTACTTGCCCGGCCCGCTCGGGCGTGCACGGATGACGAACGTTTCCGTCGCCGTGGGGCGAAGCGTGGCGATCGGATTGAAGCGGAACGTGCGCCCGGTTTGCGTGTACTTATGCAGCGACTGGACGCGGGGAAGCGTGACGCCCTCGGGCAGCGTGACCTCGAGCACGACATCCGATTCCGGTGCGCCGCCGCGATTTTGCAGGCTGATGAAGTACGACAACTCGTCTCCGCGGCCGATCGGGTCGCCCGTATCGGATACTTGCAGGTCGAGCTGGCCGCCCTGAGCGACCGGCGCGCCGCCGGCGATCACGGCAACGTTCGCCCGCGCGCCCCCGGCCGGCCGATCGTTCTCGGTAACGACGATCGCCACGAACGACGCCGGGTTCGGCGCGCGGGCCGTGAACTCGATCTGCGCCCGGAGCGTCTGCCGCGGTTCGATCCGGGCGATCCGCCACACGGCGCGGCTGTTCACGTTCGCAAAGCCCATCAGGTTCGTAACCTCGACGCTGTTGGCGTCGAAGTCGACCATGGCGGCGAGATTCGCCAGCGGTGCGGCGCCGTTGTTCGTGACTTCGACGAGGAACGCGGCCTTCTGGCCCACGTTGATCGTCGGCGGACCGGACACGCGGACATCGAGCGCGCCCGGAGCGGCGGCGCCGGCATCTCCCGTGGCATCAATGCACGCTTGCCGCGTCGCGGTGTGGCCTTGAGCCGTCGTCGCCGTAACCGTGTGACAAAGCCGGCCGGCACGAGTAATGCCGAACAGGATGCGGATCTCGCGGGATTCGCTCGCCGCCAGTCCGCCGGAGAGCGGGAGCGCTATTTCGCGCTGCGCGCCGCTGTCGTGCTGGAAGCCCGCGTCGAACGTGTCGCTAAGCGAGATGTTCGTCATCGGTGCCGCGCCGCGGTTGGCGAGCGTGACGATGAACGTCACGTTGTCCCCGACGCGGTATTGCGACGCGCCGGTGTCCGTGCGGATGGTAATATCGAGCGGTTGATTGCCGGCGATCGTCGTCGCGACGCATCCCCGCGCGGCGACGCGGCCGGCGACGAGCGCATCGAGGCAGAACTGAACGGCCCCCGTCTGACGCGGCTGGGCGCTTATGACAATTGTCCGCGTTTCGCCGACGCCGAGCGTGCCGATGTTCCACGTGGCGGTCGTGCCGGCCAGATTCGCTTGCGGATTGCTCCCTTGAAACGCGAGCGCGGCGGGAATCGCAGCGGTTGCGGTAACCCCGCCGATCGACGCGCTCGACGTGTTGGCGATCTCGAACCGGTATTCGGCCGTGCCGCCGACGGTCGCTTGCGATGGGCCGGTGGCACGAACCGTGATCGCGGAGGTCGCGGCGGGCGGAGGCTGTGTCGTTGCGGGAACGCCGGTCGGCGGGACGGCGGGCACCGCGCCCGTTCCCCACGTCGCCGTCGTGATTCCGGAGCCAAGGGCGATTCGCGACTGGATTCCCGCGGCGGGGTCGGCCGGACGAATGATCGACACGTTGATCTGGTTGACGCCGTTTTCCGCCCCGCGCTGACTGAGCTCGACCATTGCCTGGCCGAGGGCGTCGGAAGGCACTTCCACGGCCGGCTGGCGATCGGGACCAAATCCCGCCGCGGGGCCGCTGACGACTTCGTACCGCACGACCCAGCCGGCGATCGGCGAACCGTCCGTGCTTCGCGTGAGCGTCGTGGTGAGAAGTTGGCGACCGCCGGGTGGGTTCACCGCGGGGGCGGGGAGTTGCCACTGCGCGTCGACCCAGTGGATCGTCGCCGTGTTGCGATGCTGCGCCCAAGACTTCGCGCCCGGAGCGTAGGCCGTAACGTGGCTCGTCCCTTCGCTCGCGGCCGTGACGGTAATCCAGGCCTGGCCCTTGCGGACGAGCACGTCGTCCACCGGCGTTTGCGTGCCGCGGGTGAGCGTCTGCTCGCGGCGCGACGATTGGCCGATCGCGTATACCGGCGACATCTTCTCTGCGCCGCCTTCGATAATGTGCAGATCGTGCGGGAAATGGCGGTCGCCCGGCGCGAGAAACTGCCCGACGCTGCCGTTGTCGAGCGACCACTCGATCCGCTCGCCCGTCGTGAGGTAGCCGTCTTCGTGGCACAAGCCCGCGAGCACGATCACTTCGCTATTGACCGGCGCGACCAGCCGGCTGGGCATGATCCTCATGCCGGGTATCGGTTTCGGCGTCGCCGCGACGGGGACGGCCGGCGTCTTGGGGCAGAGCTTCGGCAAACAGCTTTTTTTGAGGCCGCCGGTGACGCAATTACCCTGAAACGACTCGCCGCCGATCGGCCGGTTCGACGCAAACGGCCCGCTCGTGCAGCCCGCGAGCGCGCAAACCACCGCCACGAGCGCGAAGACTTTGCGCCGCAATACGCGAGCGTCGTTGGCCGCTGGGGAGGGCATGGCAGGCATCTTGCCGAGCGGCAGAAGGCCGCAGCCGTCACAGGCCGCCGACTCTACCGCATCCACCTAAAACGTAGCCTGCAAAATGTCAACACGATGCCAAACGGCAACATAAGAAGGTGTTAAAATACAACGCGGCGTGCCGAGCCTGCGGGTCGTAGCGAAAAAGACGGCACCAACGATGCAGAAGCCGGCACGCCACCCGATGCCCCGAGTGCCCACTATCCACCCACCGCGAACCCGGATCGCGCTCAATTTGCCGCCCCGTGCCGGAGCATCTTGCCCGGTTTCGCGCCGGTGTGCTTGCCGCGTTCGAGCACGACTTGCCCGTTGACGATGACCAGTTCGATGCCGTCGCCATAGGCGAACGGCTCGGTGTAGGTCGCATTGTCGATGACCTTGGCCGGATCGAAGACCGTAATGTCCGCGGCGGCGGAGGGGCGGAGGACGCCGCGATCGGAAAGGCCGATCTTCGCCGCGTTGAGCGACGTCATCTTGCGGACCGCGTCTTCGAGCCGCAACACATTCCGCTCGCGAACGTAGACGCCGAGCACGCGGGGAAACGTGCCGAAGTTTCGCGGGTGCGGATTGCCCGTGCGCAGCGGACCTTCGATCGCCAGGGCCGAGCCGTCGGAACCGATCGAGCACCAGGGCTGCGACAGGGCGAGGTTCATGTCCTCTTCCGTGTGATGGGCATAGACCGTCGGCACGCTGCCTTGCTGCTCGATGAGCAGGTCGAACAGCATGTCGAGCTCGTCGCGTTTCGCCGGAGCGCCGGCCGAGTCCCCGTCGCGTTGCTTCGCGCCGCGCAGCGCGAGCACGCGGTCCATCGTAAGGCCGGCGTAGGGACAATTGCCGCTTACGAGCATCCGGCTCCAGTCGCCGCCCACCGCCGTGAAGTGGTTGTACCAGCCGTCGATGCCGCCGCGGATGTCGCGCTTCATTTTCTCGCGCTCTCCGTCATCCTTAAGCCGCGCGAGCAGTTTTTCCTTGCCGCCTTCGTGCGCCCACGGCGGAACGATGCTCACCAGATCGTTGTTGCCGCGGGTGTAGGGATAGACGTTCGCCTGCACGTCGACGCCGCGGGCTCGGGCGTCTTCGATAAGCTTGACGATCTCATTCATCCGGCGCCAATACTTCTGGTCGGCGATCTTGAGGTGAATGATGTCGACGCGGACGCCCGCCCGCTCGCCGACGGCGATCGCTTCCTTCACGGCGTCGAACACGCCGGTTCCCTCGTTGCGGATGTGCGAGGAATAGATTCCGCCGAACTCCGCGACGGGCGTGCAAAGGGCGATGAGGTCGTCGGTGGTGGCCAACGAACCCGGCGGCATCGCCATCATCGTCGACAGGCCGAGCGCACCGTCTTCCATCGCTTCGCGCACGAGCTTCTGCATTGCGGCAAGTTGCTCCGGCGTCGGCCGCGCGTGCGAGGTGCCCATCACGGCTTGCCAAATATTGTCGATGCCGACGTACGAGCAGACGTTGACGGAGACCTGTGCCTTTTCGACCGTGCGGAAGTAGTCGCCCAGCGTGGCATACCGGCGATAGCTGCGGCCGCCGCCGATCACGTCGTTGTTGGCGTCGCCCGGAGCCGCTTTTGCCGCGCCGCCGGGTCCGGCCGACGTGCCTTCGCCGAAAACTTCCGTGGTGACGCCCTGTCGAATCTTGCTCTCCGCGCGGCCGTCTTGAAGCAAGACGTAATCGCTGTGCGAGTGCATGTCGATAAAGCCCGGCGCAACGACCAGGCCCTTCACGTCGATCTCACGCTTGGCGATGCCGGCGGGGATCCTGCCGATGCGATGAATGCGGTCGCCAAGAATCCCCACGTCGGCCGCGATCCAAGGATTCCCCGTCCCGTCGACGACGCGGCCGTTGCGGAGGACGAGGTCGTAGCGCACTGCCGGCTCGTCCGCAAAGGATGCGGACGGCAGCAGGATAAGCGCGCAGAACAACACGCAAGCGCGGACGGCGGCGAACATGGCGAGCCTCAAGCGAATTGACGACGGCGTTGGCATCGGAACACAACACGCCGATGCACCGGCCCAATTGTCGTTTGCGGGCTGCGCCGCCGCAATCTCACGCCGTCGTTCGCGAGATGTAATAGTAGTTCATGATGTCGTGCGGCAGTTCCTTGACTTCGACGTTGCCGAAACCGGCGGCGGCGAGCATTTCGAGGGCGACCTTCTTACCCCACATGGCCCCTAAGCCCGGGCCGCCGTGTGCCAGCGACACGGACATGCAGTGCATGCACGAAATCGAGTACAAGAACGCGCCGAGCGGATGCTTCTTATCTTCGTGAACGTGGCTTGTGCCGGCGATGTCTTGCATCAGGAACACGCCGCCGGGACGCAGCGCTTTGGCAATGTTCGCTAGCACCTCCGCCGGTTTCGCCTGGTCGTGAATCGCGTCGAACGCCATTACCAGGTCGAACGCATTCCGCTCGTCCATCTCGGCCAAGTCGCGGGCAACGAACCGAGCGTTCGCCAGGCCCCGGCGTTCCGCTTCGGTTCGGGCCGCGGCGATAGCTTCCTCCGAAAAGTCGTAACCGGCGAACCGGCTCTTGGGGAATCTTGCGGCGAGCGCGTTGATCGCGCGGCCGCTGCCGCAACCGACGTCGAGCACGTCGATGCCCGCTTCCAGCCGCTCGACCAGTCCCGGCACGAGCGGCACGATGTGGTCCTCGAGCGCGGCGACGACGGTTTGGGCGCTTTCTTCGGCCATGACCTCGTGAAAACGATGATAGGCCGAGTAAGGCACGCCCTGACCGTGCGAAAACGCTTCGAGCACGTCGTCTTCGACGTGGCCGAGCACCGCGATCCACTGCATCGAGCTCGCGAGGTTCGTATTCGACGACCGGCTAAGCATGGCGGCATGTTCGTCGGGCAGTTGATACGTTTTGTTGTGCTCGTCGAAGTCGATGATGCCGCCGGCAACCATCGCGCCGAGCCATTCGCGGACGTACCGCTCGCTGAGCTTCGCCTTGTTCGCGATCGCCTCGCTGGTGGCGGGCGGCTCGTGTTCCATCGCGTCGAAGAGGCCCGTGCGGTGGCCGAGCGAAAGCATCAGCGCGGTGCCGCAGCCGTTGAGCATCTCGACGAGCCGATTGCCGAACCGTTCGACACGGGCGAGGTCGATATCGTCGCGCATCGCGGCGTCGACGGCGCGGTCGAGTTCGGCTTCGTTGGCGGCGTCGCGGGAAGATTGGGCGATGCTGGACATGGCGAAACTCCTAACGTGGAGGGGAGAAAGCGACAGTCAAGTCGCGCCGCGCTCTTCCGGCAACGGTCCGGCGCGACTCAAACGCGATGAAAATCGTGACGCGAGCGCCGCGCCACCCACTATATAGGTGAATCTCGGCCGCGGACACGTTCGGCCAGCGGCCGGCAAAGAATTGGGGCGTTTTATCGGCTTCCAGCGGGTAAAATCGCGAAGATTTGCGGCCGGCGCGGGAGCGACTATACTTTGGGTGGGGTTCGCGCGAGTTTCGTCGCCGCGATCACCGGTCGCCGACCATCGGGGGAACGTCATCATGCGAAACGCCGCAACTGTATTTGCCGCCGTATTCATGTTGTCCGCAATTGCCGTCGCCGCGCCACAAACCGACGGCGCGAGACAAAAGCCTGGCGCCAACAAGCCGGCCGCGGGCAAAGCCGCTGGCGGCGATAAGAACGACGGCGCGAACGCCTTGGCGGAGCGCCGCGCCGCTGCAGCCCGGCAAAAAGCCGCGGAAGCCGCCAAGCGCCTCTTTCCGAAGTTCGACGCCAATCGCGACGGCCATCTCGACGACACCGAATGGACCAAAGCGCAAGCCGCGATCGACAAGATGGTCGATGGCGAAGTCCTCAAGACATCCGGCGCGCGGCGGGAACTGGTACGCGACGCACTCAAGAACATGACGCGGCCGCAAGTGCAGCGCAACGGCACGGATGTGACGCCCGAAGCGGTCGAGCAGTACGCCCGCGATCTTCTGGCCGCGGCCGCGGAAGTTGCCGCGAACGCACAGCCGGAGGTCGTGCCGATTCCGCCGCCGCAGGCCGGTCGCCGCAGCGACTCGGATAACAAGGAAGATCCCCGTCGGGGGCGTTTTGGTCCGCGCGTCCCGCGGCCGAACGCGACGCCGGAAGAACGTGCCCGCGACGAGGCCCTCCGCCGCAAGGGCTTTCAGGAACAAGGCGGCCAGATCGTGCCGATCGTTCCCGGCCGTCCCAACGCCAAGCCTCCGCAAGCGAACGCTCAGGGCGACAACAAGCCGGGCAAACCGCAACGGCCAAACAGGCTCGACGGCAATCGGCCGTAGAGCGCGTTTCTATCTACCGGACCGCTCACGCGGCGAAGGGTTTGTTTTGGAACCCGTAGGTCAAGCCGAGCGGCGCACGGAGTCTATGGTCTAAAAGACCTGGTCCGCGCCGGCCTGACGGCACGTCGCGCGACCATTGCGGCCGCGCATCGGCGTTCGCGCTTGCGTGCCCCGCAGCTCGAAACCGTTTCCCCCGCAACGTCGACGCTCTCTTGCCTCGGCCTATCGGGCGGGACTGTGTGATTGCCGATCGCACTGGAGCCGCCCCGAGACTTACGCTATTCTGCTTGGCGCGCCACACGGCAGCGGCCGCGCTTCCATCGCGGATCGACAGCACTCCTTCGCACCATCGGGGACCGACCGCATGGCCATCGAGCAGTTGACCGAAGAGCAAGTCCGCACGATGACCATCGAGGAAAAGGACCGGTGGTGGCTGAAGAACGTGTTCAAGGGCAACATGCCGCAGCTCACGCTGCGGTCGGCCATCACCGGCATGCTGCTCGGCGGCGTGTTGTCGCTCACCAATCTGTACATCGGCTCAAAGACGGGCTGGACGCTCGGCGTCGGCATCACGTCGGTGATTCTCGCGTTTGCGATGTTTCGAGCGCTGAAGTTCAGCTTCAACGTGCGCGAGTTCAGCATTCTCGAAAACAACTGCATGCAGTCGATCGCGACGTCGGCCGGATACATGACGGCGCCGATGACCTCGTCTTTGGCCGCCTACATGTGGGTCACCGGCTCGATCATTCCCATGCACCACACGATCATTTGGATTATCGTGCTGGCAATCCTGGGCGTTCTGTTCGCATTTCCTTTGAAGCGGCGGTTCATCAACGACGAACAACATCCGTTTCCCGAAGGCCGCGCGGCCGGCATCGTCATGGATGCTCTCCACAACAGCGATGCCAAGGAAGGAGTGCTGAAAGCCCAATTGCTGACGATATTTTCCTTGGCCTCGGCGGCGATCGAGTTCCTCAAGCAGCCCGATCTGCTCGGCAAAATCGGCGTCGGCTTCTTGGCAATTCCGCATGCCCTCGAAGAGCGCGTGTTTCACTGGCTGAACTTGGATCCGCGGCTTGCAGGCACGCCGCTGCATCAACTGACGGTAACGATCGAACCGGATCACGTCATGATGGCGACCGGCGGATTGATGGGCATACGCAGCGGCGCATCGCTAATCATCGGCGCGTCGCTGAATTACCTCATTTTGACTCCCTGGATGATCGACTACGGCAGCATCGTCGCCAAAACGGCCGGCGCGCTCACGTTCAAGGAGATCGTGCAATGGTCGCTCTGGCCGGGAGTCGCGATGATGACCACCGCCAGCCTGTTCGCATTCTTTTCCAAGCCGAAGATCATTCTCACCGCGTTCTCCGGTATGTTCGGGCGTAAGAAACGCGGGGACGATCTGCTGAAAGACATCGAATTGCCCATGTCCGTGTTTGCCATTGGGATTCCGATCATGGGCGCCATCACCGTCTACTTTGCGCATCGGTTCTTCGACGTCTCGCCCGTGCTCGGCGTCATCGCGATCCCGCTCGTCTTCGTCTTTACGTTGATCGGCGTCAATTCGACCGCGCTCACGGCCATTACGCCTGGAAGCGCCCTGGCCAAACTTACGCAACTCACCTTCGGCATCCTCGCGCCCGGCAACATCAAGACGAACCTGATGACCGCAGGCATCACGTCCGAAGTTGCGCTCAACGCCTCGAACCTGCTAATGGACATCAAGCCGGGTTATATGCTCGGTGCAAAGCCCCGGCAACAGGCGATCGGCCACGTGCTGGGGATTTTCGCGGGAGCGGCGGTGGCGGTGCCCGTGTTCTACCATGCGTTCCTCCGGGGCGATCCGAACAACCTCGTCAGCGAAACGCTCCCGATGCCAGCGGCTCAAACGTGGCGCGCCGTCGCGGAGTTGCTGACGCAAGGCATCGGGATGCTGCCCCTTACGGCCGCTTGGGCCGCGCTGATCGGGGCCGTTCTCGGAATCGTGCTCGAAATCGGCAAGCGGCGCATCCCCTTGTCCGCGATCGGCCTCGGCTTGGGCTTCGTCATCCCGTGGAACACATGCTTCGCGATGTTCTTGGGGTCGTTCATCTTCTGGCTGCTCGGGAGAACTTCGGGCAAGGAAAGCTGGACCGATCGTATCCTCGTCAAGAACCAAGAACCAGTCTGCGCCGGCGTGATTGCAGGAGGCGCACTGATGGGTGTCGCCGTAAAACTGTGGGAAGCGCTGGCAAAGTAGGCTTCTATTGCAGACTGCGCGAGCAATCGTTTCATGGCAACCGATCCACTCGAATTCGGCGGCGAGGAGCAGTTTGCAGCGGACGCGCGGCGCGTGTTCGATGTCGTGACCGATCTCGACGTGCTTGCGCGCGTGATGCCGGATGTCGAGTCGAGCCGGCGAATCGACGAAAACTCGCTCGCCTGCGTCGTGCGTCCCGGTTTTTCGTTTCTTCGCGGCAAGTTGAATGTAACCGTCACGCGGCTAGCGCCCGACGAGACCGACGCCTCGGAAGAAATCACCAAAGATGCCGCGCTCGCCGCCCGGTTCCGCGTCGCGTCGAAGGCCATCGGCGTGCAGATCGTCGTCGAAACGTCGCTGCGCATTGAGCCCACCAACCAGACGGCCGACACATCCGCTAGCGACGCGCCGAGCGACGCTTCCGACCGCTCGACCCTCAAATGGCAAGCCGCCGTCATCGAGCGTAAGGGCTTGGTCGCCGCGGTCAGCCCCACGCTCCTGCGAGCCGCGGCCGAAAGGGTGATTCAAGAAACCTGGCTCCGGTTGCGGGCCGAGCTTGAAACCGGTTCGCGTTCGTAGGGACGCGATTCCGCCAGCCGAAGCCTTACCGCCCTTCCGGCTTTGCATTAAGCTGCAAGTAGCCGCGCGGCTCTCCGAAGGCACGTACTCTTTGCCTTTGCGTCATTGCGCCTTTGCGGTTCCCAGCAGCCACGCCGCTCGTTCCATGTCTTCACCGCCCCGTCGCTCCGCCCCCGAGCTCCTCGCCCCCGCCGGCGATCGGGAGTGCTTGCGCGCGGCAATCGAGAACGGCGCCGACGCCATTTACTTCGGTCTCGACACAGGATTCAACGCTCGGGCGAGGGCCAAGAACTTCGCCGTCGACGACGTGCCCGAGATCGTTGCGATACTGCACCGTCGCGGCGTGAAGGCTTACGTGACGGTGAACACATTGGCGTTTCCCGGCGAACTGGCCGAGATCGAGCAGCTCGTTCGCGCGCTCGCGGCGGCCGGCGTCGATGCGCTGCTGGTTCAGGACATCGGAGTGGCGAGGCTCGTCAAAGCGGTCTGCCCGGAGCTGGCGATTCACGCCAGCACGCAGATGACGCTGACCAGCGCGGAGTGCATCGCCGCCGCCGAGCGGTTGGGCATCGAGCGCGTGGTTCTCGCCCGCGAGCTTTCGGTCCGCGAGATCAAGAAGATCGCCCAGGCGACGACCGTGCCGCTCGAAGTGTTCGTGCACGGGGCGCTGTGCGTGGCCTACTCGGGCCAGTGTTTGACGAGCGAATCGCTCGGCGGCCGCAGCGCGAACCGCGGCCAATGCGCCCAGGCGTGCCGATTGCCTTATGAGGTCTTGCGCGACGGCGAGTTGGTCGACCTCGGCGACGTGCGGTACTTGTTGAGTCCGCAAGACCTGGCCGCGTATGCGCTCGTGCCGGAGCTGATCGACGCGGGCGTCGCGGCGCTGAAGATCGAAGGCCGGCTCAAAACGCCCGAGTACGTGGCGAACATCACGCGCCATTATCGCCTGGCGATCGACGTGGCGATGGCGGGAAAGCCCGTCGAGTTCACGCCGCGCGACATCGAGGAGATGGAGCTGTCGTTTTCGCGCGGGTTCTCGCCCGGCTGGCTCCGCGGCTGCGATCACAAGATGCTCGTGCCAGGTAAAAGCTCGGCGAAGCGCGGCGTGCTGTTGGGCACGGTGCGGCGCGTCGAGCGCGATCGCCGCGGCGGTTCGCGGGCATTCGTCGAGCTAGCGGCGAGCGTCAAACGCGGCGACGGCGTGATGTTCGATTGCGGCGGCGACGAAAACGAACGCCAGGGCGGCCGCGTGTACGAGGTCTTGCGCGACGGCCGCTCGCTCGACGAACCGATTGCGACCGGTGTAGTTGCACTGTCGTTTGCTCGGGACGCCATCGATTGGCGGCGGATCGCGCCGGAACAGCAGGTGTGGAAGACCGACGATCCCGAACTGACGAGCCGCCTCCGCCGCACGTTCACGGGCGCGGACCCGCTAAGGCGTACACCGCTCGACATGGCCGTCGAAGCGGCGGTCGGTGCGCCGTTGCGAGTCCGTGCCACTGCGGCATCGGGCGAGTCGTGTTGGATCGAATCCGACGAACCGCTCGTCGCGGCGATGAAGCACCCGCTCTCACTCGACGTGCTCCGCGAACAGCTCGGCCGGCTCGGCGGCAGCGCCTACGAGCTGCGGAACCTCGACGCGCGCATCGACGGCCAGCCGATGGTTCCGCATTCCGTGCTCGGCAAACTGCGCCGCGAAATGTTAAGGATGCTCGACGAAGCCGCCGCGACGCCGCCCGTGCGGGCCATCGCCGCGGAGTCGGTGTTGCCGCAATTGCGCTACGCTTCATCGGCGTCCATACCCGATTCCTGTGGGAGGCGAGTCCCTTCGCCGACGGAGCCGCCAATCGAGTCCGGTCGGCGAAAGGATTCGCCTCCTACAATTGCAGATGCGCCGACGATTCGCGTCCTGTGCCGCACTCTCGCTCAACTCGACGTGGTGCTCGCGTGCTGTGTTCGCGAATGCTACGCCGACTTTCACGACATTCGCCAATATGCCGAGGCGGTCCGCCGAGCGCATGCCGCCGGCTCCAGGCTGTTTCTCGCCACGCCGCGCATCCAAAAGCCCGACGAAATGGGCATCTTTCGCGTCTTCGCCCGTCGCGGCGCGGACGGCATCCTGGTCCGCAATCTTGCCGGTCTTGATTACTTCGCTTCGCGCGGGATCGCGGTCGTCGCCGACTTTTCGCTCAACGCCACGAACGAGCTGACCGCCGCATGGCTTCGCGAGCGCGGCGCCACGCGGCTCACGGCGTCGTACGACTTGAATCGCGATCAACTGTTCGACCTCGTCGCCGCGGTCCCGCCGGACTGGCTCGAAATCGTCATCCACCAGCACATGCCGATGTTCCACATGGAGCATTGCGTGTTCTGCGCGGTCCTTTCGCCGGGCACGAACAAGACCAACTGCGGCCGCCCTTGCGATCGGCACGAAGTCCACCTCCGCGACCACATCGGCATGGAACATCCGCTCACGGCCGACGTCGGCTGCCGCAACACGCTGTTTAACGCGGTGCCGCAAAGCGCCGCCGAAGTCGTGCCGCTGCTCGTCGCCCGCGGACTCACCGACTTCCGCATCGAACTCCTGGCCGACGGGCCGGACGATATCGAGCGCACGATTCGGCTTTATCGCGAGTTGCTCGCCGGTCGTACGACAGGGCAAGCCGTTTGGCGCGAACTTCGCGCCGCCAACCGTGTCGGAGTGACGCGGGGAACGCTCGAAGAGCGGCGAAACCCATTGGCGATCATTTGATCGGGTGGCGAGTGATTTCGCACGCGCCCTTGGTCCGCCTGCGCATTTCCGCGCAGCGACGTATTCCTTGCCCGCGCCGAGCCGTCCCGATAAACCGAGTTTCGGTGCCGGGACGAGCGGAAGGGAGTTCGCACGCGGCGGCCGCGTCGCCGTACCGCTCCGTTCGCTGGAATTTGCCGCAGCTTCGATCATACTCAAGGAGCGCGGCCGGCATCGCGTCGCGGCGGCCATCGGATGCGAGGTTGATGTCGGCAGGTGTCGTGAGTGGGTTTTCGATTCGAACGAGCGGTTGAGTTTTATGGATCGCACTTCCCTTCGGCAGTCCATGCGTCGGATAAAAGTCACATGCGGTGCGGCGGCATTCGCGGCGATCCTCCTTCTCGCTTCGACCACAACGGCCGAGAACCGCTCCTACGACGGTTCGGGCAACAATCCGCTCAACCCGGCGTGGGGCGCCGCCGGTACGAACCTAATCCGCATGGCCCCCGCCGCCTACGCCGATGAGATGTACTTGCCTTCCGGCGGATTGCGGCCCGGCGCCCGAAAGATCAGCAACGCGATCGCCGCCCAGAGCGTGATGATCGACGATTCGCGATTGCTCAGCAGCTTCGTCTTTCAATGGGGACAGTTCATCGACCACGATCTCGACCTGACGACGTCCGCGTCGCCCAGCGAGTCGTTGCCCATTCCCATTCCGACCGGGGACCCGATCTTCGACCCGCTCTCGACCGGCACGCAGACGATGATGTTCCAGCGTTCGACGTACGATTCGGCGACCGGCACGGCGCCCGGCAATCCGCGCCAGCAAGTCAATGCGATCACGTCCTACATCGACGGGTCGATGGTCTACGGATCGTCCGAAAGCCGAGCGCTCGCGCTGCGCACGATGAGCGGCGGGCTGATGAAGACGAGCGGCGACGATTTGCTTCCGCTCAACGCGATGGGGCTCGAGAACGCTACGGGCGGAAATCCCGCGACCGCGTCGTATTTCGTCGCCGGCGACATCCGCGCGAACGAGCAGGTCGGACTCACGGCGATGCACACGCTATTCGTCCGCGAGCACAATCGGCTCGCCGGCGAGCTCGCCGCCGCGAATCCGACCTGGACCGACGAGGAAATCTTTCAGCGCGCCCGCAAGATCGTCGGCGCCGAGATTCAGGCGATTACTTACGGCGAGTTCTTGCCGGCGCTGCTGGGGACGATGACGCCCGGCGCCGTCGCGTCCTACGACCCGAACATCGATGCGACGGTGGCGACCGAGTTTTCGACCGCTCTGTTCCGCGTGGGACACACGATGCTGCCGCCAAACTTGCTTCGCGTGCAGAACGACGGCAGCGAAGCGCCCGGCGGGCCAATCGCGCTTCGCGATGCGTTCTTTTTGCCGACGAACATCGCCAGCGGCACGGAACTCGAATACTTGCTCAAGGGGCTGGCGACGCAGTGCCAGCAGCAGGTCGATCAACTCGTCGTCGACGACGTGCGCAATTTCCTGTTCGGCGAACCGATGCCCGGCGGATTCGACCTAGCCGCGCTCAACATTCAGCGCGGCCGCGATCACGGCTTGCCGGATTACAACACCGTCCGCGTCGCGTACGGACTTTCGCCCGTAGCGAGTTTTGCCGAGATCACGAGCGACGCGAACTTGCAGGCCGCCCTCGCGGCGGTTTACGGCGACGTCAACGACATCGACCCGTGGGTCGGCGCACTGTCCGAGGATCACGTCGCCGGCAGCGGCGTGGGACCGCTCGTCGCTGCGGCACTGGCCGACCAGTTCGCCCGCGCCCGCGACGGCGATCGCTTCTGGTTTGCAAACGACTTGGAGTTTACCCCGGCCGAGATTGCCCTGCTCGAATCGACGCGCCTTTCGGACATCATTCGCCGTAACACGGGCATTACGAACTTGCAGGACAACGTCTTCTTCGTCGTCCCCGAGCCGAGCGCCCTGGCATTGGCCGCGGCGGCGTTGGTCTCGCTGGCATTTACCTGCCGTCATCGCCGCGGCGACGCGCCGGCCGAGTGAGTGGCATCGCCCGGATGCGCCGGATTGCTTAAGATGGTCGCGGTCAGAGGTTCACGCCGCGTTGTCGAGCGCGGCGCCGTTCTTTCCGCGCCATCGCCGAAGTCCGCTCATGCTTTCCCCTGCCGCCCAACGCGAGTTCGCCGTCGACGTGGTGCGGCGGTTGCGGGGCGCCGGATTCGAGGCGGTTTGGGCCGGCGGGTGCGTGCGCGATCGGTTGCTCGGACTCGCGCCGAAAGACTACGACGTGGCCACCAACGCCACGCCCGAGCAGGTTCGCGAAGTGTTCGGACGCCGCAAGACGATTCCCGTTGGGGCGGCGTTCGGCGTGATCGCGGTGCCGGGTCCGAAACCGGCGGGCACGGTCGAGGTCGCCACATTCCGCCGCGACGTGAGCTACTCCGACGGCCGCCGGCCCGACGCCGTCGCCTTCACCACGGCCGAAGAGGACGCCCAGCGCCGCGACTTCACGATCAACGGCCTGTTCTACGATCCTCTCGACGATCGCGTGCTCGATTACGTCGGCGGGCAGGAAGATCTCAAGCGCGGCATCGTCCGCGCGATCGGCGAGCCGCGGGAACGCTTTGCCGAAGACAAGCTCCGGATGCTGCGCGCCGTGCGGATCGCGGCCGCGTTCGACTTCGCCCTCGACCCGGCAACGATCGCCGCCATCGAGCAAATGGCGAGCGAGATACTCGTCGTCAGCGCCGAACGGATCGCCGCCGAGTTGCGGCGGATGCTCACCGATCCGCGCCGCGAACGAGCGGTCTCGCTTCTCGCCGAATCGCGATTGCTCGCCGTATTGTTGCCCGAGGCCGGCAACGCAGCCAATTCCGATTCGGCCGTGGCCGCTAGAGCCATTCGGCTCGTCGCCGCCGTCGATGATCCCTCGTTCCCTCTTGCGCTCGCGGCGTTGCTCTTCGCACTCGGCGTGAATGTCCACGTCGTCGACATCGGCCGCCGCTGGCGATTGTCGAACGATGAGGTCGAGCGTACCCAATACCTCGTAGCACAGGCCACAACCCTCGACGCCGTCGCGGCGCTTCCCTGGCCGAAGGTGCAGCGGATGCTCATTCATCCCTACGCGCCGGAACTCGTGGCCCTCCACGCCGCGCGTGCAGGAACCGGCGAAGGCAACGCGGCAGCGGTCGCGTTCTGTCGCGAACGGCTTGCCTGGCCCGCCGAGACGCTCAATCCGCCGCCGCTCTTGACCGGCGACGACCTGAAGCGGCACGGGATTCGCCCCGGGCCGAAATTCAAGACGCTGCTCGAAGAAGTCCGCGACGCACAACTCGAGGGTCGAATCGGCACAAAGGAAGAGGCGATTCGACTCGCCGAGCAGATCGAATCGCGCACGGCGCCGAACTGAGAACGGATCCCTCAACAAGAAACCGTAGGAGGCGAATCCTTTCGCCGAAAGCATGGGTTGGCCAGTCTTCGGCGAAAGGATTCATCTCCTACAGTTCTCGCAAGGGCATTTATTCACTCACGTCGTAGCACAACAGCGCATCCTGCTCGCGCAGATACAACTTCCCGCCGACAATCACGGGGTGCGGCCAACTTGGGTTCTTGACGTCGGGAATCTGGAACTTGCCCTTGAGCTTGTAGCCCTCGGTCGTTGCTTCCACGAGCGCCACGACGCCGTTCTGATAGCGGAAATAGACGTGCCCGTCGGCGTACCCGATCGCGGCCGAACCGGTTCCCGCGCCGCGGCCCTGGTTCCAGGCGATCTTGCCGGTCTTGAATTCGACGCACACGGGATAGCCCTGGTTGTGCCCGTTGCCTCCGTACAAGTATCCATCGACGAGGACCATCCCGCCGTGATGGTTTTGGAGCGTCCTGGCTTCGAGAAAATAGACTTCCTTCGCGTCCACGTTGTTGCCGCCGGCCGAACTGAGTTCGACAAGCGCCGCGCCGGCGCCGTAACCGGTGGACGAGAACACATAGTCGCCGTCGACGATCGGCGTGGGAATGCTCGCCGTACCGTTGGCGATGCGATTGTAGTTCCACAGCAACTCACCGTCGTCGGCGCGGAAACTCACGAGCCCGCGGCCCATGAGCTGGACGTACTGCTTCACGCCGCCGCCGTGCGAAACGATGATCGACGAATACGCCGCGCCATCTCGGCCTTTCTCGCCGAGGTCGCCGACGCTCGCTTTCCAGATTACGTCGCCGTTCGACTTGTCGAGCGCAACCACGGCCGCATCCTTCGCTCCGGGAGTGCACACGAGCTTTTCGCCATCGACCAGCGGCGACTCGCTATAGCCCCAGCCCGACATCATCCGGCCACCGAAGTCTTTTTTGAGGTCCTTTTGCCAGACGATATCGCCCGAATCGACCTCAAGACACGCGAGCGCTCCGTGGATTCCGATGGCGTAAAGGTGATCGCCGTCGACGGTCGGCGTGCATCGTGGGCCGGGATAGCCGTCCCCGCCGCCGCCCTTGCCAATTTTGGTTGCCCAAAGCTCCTTGCCGTTCTCGTCGAGCGACAGGGCGATGACGTACTGTTCGCCGTCGCGGTCGCCCATCGTGAAGATGCGGCCGTGCGAAATCGAAATCGAAGAGAATCCTTCGCCCAAGCCGGTCGCTTTCCACGCGAGCTTCGGCCCGCCGTCCAGCCAAGCCTTGAGCAAGCCCGTGTCGGTCGAAATGCCGTCGCGCTTGGGTCCCCGCCACTGCGGCCATTCGACGCTGGCTCGGTCGACGCTGGCACGTTCGGCGGCATTGCCATACGATGCCGCGGCGAACAACGCCGAAAACAACACGAGGTTCGCGGTCCATGTGCGCAAACCGATCGCAGCGAAGCGAATCATCGCAAGACTCCGAAGTTCTGGGGGTGCAGCGGGCGAGACACAATCGGGCAGGAAGGGAACGGCGGGGGCAGATCTCGCCGGGCCATTGGCCAACGACGAGCGCCAAACCGGGCGGGATGCAAACTTCGCAACGGTTGAGTGGGCAGTGGACAGTGGGCAGTTTGGCAATGCCGTTGGAATCTTCGCAGGTTACCAACCTTCGATAAAGTCTACTTGCCACGCGCACGGCGAGCAAGAATTCACCCCAAACCGCCAGCGTTGGGATACAATGCCGTATCGCGAAATCGTGAAAAGGTGAAAACGCGAATGAATTACCGGGACGAGTGGTTTTGGCGTCGTGTGCGGAGCCCCCCGCGCGAGTTGCGATGGTGCTTCCTAGATTTCGCGATTTCGTACTTTCGTGATTTCGCGATGGGTCGGGACTCATCTTATTGTCAGGCACGCCGTCGAAGAGAACTCGGGAACGAATTCTTCGGCCGATCCTAACGTTCGTTAGCGACACTTCGATCTCTATGACGGAAAACAAGAAATCGGTCCGGTGGGTGCTTCCCGCGATTTGCTTGGCGCTCGTCCTTTGGGGAATCGTGGTCGCGGTCGGCGCGTATCTCGGCGGCGTCCGTTTCGGGTACAACCCGGGCCGCGGTCTGATCGTCGCCGGCGCGGTGCTAGCATTCCTGGCGCTGTGGGGCGGATTGCTCTTCGTTCGCGCCGGGCGGCGCAACCGTTAGCTGACCTTCGCGACAGCGGCAAGCTCGACTCAAGTTCCCCAGCTAACGAGCCGATTTGACGAGCGGCAGACCCCGCGCGCCGAGTTTAGCTTTCTGCGCGCTTTGGCATGGACGCAGGTCGAATGTCCCAGCTCACGCCCGATATCGCTGCCGACGTCGTCGCCGCCGCCTGCACGAAGGGCGCGGGGGAAATTGCCGAGGCGCTCTCCCGGGTTCTCGACGCGCCCGCCACGGTCGAAGTTGGGTCTGCGACTACGTTCGCCGAAGGCGATGTGCCGGCCGATTGGAACGGCCCCGGGCTGCTTATCGCGATGATCGTCGGCGAGCAATCGGCGGTGGCCATTCTCAGCGAAGGCTCCGGCCTGTTGCCCGAATGGTACAAGAACCCCGACCCGACGGGCGAAAGCCGGCTGATGACGCTGGCCCAGGAATTCGGGATGTTGCTGCTGCCCGAGGCGCTCATGCCGAGCGACTCAAAGGCCGGTCGCGTGGCGAACGTCGGGCAGTCGCTTGCCCGCGGCGCCGCGAACTGGCCGCTCGCGCACGTGCCGCTCGCGATCCAAGTGGGCGACAAACAGGGCGTGCTGTACGTCGCCTGGCCGATTGGCAAGACCACCGAACTGTTCGACGCGCCTGCCGAGGCGCCCGGCAACGGCGCCGCAACAACCGCCGACTCGCCGCCCCAAGACGAAGCCTCGTACGTCCCCGTGTTCGACGGCGAAGACCGCTTCGGCGCGCTGCCCGCTTACGCCCGCAGCCTGCTCCGCATCGACCTCACCGTCCGCGTCGCGTTGGCCCACAAGCGCCAGCGCTCCGACGACATTCTCGGGCTCGGTCCGGGCCAGATCATCCAGTTCAACAAGTCGTGCGACGAAATGCTCGACCTGATGGTCGGCCACCAGAAAGTCGCCAAAGGCGAAGCCGTCAAAGTCGGCGACAAGTTCGGCCTGCGCATCACGTCGATCGTGTTGCCGGAAGAGCGATTTCACAACGTCGGCCCCTAGCGCGACGTCCGCCATGTGTCACGCCTACGCTTGCCGCTGGCATGGGTGTTGCGCTATTCTTAAAGGGTGACCGACGACGACCACCGTGCGTGCCGCGCTGGGGTTCGATCGTGGCTCGTGCCAGTCCTCGCGTAGCATCATGGCTCTCAAACTCCTCCTGTCCGAAATCCGCTATCGCCTGGGCGGTTCGCTCCTTGCCCTGCTCGCGATCGTCGTCGCCGCCGGGTTGTTCGTCGCCGGGCCGACGTTGCTGGCCGGCTATGCCGAGCAAACGCGCGTTGAGCTCGCCGCGCACGAGAAGGCGACGAAGGCCGAGCTTGCCCGGCTCGACGACGAAACCCGCAAGATCATGCTGCGGCTGAGCTTCAACGTGCGGATCGTGCATCGCGACACCGACGTGACGAGTTTGCTCGCCGACTACGCCGCCGTCGAAATGCCCGAAGACTACGTCGAGCGGCTCGCAGGATCGCCGAAGATCACGAAGATCGCGCACATCTCGGGCACGCTGCTCCATCCGATCGCGCTCGACAATCGCAAGCGGATGCTGATCGGCTTTTCGCCCGAGGCGGAGCAACCGCATGAAGCCGACAAGAAACCGATCGTGTTCGAGATCGACGCCGGTACGGCGATTCTCGGCCACGAAGCTGGCCGCGGCCGCAACGTCGGCGACGAAATCGACTTGCTCGGCAAGAAGTTCCGCGTCGCCAAGGTTCTCGATAAGCGCGACACGCACGACGACTTGATGGTCGCCGTCAATCTCAAGGATGCCCAAGCAATCCTCGGCAAACCGGGCAAGATCAACGCGATTCTCGCCATTAGTTGCCGCTGCACGACCGACGATCGGATCGGTGAGATCGCCGAGCAAGTCGCCGAAGTCCTGCCCGACGTACACGTCACCGAGTCGGGCACGGCGGCGGGCGTACGTTCGGCGCAGCGTGCCGTCGTGAAGAAAACGCGCGATCAAGAAACGGCTCGCCTCGCCGCCGCCCGCGAACAGGGCGAACGATCGCTCGCCAAGCTCGTTGGCACAGTGACGCCGCTCGTCGTGCTCGTGACCGCCATTTGGATCGGCGTGCTCGCCTGGACGAACGTCGCCGCCCGGCGCGTCGAAATCGGCTTGCTGCGGGCGCTCGGCAAGGGATCGGCCTGGATCGCCGGTTTGTTTCTGGGCAAGGCGGTGTTGCTGGGCATTCTCGGCGGGGCAATCGGAGCGACGATCGGACTCTGGGGCGCGGAAGCGTGGGCGGCGACCAACTACGGCGTTGCCGGCGATACGGTCGAAACACCGGCAACGGTCCTTGTCGCAGCCGTGGCGGGAGCGCCGCTCGTCGCTGCCCTCGCGACGTATTTGCCGACGCTCGCGGCGGTCATGCAAGACCCGGCCGTCGTGCTGCGCGAGGAATAGACGGACCGTCGCCGGATTCGCGGGTTCACTCGACGTGTGTCGGACGAGACGAACGTGCTAGAATTGCCGGTGGGAACGCCGTTGGGGTCGGTCTCCCGACCGAGCCACGTTCGGGCGTATTGCGGCCGGAGCGACGAATGATGTCCACGAGTCACGATCTCAAGCCGTTGCTTGCCGCGTGCACGGCGTTCATGCTTGCAACGGTTGCGGGCACGACCGCGCTGGCCCAAACGCCCGCGACGCCCGAAGCCTCGCCTTTTCAGGTCAAGCCTGCCGAGGAAGCAACCGCCGACATCGCCCGCCTGATTCGCGAACTAGGCGACGCCGACTACGACACGCGCGACGAAGCCCAACGCCAGCTCGCCAGGCTCGGACCGCTCGCGTTCGACGCGCTCGCCGAGGCGGAGGCCATCGCCGACGCCGAAGTCTCGCGGCGGGCAACCTACCTGCTCCGCTCGATTCGCATCCCGTGGATTCGCGACGACGATCCGGCCGATGTCCGAGCAGCACTGCGAAACTACGACGCCCTCGACGCGGCCAAGCGGCTCCAGCGGATCAACGAGTTCGCGTTCATGCCGTCCGACGTGGGCACTGGCCCGTTGTGTCGCATCGTCCGCTACGAGAACCGGGCCGTGCTTGCCAAGGCCGCCGCGCTGTTGATCATCGACCGGCCGCCGCCCGAGGGCGAAACGCTCGCCCGGCAACGGACCACGATTCGCCAGACGCTGGGCACGTCCAAGCGAACGGCCGCCCGTTGGCTTCTGGCTTACCAACAGTTCTTCGACGAGCCGGACAAAGCGCTTGCCGCGTGGGACGCGCTGCTTGCGGAGGAGACCGCGGCATTGGCCGCGAAATCGCGCGACGCGAACGCCGGCCAGGTGTTTCGACTGCGCAAGCGGCAGTACGCGATGCTCGTCGCCGCCGGACGCAAGGACGACGCCCAGGCCGCGATCGCTCAAATGGTGCTGCTCCAGAGAGCCGAAACGCAACCGCTCGTCGAGTTCATCGCCTGGCTCACTAAGGAATCGGCCTGGGACGCCATCGACGATCTGGCCAAGCGACATGCCGCACTATTCGATCGCGACGCGGCGCTCATGTACGCCCTGGCGAGCGCCCAACTCACGGCCGGCAAGCAAGACGAGGCCGAGAAAACGGCCGAACGCGCGTTGGCGATCTCGCCCGACGATCCCGAAGAGCACAACCTCGTTGCCAACCGCTTGGAAGAAATGGGTATGTTCCGCTGGGCGGAGCGCGAGTTCCGCTATGCGATGGAGCATAGCCCGCCCGCTTCGCTCCTGGCGATTAGCTCCGGCCTGGAATTGGCCGCGATGCTGCAAGATCAGGAGCGCTATCTCGACGCGGCCAAGGCACGGGAAACGGTCGTCAAGACGATCGACGCCAACGCCGGTTTGCGCGAACAGTTGGAACTGGCCGAGGGCAGCTACTTCACGCCCAAACGGATCCGCGCCGGCATGGAGTATTGCTACGCGATGCACTCTGCCCAACAAGGCGACCGGGCCAAGCAGATCGAACACCTCGACAAGGCGGCCGGACTCGATCCGCTCGATGCCGACGTGCTGATCGCGCTGTTTCGGCTTCCCGAGCAGGACGAATCGCGGCGGACGAAGACGCGGCGGCTCATCGAAAACGCTACGCGAGCGTTCGAACTGGCGATCGCGGAGCGCGAAGCCGAGCCGGCCGATCCCGACAGCGAGCGCCGATTGGCAATCAAGTACAACGAGTACGCCTGGCTCGTGTCGAACACGTTCGGCGACTTCGACCTGGCCCTCAAATACTCGATCAAGTCGAACGATGTCTTCGACAACAACGAAGGCGGGCTGCTCGATACGCTAGGCCGCTGCTATTACGCCAAGGGAGACCTCGACAACGCGATTCGCATCCAGGCCCGGGCGAATCAGCTCGAACCTCACGGCGGCGCGATCGCCCGCCAGTTGAAGTTCTTCCGCGAAGAAGCGGCCAAACGCGACGCGGCCCGCGCTGGAGGCCCATCGGCCCGCGTGCCGCGGGCGAGCGAGCCGGATTAGAATAGGCTCACAATCTGCGCCGGGGCGTTGGCCGAAATTGTGGCCATCCCGCGAAGGCGATGAACCGCAAAGACGCCAAGACGCAATGATTCCGTCTCAGAACGTCGATGGCGAATACCTTTGCGTCTTTGCGGTTCATCGCCCTGATTCAGATCTCAATTGCACGTTAACTATTCGCGGGGATTCTCCATGGCATCAAATCAAGATCGTGCGAACTCCGCCAGCGGCTCGCCCTTGGGCCGCCGCGAGTTGTTGGCCTACACGGCGACGCTGGGAACGACATTCCTGGCGACGCAGGGGCTTGCCCGGATGCCTGCGGCGACACCGGCCGCGGCATCCGCGGAAGGACCGGCCCCCAAGCACTACGACATGAAAAAGTCGATCAACCTCTGGGCGTTTCCCTATCCACAGGCGTGGCCGCTCAAGAAGTGTTTTGAGATCGCCAAGGACGCGGGCTTTGACGGCGTCGAGGTGAACTTTGCTCTCGACGGCGACATTTCGCCCGAAGCGAGCGCCGACGACCTCAAACGAATCGGCGATCTGGCCCGCGAGATCGGCATCGAGATCAGCGGCGTCTGCTCGTTTCTGTTCTGGCCGTTCGCCCTCACGTCGAACGACGCCGGGCGACGGAAGCGCGGGCTAGAGCTTGCCGCCACGATGATCGCCGCCGCCAAGGCATTGGGGACGGGAAACCTGCTCGTCGTGCCGGGGGCGGTTTACATTCCATGGGCCAAGCAGGGTCCGCCCTGGCCGCCGGCGATCGAACCGGTCGCGAACGACGTGTGTCATGCCCGCGCGACGGAAGCGGTGCGTTCGCTTATTCCCGCCGCGGAGAAGGCCGGCGTCTATCTAAACATGGAAAACATTTTCGCCAACGGCTTCTTGTTCAGCCCGGAAGAGATGAACCGCTTCGTCGATCAGTTCGACAACCCGTTCGTGAAGATTCACTTCGACACGGGCAACATCATGGAATATCAGTTCCCGGAGCACTGGATTCCACTCTTGGGCAAGCGGATCAAGAACATCCACCTCAAAGAGTTCGACAAAGCCAATGCCTTCAACATCGACGCCTTTCGCACGCTGCTCGACGGGACGACGAACTGGCCGGCCGTGCTCGAAGCGCTCGACGAGATCGAGTATCGCGGCTTCCTCACGTTCGAATACTTCCATCCGTTCCGGCATTACCCCGAGGCGCTCATCTACCAAACGTCGGACTCGCTCGACCGAATGCTCGGGCGCGAGGCGTGATCGCGTCGGCGCGAGGCGTCAAAGCTCGCCCAACCGTTGCGGTTGCTCGGCGAAGTTGATGCCTGGCCGTAAATGGCGCGGCGAATTGCTTGGCTCGCTTGCGTAACGTGTGACGCCCCGCCATCGGCCGGCATCGAACCGCAAGACCGATGCCGCGCCGCCATCGCCGAGGTGGTTGCAAATCGGCCCGATCGGCGTATGCTCAATCGTCGCTTCGGTCGCTCGCGCCCAGTTCCTCTGAGGGGACTGGCCTAAATCCGCGCCGCGCCGGAATGCCCGCTTCCAGCCGGAACAATCCAGGGTTTGTCCGACGAATGCCCGAACTCCTGCTCGAATACCACCCGATCAACCCGGCGACGTGGGCCTACGTTTCGTCGCTGTTGATGATCGGCTTGTTCTTCAAGTTCAGCCGGTTGTGGAGCCTGCGGAATCTCGACCTGTTGCTGTTGATTTCGTTCGCGCCCGGCTTGCTGATGTCGCAATACGTCAGCGGCGAGAACGACCTGCCGACGATCGACGACCTGTACATTCAGCACGCCGGCTTCGTGTGGTTGTTCGTGTCCGGCGGGTTGCTGCTCGTGAGGATGCTTTGGGACCCGACGATGGTCCGCCGCCCGCTCTTGGAGCCGAATCTGACCGTCGGCGGAATGACGTTTCTCGGCGTGTCGCTGTTCGTGTTCCTGATGGCGAATGTGCTCACCAGCAAGCACGACCCAGTCGCCATCGCCGCCGCGCGGGGCGCGGAACAGTTCTTCCACGAACCGGGCGACGAAGACGTCGCGCCCACCGAAGCTCAGCGCGAAGACCGGCTCGCACGATACGGCCCGGGCTATCCGATCCTGTTTCAATTGCAGCGGATTCCCGCCCAGACGATCGCCGGAATGATGCGCTCCGGCGGCGGTGAAACTGACGAGGAACAGGCCCAAGCCCGCAGCTTCGTCGATCAAACTACCGTTCGCCTGACGGCCATCTTTTCGCACCTCGCGATCGTCGTCGGCATCGTCCTCATCGGGCACCGGCATTTCGACAACTACCGCACGGGCATCGCCGCGGCCACGCTCTACTTGATGCTGCCCTATACGGCGCGGATGACGGGCTTCGTCGACCACGCCTTGCCGGCCGCGCTGCTCACGTGGGCCCTCGTCGCCTACCGTCGGCCCCTTGTCGCCGGCACGCACGTGGGCGCGGCTTGATTCGCTTCCTCTCGGGCGTAGTTATCGCGATCGCCGTGCTGATCGTCGCGCTCGCGTTGGAATGGAACGGTTGGGACGAATTCTCTCTCAAGCTCCAATGGATGTTCGGCTGGCGCTTGCCGTGGGAAGCGTTGACGGAAGGCTTCTGGTCGCCGCGGTTCACGACGCCCGAATATCGCATTCCAGTGCTGGCCGCGTTCATCGCGATGTGCGGCGGCTTCGCCCTTTGGCCCGCTCAAAAGAACTTGGGCACGCTGCTTTGTTGCTCGGCGGCGGTGATGCTCGGCTCGCAGTTCTGGCACGCCCACGGCGGCGGACTCTACATGGCCTGGTACTTGCCGATCGCGCTGTTGACGATCTTCCGGCCCAATCTCGAAGACCGCATCGCCCTGGCGGTGTTGCCTGCCGGCTGGACGCCCAAACGCAACTCCGCGGCAAAGGCGGCGTGAGTATTTAGCCCCGGCGAATACACCGGGGTCAATGCGCCCTCAAATCAAGCCGCATCCACGTCCGCCGCCGCCCCCAGCACGAGTTCCGCCAGATCCTCTCGCCGCCGCAGCGCCTCGCGCAATCGCGGATGCACGAACACGCGCACCTGCTTCACGTAATCGTCGAACTGCCGCTGGGCAAGCGCCTGGACCACCGGCGAAACGTCTCCCAGCGGCCGATAGCGGCGCTCTTTCGCATAAAACACGTCGACGCGAAACTCGATCTCGCGGCCGACCGGCGGCGCGTCGATAAGCACATCTTCCGGCGAAACCGGCTCGCCTAGCACCGCCGCAAATCGCCCCGCTAGCTCTTCGGCGCACCGCACGAGCCACACATAGCCGCGCCGCGCGAGCCGCTCGTAAACGGCCGACTCCTGAAACACGCTGTACTCGGCGAGCCGCTTATGAATCTGCCGCCGCGGTCCGAACAGCCCGTCGACGAGCGGCGCTGCGCTCGTGTTCGCGGTCGCTGCGACTAGTGCGTCGATCATCTCCGCTTCCGATTTCCGAAACAACGCAACGAGATCCAGTTGCGCGTACACGCGATAGAACGCGCGCTGTAGCATCGCCGTTGCCGAACGAACCGCATGGTGCCAGTACACTTCGCTAAACATCACGTAGCGGGCAAACACCATCAACTCGGCCGCGGTCTTGCCTTTGTCGTTGATGGCCAGCGCGTCGCCCGGTTCGTTCAGGCACAAGCTGCCGATGAGCCGTTCCTGATCGAAATTGCGGCCGTAGGGCACGCCGGAGTGCAGGCTGTCGCGAAACAGATAGTCCATCTTGTCGATGTCGATCGGCCCCGACAGGATGCTGGACAGGATTCGCGAACGGTCGTCGGCGGCCGGATTGTCGAGCAGCGAAAGGACCGCGACCGGCTCGATGCCCCAATCGTTTTGCAGCACCTCGGCAACCTCGCCTTGGGCGATGAACCGCTCCGCGAACTGCTCGTGAACGGGCACGCCGGGCAGGCGAATGTCCTCGATCGGATGACAGAACGGCCAGTGGCCGATGTCGTGCAACAGCGCGGCGCAGAGCAGCAGCTCCGCATCTTCGCGGCGAATCAACGCGGCGAATCGCCCATCGCACGACAGCCGCCGCAAGAACCGCAGGGCGAGGCGATACACGCCCAGCGAATGCTCGAACCGCGTGTGCAGCGCCGCCGGATAGACGAGCGATACCAAGCCCAGTTGGCTGATCCGCGCGAGCCTCCGGAACGCGGCCGTGTCGATGAGCCGCCGCACCCGCGGCGTGAGCGGAACGTTCACGTCCGGAGGAATGCGAACCAGCGCCGACGGGGCGTCGAGTTCGGCAATTTCCGGAAGCCGGGATAGAGCTGTCATGGGCGTGGGAGTTTACGAATCCTCGCCGGGCGGAAAACGCAAAACCTGAACCGCAAGCATCCCTAAGCCTCGTTCGCCAGAATCATCCCGAGATAACTCCGCCGTTCGATGTCCTCAAGCCCGAGATGCGCCGCCAGCGACAATACGAGTTGCTGCGCCGCGGCGGTCTCGGCATCGTCGACGCACAGTTCGATTTCGCAAAACTCGCCGAGTCGATCGACCGTGTCGAGCGCCACATTGACCGTCCGGCCCTGCCACGCTAGCGAACCTTCCTCGCGCCGCTTGCGAACGGTCTCCACGGCTCGAAATCCGAGCAGCGTGAGCAACTCGGCGAACTGCTCGGCCGCCGCCGCGCTGCTAGCGAGCGGAAGTTCCACCTCGCGCCGTGTCTTAACCGCATGTTGCTGCTTCGGACCTTTGTACGTAATGAAATTCTCGGCGCCGACCGAGCGAATCCGCAGCGCCTCGTCCGTCGCGGCGAAATCCCGCGCGGGATGGCCAAAGTAGGTGTCGGCCTGCGAAACGGGCGGCGAAAACCGAGCTCCCGCCGCCACGAGCTTCTCGCGCAGCGCCGTTCGATCCGCAACGCGAAATTTCTGTTCGATCTCGAGCGTCACGAGTGCCTTCCACTACGTAGCGAACACACAAGAAACACGGAGACACGGAAGCACGGCGAAGGCAAACGAAGAATGCAAAATGAAGAATGAAGAATGCGTGCGATTCCGTAGGTACATTTTTTCATTCTTCAATTTACATTCCGCATTTCCTCCGTCTCTCCGTACTACAAACGCGGAGAATCTTGCATACTTGCGAAGATTTGGGCGTGTTCGTTAAACGCGGAGGACGCAGAGGACGCGGAGGAAACGCAGAGGGGACGGCGATGGTTTGTCGCGAGACGTGTACCTTGCAGCTTCCTGAGGCGCCAAGCGTCGATGAGTTCTCATGGAATCTACTCTGCGCGACCTCTGCGCCCTCCGCGTCCTCTGCGTTTAACGAACCATTCTCGTTTTCGGTTGCGGCCACCGGCCGCGCTGGGTCTCCGTGTTTCGAGATGACTCAAGAGACCTCGACCGCCCGCTCGCCGCGGACTTGTTTCCGTTCGATCGCCGCGCCAATGAACCCGTGGAACAGCGGTTGCGGCGCGATCGGCTTCGATTTGAACTCGGGATGAAACTGCACCGCCACGAACCACGGATGCTCGGGCAACTCCACGATCTCGACGAGCGACCGGTCCGGACTCACGCCGGCAAACAGCATCCCGTGGGCCTGAAACTGCTGTCGATAGACGTTGTTGAACTCGTACCGGTGGCGGTGCCGCTCTTCGATGTTCTCGGCACGATAGGCCGTCGCCGATCGGCTGGCCGGATCGAGCACGGCTTTCTGCGCACCGAGCCGCATCGTCCCGCCCTTGTCCGTAATCGTCTTCTGTTCGTCCAACAGGCAAATTACCGGATGCGGCGTGTCTTTGTTGAACTCGGTGCTGTGCGCGCCCGCGAGGCCAACTTCGTTGCGGGCAAACTCGATCACCGCGCACTGCATCCCCAGGCAGATGCCGAAGAACGGAATCTCGCGTTCGCGGGCAAACTTGATCGCCTGAATCTTTCCCTCGATGCCGCGTTCGCCGAATCCGCCCGGCACGAGAATCCCGTCGTACCCGGCGAGCAGCTTTTCCGGCCCTTCGCGTTCGACCTCTTCGCTCTGGATCCGCTGGATGCGAATCTGCGCCTCGTGGGCGATGCCGGCGTGGTCGAGTGCTTCGTAAATCGACTTGTAAGCGTCGCGATGCTCGGCGTACTTGCCCACCACGGCGATCGCGATCTCGTGCTTCGGATTGCGGAGCCGATGCAGCAGGTTGTGCCAATCGTCGAGGTCCGGCTTGGTCGACGGCAGCTTGAGCCGGTCGCAGATGAAATCGTCCAGCCGATTGTCGCGCAAGGAAAGCGGAACTTCGTAAATCGAAAACTCCTTGTCCTTCTCTTCGATCACCGCTTCGATGGGCACATTGCAAAACAGGGCGATCTTCTCGCGGTCGTCGTGGCTGATCGACCGCTCGGTCCGGCAGATCAGCACGTCGGGCTGAATACCGATCTCGCGCAACTGGCCGACGGAGTGCTGCGTCGGCTTTGTTTTCAACTCGCCGGCCGCTTTGAGATACGGAATCAACGTCAGGTGAATGTACAGGCAGTTCGATTTGCCCACATCGAGCGCGAACTGGCGGATTGCTTCCAAGAACGGCTGGCTTTCGATGTCGCCGACCGTGCCGCCGATTTCGGTAATCACCACGTCGACGTCGGGCCCTGCGAGTTTCTTGACCGCGGCTTTGATTTCGTTGGTGATGTGCGGAATCACCTGAACCGTCTTGCCCAGAAACTCGCCGCGGCGTTCCTTGTTGATGACCGCGAGGTAAATCTGCCCGGTCGTGTAGTTCGAGTCGCGCGAGAGCGGGCTGTTCGTGAACCGCTCGTAATGGCCGAGGTCGAGATCGGTCTCGCTGCCGTCGTCGAGGACGTAGACCTCGCCGTGCTGATACGGGCTCATCGTCCCTGGGTCGACGTTGATGTACGGGTCGAACTTCTGCATCCGCACCCGCAGGCCGCGCTGTTCGAGCAACATGCCGATCGATGCGCTGGTAAGTCCTTTCCCTAGCGAGCTTACGACGCCGCCGGTGACGAAGATGTGTTTGGTCATTGAACGGGGGTCGGGGATCAGGGGTCGGGGGTCGGGGAGGGGATTCCAAGTTTCCGCTCGCTGCCCGAGCCGCTTACTCGCTATCCTATCGCCGCGGGGCGGGATGAACAGCGGGCGCGATTTCTTGGCCCCCCGGAGGGTTGGGCGACCGTATCGCCGTGGGTACAATCGGGGCATGGCTGACGATCTTCGATTCTCCGCCGAACCGCCCAAACCGCCCAGCCAGGACGCGGCGACGCCGCAAATGCCGCCCGCCGGCGTTTGGCCGCCGATCGCGCCAGGTCCCAACATCGGCGATGCTTACGAACTGGCCGACGAGCCGGTCGATGCTCAAATCGTCGAGCCGGACCTCGTTGCTGCCGATGCCGCGCAAGCGTCCGCAGCGCCACCGGACCTGATTCCGGGCGCCGCACAGCCTTGGACGATCGACACCCGCGGGCATGCGACGAGGCAACCGGTCCGCGACAAGCCGCGGCGCCGCACCTGGCTGTTGGTCGTCGTGCTCGCCATCGGCGTGCCCGTCGGCGGCGTTGCGCTGCTGGGGCTCCTCGGCTGGCTGTTCGTCGCCTCGGCCAAAGAACTTCCAGTCGCCGAGAAAGACCGCAATGCCGTGCTCAAAGCGGAGGACGTGGTCGAGTTCTTCCCGGTTCTCGAAGTCCATCCGGCGGCCGCCACGATCAAGAAGGTCCGTTACCTGGACGGCAGCCACGACGTCGAGTACGAGTATGAATCGCACCGCGGCGGCGATCTCGAATTGTACGTCACGTGTACCGTGACCGTCGAACGCAATCCCAGCGACGCCATAGCGTCCTACGCGACTTTGGGCGCGTTTACGCAGCTCGGCATGTCCATCGCCGGCAACGTAAAAGTCGTCCCCCGCGACGACCTCTTTCGCTGGGGCGACGCCTCGTCTCATGCCCTGATCGAAAACGAGTTCGGCACGGTCGGGAATCTCTTCCGCGCCCGCTCGGGCAAGTACATCTTCGACGTCACGATCATCGGCGTCTATTTCGACGACGCGGAAACGCTCGCCGAACTGCTCAAGCCACGCCTCGAACGCATGAAGAGCTACCAGCCGTGATGGCGCTCGCGCGGCGACCTCGCGGGGATAATCCAATGGCCGATACATTCGATCCCTACTACGTCTGGCTCGGCATTCCGGCGGATGAGCAGCCGGCGAATCATTATCGCCTGCTCGGCTTGCGGGCGTTCGAGTCGAACGCTGACGTGATCGACCACGCCGCGGATCGGCAGATGGCTCATTTGCGTTCGTTTTCGACGGGCGAGCGGGCGGTGCTCGCGCAGCGTCTGCTCAACGAAATCGCGGCGGCGCGGGTCTGTTTGCTCGACGCGAAGGCGAAAGCGGATTACGACGCGCGGCTCCGGGCGGCAATGTACCGCGCCGCCCCGCCGGCGTGCGCTCCGCGTTCGGCGTGCATTCCTGCGGCTCCCACTCCGCCGAGCGCACCGCCGCCGCAGGCGATCGCGGTTCGCGCGGTATCCGCGCCCGCGCCGGCCAGCACTGCGAGTTCGCTTCCCGCGCCGGTCATCGTCGGCGGGCTTCCGCGTCGCCGCGCGAAGCGATCGCCGCTCGTGGCCGCGATTGCCGTCGTCGCCGCCGTGGCATTGGCGGGCTGGTTCGTTGCCAACGCGATGAATTCGCAGGAAACCGACGGCGACGGGGCGGAATCACACCCGTCGCCGGTCGCCGCGAACGTTTCACCGGCGGCAGGGCAGCGGGCGACGGCAGAGAATAAGGGCGCTCCGACCGCGACGCCCGGCGGAGCGCAGTCGACGACCGCGCCGGCGGCTGGCGATGGCTTGCCCGAGGCGTTGCTCGAAGGGCCGGTCGATCCGCCGGCAAATACGCCGCCCGCCGATACACCTTCCACGAATCCGCCGCCCACCGGCGAATCGAGTCCCGCGGCCCCGTCGCCGCAGGAGCCCGACCCGGCAGATTCGGACGCTTCGTTCGAGTCGTTGCTCGACGGCGCCGCGAACAGTCCCGGCGCCGGCCGTTCCGCCGACGCGCCGCTGGCCGGCAGTCGCTTGCCGCTGCCCGACGCCGCGGCACTTGCCGCCAAGGAGGACGCGATTCGGGCGCTGTTTCGCAAGCAGTTCGCCCAAACGCAGCCCCGCGACGTAACCGCGTTCGGCCGGGAGTTGCTCGCGTTGGCCCGCGATACGGAGAACGATCCGCTCGGGCGGTATGCGACGCTGAAGCTGGCCATCGAGCAAGCCGCAAAGGCCGGCGACAGCGACACGGCCCAAGCGGCGGCGGAAGAAATCGCCCTCCGCTACGAAGCGGACCGCCTCGACGCGGTGGCCGAAGCGCTGCTCGCGACCGCGAAGGGCGGCGTGCCGACGCTCGCCAGGGCGGCGCTCGCAGAGCGGCTGCACGCGGCGACGCGCGAGGCATACGCGGGCGACCGCTTGGAACTCGCGACGACGCTCGCGGCGGCGCTCGTCGATGCCGCACGCAACGCCCGCTTGCCGTCGGCGTCGAAACGAGCGGTTGCGCTGAGTGATGAGATCGCTGCGGCGCAAGAGCATTGGCCCGACGTGAAGGCGGCGCTGGCGACGCTCGCCGAGAGCCCGAACGACGCGGCGGCTTGCTCGCTCGTCGGAAAGTATCATTGCTTCGTAAAGGGCGACTGGGAACGCGGCTTGGCGTATCTCGCGCTCGGCGACGACGAAGCGCTCAAGAAGCTGGCCGCGATCGAGTTGAGCCGTTCGCCTACGCCAGCCGATCTCGTCGCCGCGGGCGACGGCTGGTGGGCCGTGGCCGACGCGCTCGAACCGGCGGAACAACAGCCGATTCGCACGCGGGCGCTGTCTTGGTACGTGCGCGCGAACGACGCGCTGACCGGCGGACTCGAAAAACTGCGGATCGAGAAGCGGCTCGCAGAGGCAGCCCTCGGCGATCTGCCCGACGACGCGGCGCTGGTGCTGACGTTCGAGTCGGACACGTTCTCGACGCGCGGTGCACAGTTGGTCGCCACGGACAGGAGCGGCAAGCGGACCAGCGTCGCGTTTCACGGAGCGAAACCCACGGACGGCCGCGCGGGGAAAGCCCTGCTGTTCGAGACTGCTTCGCAATTCGGCGACGCCGGCAGCCCGCCGCTGCTCAAGACGCCCGCCGAGTTGACGGTTTGTGCGTGGATCAAGCCGATGCCCAGCGTCGATGGACCCGGCGATATCGCGAGCAAAGACGATTGGCGCGGCCCGGCCCGCGGGTTCGTGCTGCGAACGTTCAAGAACTCGCACGTCGACTTTACGGTGGGCAACCACGATTGGAACTCGGTCGTTTCGCCCTCGCCGCCGAAAATCGGCGTGTGGCAGCACGCGGCCGGCAGTTATGACGCGAAGGAGATTCGGCTCTTTCTCGACGGCAAGTTGGTGGCCCGCAAGCCGCTTGCCCGGCCGATCGTCCATTCGCCGTGGCCACTATCAATCGGCCGCGGGACGTATGCCAATGACCGCGGGTTTGTGGGGGCGATCGACGAGTTGGCGATTTTTGCGCGGGCACTGGGCGAGGACGAGATTGCGGAGTTGTATCGTGCCGGCACGGCGGGGATGCGGTTGGCGAAGTGAGTTGTACCGCCAACCAACCGGATGCTAGACGATTCCCAATTCGGCCAACAGACTCCGCACCGTCGGTCGCGGGTTCGACCAGAGCCATTCGTTGCGGAGGTAGAAGCCCGGCAGCACTGTCGACGGGAGTTTGCCGTCGACTTCCCCGATGCGGGCGTATTTGCCGTCCGCGCCGAGCGCGTTCGCTTCCGTCCGCTGCGAAAACGGGTCGACGATCCAGTATTCGCGCACGCCGCTCACTTCGTATTCCAGATACTTTTCGCGCCAGTCGCGCGACTGGCTGTCGTGCGATACGATCTCGACGGCCAAGTCGGGCGGGCCTTCGAGATAGGTTCGCTGCATCAGCGACCGGCGGGCTGCCGCGACATAGATGATATCCGGCACGCGCCGCGTCTTCCCACCGCACAAGCGAATCATGTAATCGAAAGCTACCATGCCGCCCAGGTTCTTTCCTTCGATGAAATCGCCCATGAGACGAATCAGCCAGCCGTTAATATCCGTGTGCTCTAAGCTGACGGGCGGCATCATGTGGACGACTCCATTGACCCATTCGGCGTGCAGGCCCTCACTCGCGAGAATCCATGCTTCGAATTGGTCCTCACTCATCCGCGGCGGCGCAATGGAAACCGGCCCGGCGTCCCACGAGTTCACGTCCGCGGCGTGATTGACGGTGGACATTGCAATTCCTCTCGGCTCGCCCATTGGCCGTTGGTTTCAAGAGACCCTGCAACGGCCATTGTAGCAAACGTCGCGCGGGTGAGGCGACGTTGCTCGCGCGGCGTTTTGGCCGGCGGGCGGATTCGTCAGGCACAGAGTGCCTGACCTACGATGGGGCTATTGCGCCACGGGCACAATGCTTGCCCCACCCTTCGTCGCTGCTTGGGCGTCGATCTTCTTGGCTAGATCGACTTGCAGCTTCGTCAGCTCCGCGGCCAGGCGGATGCTCTCGCCGTAATGCTTCTTGAAGTCGGCGTGAAGCTGGGCCTGTTGCGCGGTGAGGTCGTCGAGATACTTTTTCACCACGTCGCGGTCGCGTTTCATCTTTTCGAGGTCCGCCTTGAGGCCCGTCTCTTCCTTCATGAGCGAGACCAAGCGGACTTCGTTGGCGTCCTTGATCGCCGCGTCGACGCGGGCCGTCTGGGCCTTCACCTGCGTGCTGCGGTCGGCCAGCTCGAACAACCGCACGTTGAGCACCCGCCGCGTGTTCTCGTAATTCCGCAGCGGACGGACGTAAATGCCCGTGTTGTCGACGATCTCGGCCTCGTGCTGGGCGACGAGTTCTTGGGCCTTTTCGCTGTTGACGAGGATCGTCGCGGGATGCTCGTCGTCGCCGCTATGCAGGGTCTGCGTGAACTTTTCGCCTTTGGCGTCCGTGAATTCGAGCGTGGTTTCCTTGGTAATCTTCACCGTTTTGAAGACGCGGTCGGCCGGATCGCCCGGCTTGGCGGGCGTGCCGTCGCGCAGGTACTCTTCGAGGAGCGCGCTGTATGCGGCCGCATCCAAGCCCGTCGCGGCCTGAGGAATCAGCATGGTAAGTTCGTCCTTGGAAAGTCCGCGAAACGCTTCGTGCGAATCGACCGGCATGATGCTGCGGACGATCCAGTCGCCGGCCTTGGCGGCGAGGGCTTGCTGCTGGTCGGGGGCGAGCGTTTCGGTCAGCGCGAGCTTGACCGAACTGCCATCGACGGAAGTCACCTTGAATTCGCCGACGAAGCTGCCACCCTCCTTAGCCTCGAAAATGTACAGCGGCATGTTCGGCACGATCTGAACCGGGCCGGGCGCGGTGATGTTGACTTCCGCATTCGGCAGCGCGAGTGTGCCCGTGCCGTACCACGTTTTGCCGCGGTCCTCGCGAACCGCTCCGAGTTCATAGCGAAGCTGACGGTTGCCCATCGCGAGCAGCTCGTTGTCGGCGCTCGTGGCGGCAAGCTCATCGGTCGGCACGGCGTCGCCTTCTGCGGCATCGCCACTCTCGTCACCCGTTTTGTCGCTCGGAGCGGAATCGGAACCGGCCGCCGCGGCCTCGCGATCGCCGAGCAGCAGCTTCGTGTGTTCCGCCTCCGCGTCGGCGAGTTCCTGCTGTTTCTTGTTGTAGGCCGTCCGCCACGACGCATGTGTCTTGAGCGTCATTGCTGCGAGGATGAAGAACGTCACCGCGCCCAGGAACACGCCGACCACAGTCAGGACGGTCGGCACGCGCCAGACTTGCGCTCCGAGGACGCAAAACACGATGGCGGCGATCGCGAACAGGCCCAAGAGAGCCTGCCAAAGGATGGGACTATCCATGTTTGTTCCGGCGCAAAGATGGGGCGCAACGCTGTTAAGCTGCGCAAACTGCCTAAGAGTCGATGATAGACACGCTCCGGTGGACTGTCAAGTTTCGCCGCATGGTTTTGGTGCGGCGCAAGTCATTACGCAGCATGGCGTTGCGACTCGCCACGGGGTTCGCTGTTGAGCGTCTTGGGGCCGCACGACCGGCACAATCGTTCAAGTCCGAACGGTCCACGCCCGAAAATGTTCACCGCCGAATCGTTTGGCCCATTAAACGGTTCGCCATAACTCCAGGCGAGTATTGCCGCCGCATGTCGCCGAATCCTGTTGCCAGCGCCGAACACCCCGGGTCCGCCCACGAAGCGGCGTGCCGGCTGATTGCGCTCGTCCACGCCGTCGAAGGCTGCTCCCGAGCTCTCCGTGGCGCGATCGAGCAACTTGCCGCCCGGCGCGAACTGACGACGACTCAGCTTACCGTGCTTTGGGCCTGCGGCTCCGCCGCGGACGGCGTCGGCCAATCGCGGCTTGCCGCCCAAATCGGCGTTTCGCCCGCCCAAGCGAGTGCTCTGGTCGAACAACTGCGTAGCCGCGGGCTGCTCGAACCGCGCCGAGCAACGGACGACCGCCGCCGGCAGCATTGGTCGCTCACCGTCAAGGGGCGAGAGTTGGTCGCGTCCGCGGCGGATGACCTTGGCCGCCTCGCCCACCGCCTCGATTTCGGGATCGGCGAGTGCCGAACGCGCGAGTTGACCGCGAGCCTTGCCGAATTCGCATCCACAGTCGAAGGTTCGCCACGTTCAGACGGCGATGCGTTTCCCCGCCTTCATGCGGCGTGCGATCCCGCGACCAACGTCGCCGTGCCTGGCACGCGTGTGCCTTCGCGCTCGTCGAGCGAGGAGGTTGGCCGATGAAACCGCGCGAATCGCATCGGCTGCCGGTCATTGCGGTGCTTCTCGCTTCGAGCGTGGCGGCGTTCGCTGGTTGTTCGCCCGGCTACTATCGTCGCCAGGCCGACGACGACGTTTACCGCCTCGTTCGCAAAGTCGGCGGCGATCCACGCTGGCCGCTCGTCGATTTCTCCGTCGATCCGGATCCGCGTTCCCGCATGGCGAACCCGAACAATCCCGATTGCGAGCCGATGCCGCCCGACGATCCGGATTCGCACAAGCTGATGCACTGCGTCGACGGCAAGAAAGGCTTTCCCTGCTGGCACGCACACGGCGATACGCCCTACGTCGAGAACCCCGCGTGGCTCGACTATCTCGAGCGCGACGAGAACGGGGTGATCGTGCTGAACATGGCGGACAGCGTGAAGCTTGCCCTGCTCAATTCGCCGCAATATCAGACCGAACTGGAAGACCTGTATCTCTCGGCTCTCGATGTGACGTTCGAGCGGTTCCGTTTCGACGTGCAGTTTTTCGGCGGCTATTCGGCCACCTACACCGCCGACGGTCCCTTGCGCAGTGGCGATTCGTCGAGCACGCTGGAACTCGCCACGTTTCCCGCGGGAACCGACGTTCAGATGCGCAAGCTCCTCACGACGGGCGGCGAGCTCGTCGTGGGGCTGGCCAACTCGATTGTCTGGCAATTCTCCGGACCGGACACGACGACGTACAATTCGCTCCTCGACTTCTCGCTGGTGCAACCGCTGTTGCGGGGCGCCGGCCGAGACGTGGTCATGGAGCGGCTCACGATTTCGGAACGCACGCTGCTGGCCAACGTTCGCCAGATGGAGCGCTATCGCCAGGCGTTCTCGACCGACATCGTCACCGGCCGAAACGCCGGCCAAGGTCCGTCGCGTCGCGGCGGATTCTTCGGCGGCAGCGGTCTGGAAGGTTTTACCGGCGTCGGCGGCGGCGGATTTGGTCGCGTAGGGAATGCAGGCTTCGGCGGAGGCAACGACGGCGGCGGCATCGCGGGCGGCGCCGGCGCGGCACGGGCCGGCGGGTATCTCGGCCTGTTGCAAACGCAGCAAGAGATCAAGAATCTCCGCGACAATGTGGCGGCCTTGCGCGACAGTCTCGAACGTCTCGAAATGCAAGCCAAGTCGCCCCGCCCGCGCACGCCCGAGGCGATTCGCGCCCAGTTCCAGGTCGAGCTCGCCCGCCAGGCGCTGCACAACGCGAGTAGCCGCCTCCTCACTGCGGAGAACGACTACCAGGCGCAGCTCGACAACTACAAGATCACGCTCGGCATGCCACCCGACTTGCCGGTGCAGGTCAAGGACAATCTGCTCGACGGATTCAACCTGATCGACGACTCGCTCACGCAACTCCAATCGGCGGGCGACCACGTGCTGATCGACTTGCAGCCGCCGCCGACCGAAGAAGCGACCTATCGCACCGGCGTAGAGAAGTATGTCGCGGAACTCGAGCGCAGCCAAAAAGCGCTGGCCGAAACGCTGGAACGCCACGCGGCGGCGGCGGACAAACTGGCCGGCGTCCGCGGCGACCTGCAAGAGCTGCTCGACAACGCGGACGAGCGCCGCGCCTGGCTCGGTCGGCTCGAAGAACGGTTCGCCGACCGACCCGACCTGGTCGAAACGCAGACGCTCAGCGTCGAACGGTTCGACACGGAAGTCAATCGTCTGAAAGCTCGCTTCGCCGACATGGAGCGGAGCTTCGAAGGCACGCGCGAGAAGCTACTGGCCCAGAGCAAGTTCGTCGAGGAGCAACTCGCCGCCCGGCGGCAGGAACTGGCCGGCCTGGCGCCGGACGCGATGGGCGACAAACTCCGGCTTACCGCCGACCGCAAGAGACAATTCGACGTAACCAGCGAGCTCGTCCGCCAGCTTTCCGACGACATCGCGGAAATGTGGATCGTCGAAGCGAAAGCACGGCTCGAATCGATCGTGCTTCCGCCCGTGAATATCGACGCGGACAACGCGCTCGGCGTGGCGAGCAAGTATCGGTACGACTGGATGAACGCTCGCGCGGCGCTGGTCGACTCGTGGCGACTGATCCACTTCAACGCCGACAACCTGGAGAGCGATCTGGACATCGTGTTTAGCGGCGACATGGGCACGATCGGTAGCAATCCCGTCAAGTTCGACGCGGCGACGGGACGTCTTCGGGCCGGCGTTCGGTTCGATGCGCCACTGACGCGGATGGCCGAGCGCAACAACTATCGGCAGGCGCTCATCGAATACAACCAGGCGCGGCGATCGTACTACACGTTCGTCGACCGCGTGAACCAGAGCCTTCGCGGCACGCTGCGGACGATCGAATTGAACCAGGTGAACTTCGAGCTGCGCCGAAGTGCGGTCCACACCGCGCTCACGCAAGTCGACCTTGCGCGCAAGCAGTTGCTCGCGCCGATTCGCCCGAACGTCGAAGGCCCGGTGGGCACGCCGTCGGCGGCGGCGGCCGGTTCGCAGTCGGGCGACTTGGGCCGCGACTTAGTGACCGCGCTGGCCGACCTTACGCAAGTGCAGAACGATTTTCTCAGCGTGTGGCTCAACTACCGCGTGCTCCGCATGGGGTTGGATCTCGATCTGGGCGTGATGCAAGTCGATCGTAATGGCATGTGGATCGAGCCGGAGGAGTACAACCTCGCGGCGCTGTTGGGCGAGGATTATTTTCCGCCGGAAGACTTGGGCCCTGCGAGCGAAGCGGGCGACAACAGCGATGCGCCGCGTCCGCCGGAGGAAAGAGTCGAGGAATTGCTCCCACCGCCGGCAAGTGCTCCCGGCGATTCCGAACACGATGCACCGATGCCCAAGGAACGCGAAGCCGCAGCGACGATCGACTCGGAAGACGCCGCCTGGCGACGCCGGTCGCGCCGGGACGAGGCGTAGGGTGGAAGGAACGAAGTGAGGCCGACCGGAGATTCGGGAAAGAATTGTGAATGGAAAACGGTGAATTGCGAATGGTGAATGTTTTCCCGCAGCGGCGAATCCATTCACAATTCGCAATTCACCACTTACTATTTGGACAGCGCCACTTTGGCGCGGGGGATTGTTGGAAGTTGTTTGTTGGTAGGGTTCTGGGTCACGTTTCTGGGATGCAGGATTTGAGGTGGCTGACGT
>QEVJ01000092.1 GCA_003576845.1 Planctomycetota bacterium
CCGTCGAGGATCTGGAACGTCAGCTGCAAGTAATGCCCGGTGCCGTTCTTGGTCGGCTTCATTTCTGAGTCGGTGATCATCGCCAGGTACTTGCCGGCCGGTATCGGCTCGAAGTCGCTGGCCGGTTCGACCTCGTTGGCGTTGAAGTTCAGGCTAGCCATTGGGTTCTGCTCCCTTGCTCGAGGATGACGTGGTTGGATACGCTTGCTGCACGTAGTAGTCGTAAGCCGCCCATTCCAGCGGCAGTTCGGCCGGCATGCCGAGGCGGTTCTTGGCGACGTGCGTCGGGCCTTCGCTGGTCCGCATCACGCGCTCCGGCACTGCATCGGTTTTCACGCGAGCCGGGTCGCTAATCGCCGAATACGTGGCGAAGAACACCTCGTCGGCCCACTCCTGAACCAGCGCCGAAGCCAGCTTGTGCAGCCGCGGCGCGAATCGGTCGTGGGCCGTGTTTTCAGGCGTCTGGAATTTCTCGGCGCGGGCGTGGGCGATCAGAATCACCGCCATGCCGCGGTGTTCACGCAGCGCATCGAGACCGTCAAGAAAGGTTCGCCACCGCGGCAGCGTGTACGTGTAGCCTTTGCCATACCCACCGTCGGCCTTCTCCAGGTACTTCACGCCGAACTCGCCGCACACGTCGTCCCAGATCATCCGTTCGAGCCAGTCGAGCGAATCGACGACGACCGTGCGGTAGCCGTGGTCTTCCCCGTAGAGCGCCGCGATGGCGTCGAGCACGTCCTTGGTCGACTTGGCCAGCGGTAGGCGGTCGCACTCGATGTTCGCCAGTCCGTCCTCGGTCTGGATGAAGATCGGCTTGGCACTACTGGCGGCGAACGAGCTTTTGCCGACACCCTGGACGCCGTACACGAGCGCCCGCCGCGGCCGGCGTTTACGTCCCGCCCGGATCGTTTCAAGCAGTCCCATATCGATCTCCCTTGTAAGGTGATTGGTCAACGTGAAGAAAAGAGGGCAACGGGCGGAAGGCGGCCGATTCGGTCGCGTTAGCCGTGGGTGTGACCCGCCTCACCAACCGCCCGTCGCCGAACTCACGCCGCGTCGAAGAGACGCGGTTCCTCGTAGCCGGTCGGCCAGTGGCCCGCCAGCTGGCACCGCTGGAGCCGGCCGATCGCCGCTTCGTTCTCCTGCTGGGCGATCGCCAGCGTTTGCGGTTCCACGCGCCATACGCCGCAGCGATACGGCTCGCGTTTCTCGACCGCGATGAGGTGGACCGGCATCCACAGGCCGATCACTTGCGCCAGCACGGCGCGGTAGAAAGCCAGTTGGTGCGCGTAGCCGTAGCGCCGCGCGTCGGCCTCGAACCAGGTCAGGTCGTCGCACGTCTTGAGATCGACGATCCCCTGGTGGGCGTCGAACCAGTCCATGCGAATCTGGCACGGATGGTGGCAGTGCTCGGCGCGGACCACGCCTTCGGCTTCGCCTTCGCGCAGCAAGTCCGCGGCGCGGGCGTGTTCTCGTACGGCATCCGCCATCCGCACGACGGTGAGATGCTGCTCATCGGTGAGGATCGTCTTGCCATGCGCCCGTTGCCAATCCCCGAAGGCCTTGGTGTTCGGGCCGAACGGGAAACCGGTCTTCGGGTTAATCGGGCCTCCGACGACGAACTGGTCGTCGAACGCTTGTTGGCCTTCGAGAATCAGCGCGTGCGCCGCGCGGCCGATCAGGTACGCCGGCCGCTCCTGGTTCTCGGCCACGAGCCCCGAAACCTTGCGGTGATAGAGCAACGGGCACTTGCGAAAGTCGGCCAACAGGTGGCTCGACAAGTAGTGACCCGACTTGGCGTGGTATGCCTCGGCCGGCTCGTGAATCAGAAAGTCCTCCGCGGCGGGTGCCGCGTCATTCCCCGTCGGCGTCGAGCACGCGGGCATGGGTGGATTCCCTTCTTCCTGGCTGATGGAACCGGGCTGGTGATGGGCGGGTTCGAGTTCCAATCCGGCGGCGGCGAACCGCTCGCGAAGATCGGTCAACCTGCGTCGTAGCGTGGTCCGCGAAATGCCGAGGTCGCGTGCCGCATCGGTGAGCGATTGCGCCTTGAGTCGTTCGCACAGGTCGCGATCTTCCGGAGTCAACGACGCGATGACGGCGTCGACGTCCGCGGCGAGCAGACGCTGTTCTTCCAGGCTGAGACGTTCCAGGCCCCGCACCGCGTCCCGATGCCATTGCCCGACCAGCCGCGCTGCTTCGATCGGGCCTTCGTCGGTTTGCACATCGGCGTTGAGCGAAGCGTGCGGAATCAGGCGGCCGCCCTTCGCCGCACTCTGGCGGCGGACGAGCGTCGCCACGAAGCGTTTCACAAGCCCCCGCGCGAACGCCTCCCAGCAGCCGCTGGCCGGGTCGTACTTGTCGGCTTTGGCGAGGATGTAGAGGCGGATTTCCTGTTCGATGTCGTCGCGGCCCATGTCGCCGAACTCGCGGCGGTAGGCCAGTTGCGTTGCCTTGCGGCGGATGTGGTTGGCCAGGGGACCGGTCGAGAGTTCGCGTCCCAGATCGATCGCAGTCATCGGTTCGTACTCCGTGCGTGAGGAGGTGATTGCTCCCGCACGGCGCACAAAAAAACCACAAAGCGCACGCGCGGGATCGCCGTTTCCGGCGGCACCCACAGGGGCGTCCACTTTTGTGGTTGGCCTTCTGTCTGGAGCCGTATTACTGAATCAGGTTGTGTTTTCGAGACCGTTGCGTCTCTACTTTATTACTACGCGCTTTGCGCGAAGAACGGCCGCGCAACCGCGATTTTTTTGGAAATTGCCGCGCGAGAGCGGCGGTTCAGCCCACGGCTTCCTCCGTTTCAAACTGCAAGGGGAGTCCGTGACGAATGTCGAGGTGCATAATCTTGCCCTGCTTCATGCGCGCGAGGTACTCGAGAAAGTCGACAACCGCCGCCTTGAGCACGAAGTCTCTTGTAATCCGCTCGGGGCGCGCTGTCGGGCGGCCGCCGAGGACGCGATGGCGGACGATCCGCGTGTCGGCGGCAAACACCGGCTGGCCATCGACAACATGTAAATTGCGGATGCCGCCGAAGTCGATCCGCTGGAATTGCTCGACCAACTGTCGCTGAGCCTCGGTCAAGTCGCCTTTCCGCAAGGGACGCGGCCGGCTCGCGGTCGCGGTCGGTTCGCGTTTCATGGTGCCCTCCATTGAACGGCCTGTAATGTGAAGTACGCGCTGTACGCAAACGATAAAAAAAGACTGGCGCGGGGTCACCGCACCAGCAGCTTCAGCTCCTCTAGACGGATTCGCATCGCAATCGGCGACACGCGAAACTGTTCGGCCAGCGGCAGGATCGCGCCTTCCCACACGAGGATCGCTTCCTCCGCGGCGTCGGTCGGCGTCATCGCCCGTCGCGCGATTTCGCTCTGCAGCAATTCCTCGCGTTTTTCCGCCAAATGCCACTCCGTGAGCGGATTGGCGCCGAACTTCCTCTTCCAGGCGCGGTACACAAGCGGCCGCGGCATCAGGAGGCAGGCGGCGAAATAGTCGGCCTGCCATTCGATCCGCAGCTTGGCGTCGCCCGACCGGCAGAGATAAGCCGCTTTGGGGCGGCGGCGCTTGCCCCGTGCAGCCGCATCGGCGAAGTGGCCGACGTAACGACGGTGCAACTGCCAGTGGCCGATTTCGTGGGCCAACGTGAAATGGTAGCGGCCCTCCAGATCGCCGTGCGTCGTCGGATCGAGATGTTCGTCGACGAACACTTCCTTGGTGTTCACATTGATCGCCCCGATCACGTCGTCGCTGCCGAACTCGGCCCGCAGGTCGGTGATCGCCAGGTGCAGGCCGAGGTGCAGTTCGAGGACCGTTTCGACCGGTACCGGGGGCCCATCCAGGACGCGGTGCCGCTGCTGAAATTCGTCCAGCAAAACCTGGGCATTGAACTCAATCCGTTTTTTGTCCAGGTAGGGAACATCCCGGATCGTCGTGGTCATTGGAGCCTCGCGCGTGTTGAAGGTCTTGGGCTTGTTGGGTCAGGCGAGTAATGGCATCGGCGGACAGCCCGTTGGCCGTCCGCAGGAAGGTGGCCAAGGCCCGCGGTTCGCGGCGGATGATGGCCGGCAGATCGTCGGCGACACGGCCGGCGTGGGCCAACAGTTCGTCGGCGTCGAGGCCGAACAACGCGGACATGCGAACGATCCGTTCTTCGGCCGGCGGGTTGAACTTGTCCTGTTCGATTTGGGAGACATAAGTCGGGCTCACGTCGAGCAAGCGGGCGAATTCGCGGAGCGTGTAGCCCTTGGCGATCCGCAGCGTGCGAATTCGCTGGCCGAAGGTCGTGTAATGACGGTGCATGACGAATAAACCTCGCGGTACATGGTGTCGAAAGGCGCCGAGAGCGGGCCGCCTCTTGCCGCCCGCGTCCCGGCCGCACCGCACTTTCCGTCCGCGTGCGGCGCCCGACAGGTTGAACGGCTCAGTCGGTGGAAAGCGATGCCATCTGCGCATCGCCCGGTTTGAGGACCGAAAACGATTCCTCCAACGTCACGGCGACATAGACGGCATCTTCGTCCTGGCGGCAGGGGACCATCGTCCAGCGATGCCAGACATCGCGGCCTCGTTCCGTGGTGTGAACGATGAACTGGACTTCGTGTCCGTCCACCACCTGCCGCATAAACCGGCCGAAGATAGCGCAGTATGCGGCGGACATGCGGCCGCGGACTTCACGAACGCGGTCGGCGTCCCGGCGGCGACGATCGATGACGGACGGTTGTTGGGCATGGGCGAACGCAATCATGGGAAAGCTCCTGTGGAAAGGCGTCGGCGATGCGCGCAGCGCGGACCGTAGGTCCGACGGCCACGCAAAGCGCGCAGCGACAGACGCGTGGAAAGCAAACACGTGGGGAACGACTGCGGCCCGCCGATCAAGGCGGACGAGAGATAACCGATCTCGCAGTCGCGGCTAGAAAAGTCCCTTTGCTGGTAGAGCGGCCTTCGATCGGGGTTGGCCGCGCTACTCCCCGGAGCCCGTTATCCCGGCACCGGAATCGACTGGCGAAGGTCATCGAACCTTCATTCACCAGCCGCTAGCAATGCTACCAACGCGATGCGAAATTGCAAGTAGAAAACGGCCGCGCGCAAGAAATTGCGCAAGCGTAAGCGACGCAAGAAGTTAGACAGTGTTCGCCTGGACAGTACGCCCAAAATTTTTCGGTCGCCGGTTGCGACGAAGAGTTTTTCGCCGATTTTGGGCGCGATTCGCGGCCGCCTGGCGCGCAGAATCGGTAATAGAAAAGTAGGGGACGATCTCTTCACGCAGCGCGAATTTCTTCGCTCGCATGCCCAATCACGCCGCGCCGCTGGTCACCGCCGAGCAAGCGGCGGCGATGTGCGCCGTTTCGCTGCGCACCTGGCGGACTTGGCATTCTTACGGCCGCGTGCCGCGGCCCGTTCGCATCGGGCGCACGCTCCGCTGGCGGCGCGACGAGTTGAACGCTTGGATCGCCGCGGGCTGCCCCAAGCAGCGCGAATGGGACGCGGCACGGGCCTGATCGCAGCTTGCCATCTTTGGCCCGTCACTGCTCAGTGTGTCGCACGAGTCCGGGCGGTTCCGGACGCGACCACTAGCGAGAGAGAGATTCACGTGGCAAGCATCTACAAAAAGCCTGTGTTCGTCCGCGATCCAGCGACGGGCGAGCGGGTAAAGGGCAAGAGCAAGAAATGGTGGGGCCGGTTCCGCGACGTTGACGACCGTGAGAAGCGCGTGCCGCTGGCCGTCGATCGGGCCGCGGCGCAGGCGATGCTGGCCGAATACGTGCGCCGCGTCGAGCGCCAGAAGGTCGGTCTGATCGAGCCGACCGACGAGCATCGCAAGAAACCGATCGCCCAGCACGTCGCCGACTACGAGAAGTATTTGAAGGCAAAGGCCAACGAGCCGCGGTACATTGCCCTCGCCATCGGCCGGTTGAAGACCTTGTTGGCCGGATGCAGATCCAAGACGATCGGTCAGATCACGGCGTCGGGCGTCGCCAACTGGTTGCGGCACCAGCGAGATGCGAATGTCTTCGGCAAGGCGACCAGCAACGACTACCTGGTCGCGGCGAAGGCGTTCTGCAATTGGCTGGTTCGCGAGCGGCGGTTCGGACACAACCCGTTGGCCCATCTACAGCGGCTCAACACCGAGACCGACGTGCGGCGGAAGCGCCGCGTGCTGACGCCGGAGGAGTTGGAACTGCTCATCGCGGCGGCCGAGGCCAGCAACAAACGCCTCGGCCGAATGCGCGGCGCCGACCGGGCGATCGTGTACCGCTTGGCCGCGTTCACGGGCCTGCGGGCGCAGGAGATCGCCAGCCTGACGCCGCGGTCGTTCGCGTTGGACGCCGACCCGCCAACGGTGACGGTCGACGCGTGCTATTCCAAGCACCGCCGCAAGGACGTGTTGCCGCTGGCAGAAGATTTGTGCCGGCGTCTGCGGACCTACTTGGTGACGCGCGAGAAGGAGCGCCGTGGCGGCGACGAACGGCTCTGGCCCGGTAAGTGGTATCGCAAGGCCGGCGAGATTCTGCAGCGCGACCTGGCGGCGGCGCGGGCGGCGTGGTTGAAGGATGCCAAAAAGCCCGTGGAACGGAAGCGACGGGAGCAGAGCGATTTTCTCCGCGACGTCGACGCCGCTGGCCAGGTCGTCGACTTTCATTCGCTGCGGCACGGGTTCATCACGCACCTGGTAATGGCGAACGTGCCGCCCAAAGTCGCCCAGGCCTTGGCCCGGCATTCGACGATCACGCTGACGATGGATCGGTACACGCACCTGGAGATGGGCGATTTGGTCGAGGCGGTGAGGAGGTTGCCACACGACTGATTGACAAGCAAAAGTCGCATCCCTCTAATGAGGAGTACCGTGCGTTGCGGTGTTCGTTTTCGGGCAGAAACGAGGGCCTCATTTCTCAATGGAGCGACACCCCTTGTCCGCTTCGTATCGGCGCGAGTAGCAGAATGAGCCTCAAGAGAGCCTCCGACCGCGAGTGTCTCCGATAGTAAACTGCCCTAGTCACGATCATCAGAAATGCAACGCCAGTTTCGTACCGCAGTTTGTCAGCTGGAATGCCATCCATCTGTGGTCCTTTCCGACCGCGATTTGATACGCGAACCGTTTCCTCCGAAACCGCGAAAACCGACGCTCGCCGACCTGGCGCGGTATAATCTTGACGTCGCGGGAGTCCAAGGCGACTGTGCCCACCGGTATTCCGAATGGCACAGCCGCCGACTGGATTCAGTGCTTGCCTGGCTGGCGTCACTGCAGCCGGTTCCCGAGATCATCGTTTTCCCAGAATGCTCCGTGCCGTTGGCGGACCTACATGCTTTACGGGCATTCGCCATCGAACACGATTGTGTTCTCTTTGGTGGCACGCATACGGTAAGTCTCGTCGACGGAACTCGGGCGCAATACGATGCCTTGAACATAGTCTTTCCCGCATCGCATCGCACGCTGAAGCGATTGCAAGGACTTCATGTACTCCCAGTTCTTTCGCGACAGAATACGATCCTGCATCCGAAGCTGGCGCCGTCTGTCTTTGAACATACCGACACGACTGGCACTCTTCACGCGCCTCACAAAGTTGCTCCGGTGTGTGTCGAAGTACGCGGTCGCGTCCTAAGGTTGCTGCCGCTCGTCTGCTCCGAAGCTCTAGGGGTCGTCTCACCGACTGACCAATACGATGCCGTAGTTGTCGTCGCTCGACACGATTCGCCCAGCGGATTTGACCCTGTCGTGCGTACCAACATCTCTACTCGCCGCCCAGTCATTGTGTGCAACGACGGAGCTTTTGGTGGTTCCGGCGTGCATACCCTCGTCGACGACCGAATGATGGGACTGTGGTGGTGGAGTCCTCCGATTAGCGGTCGTCTTCCCAAGGGGGATGCAATCCTTGTCGTCGACGTTGATCTTGACGCCCTCGCTGTTGAGCATGGCGTCGCGAACCCGTCGAAGGCTACGTCGCTCGTCAGCCTAGCGCCAGTCGTTTCCGACGGAGACAAGTCTGGATCCTACTCGCTCGCGCAGCGTATGCTTTCCGCACGCTCAAAACGTGACAATGTCGTGCAGGCGAGCATACTCGATCAAGCCCAACAAGAATTCGTTCCTCGGGGACTCACGCAGTTAACGCTTGCCCACGCGAGGCACCTTGCGGCACAAGGAGTCCTTACGGACGAACTCGCGGATTGTCTCTTGCAGTCGTGCATCATCCCCGGCGCGATTCCGCTGAAAGGCCTGCAGCGAGAATTGGCAGAGCTATGCGTCGCTCGTGTTACTCAACTATCTGATGATTCTGATACTGATGACACCGAAGCGCTCGCGTGCGTTGCGCGGTTTCGCCGTGAGTGCAAGTCTCGCATCGACGCCGATCAACTGGATTTGTTTGCGCAGCCTATTACGGTCTCGGCCGAGTCGACGCTAGATCGCGAGTCGGAGGCGCGCGAAGTGCGCCAGTTTATTGAGCACGCGCGACAGACAGTTCTTTGTCTCACGGGTCTGGATGACGTGGGAAAATCGACACTGCTCTCAATCGCGCTAGCGCAGCTCGGTCACAGGCACACGCATTCGATCACGCTTTCGCACGACGCCACCCCATCGTACATTGCCGCAGTGTTTGCGCGCATCTTCGGTTTCCCTGATGACGTGATATGCGAGCCGCAAGCCTTCTTGAATGCTAAGAATGACGAGTTTCTGGCCCGCATTCCGTCGGGCACGATCGTTGTCCTCGCTGACGTGGACAATCTTCGCGATCACGGTCAGTGGCGAGATCCAGTGACGCCCACGTTGCTTGAACAAATAGCCGAGGCAATAGGTAAACGTAAGGGAAAGCTAATACTGACGTCGACCGCCCGGATTGACCTAAACCTTGCTGACCAAGGTGCCCTGCGGCGAATGTACTTATCGGGACTACCGGCAGAGTTTGCGAAGTTGCTCCTGGATCAGCATATGCGACGCGTGGGCGTAGATCCGCGAAATTACACGGACCAACAGCGATCCGAGGTTGTTGAATTACTCGGATTTCATCCGGGTGCAATCGTACTGTGCGCCGACTACATCGTGCAACAAGGACTCGCCACAGTTCATGAAGACCTCAAGCAGCGTCGCGGCGTGCATACCGATATTGTGCGACGAATACTCAAGGGCATGATCTTTACGAATACAGAATCAGCGATTCTCTCGCTGCTAAACGAATCGCGTACCTCGATGCCGAGCAGGGTGCTGAGCAAGGCACTTAGAAGGAATGTGAGTGCCGAGATCAACGCGCTCATCGGCGAAGGAGTTCTCGAACGCGGATGGAGGGATTTCGTCAAACTGCCGGACTTGGTCAGGGGCTTTGCAGACTTAACAGCAGGTGACGCTGCAACACACATCTTGTATCACAAAGCCGCAGCCGAGGAGCTCAGAGAGATCGCTGGCGAAACGGAAAATGTGCCAGGACTCGATTTTGCAATTGCGTCTCAGTTTCACGCGAATCTTGCTGGCGACCCTAACCTCGGTGCATCATTGTCCTCCCTCGTGGACGGAACGCTCGGCTCTGTGCGGCACTTGGTGGAGTTGCATGAGTACGAACGTGCGAAACCCGTGATTGAACGCCTGTTGGTATCGGAGAAGTCGCCGGAGGTGTTTCAACTGGGCGCTTTAGTAAACGCGAGGCTGGGGCTGGTGGAAGACGCACTGACCCTGGCGAAGGAGGCTTACTCAGCCGATAAGGAACGCGAGTGGATCGTGACCGAAGTGGGCCGACTCGCATTGCATGTGCATCGAACGGACATAGCCAGCGAGTGCGTTGCCCTTGTTCGGAATACCGGACATGACAGCCCATACCTGGCAACATTGGAGGGAAAGATTGCATTACGCGAGGGAGACAATGAAGGTGCCTTAAAGGCATTTCGGCGGGCGGTAGAATTAATTGAGGTTAGCGAACGGTGGAAGGACGCATGGCCGCATTTTTTTCTTGGCCGGACTTTGATTCAGCTTGGGCAAGCAGAAGACGCAATCGACGTTCTCTACAGCGGAGAGACAATAGCATCTGGGAAGCGCCGTCGGAATCGGCGATTACTGGTGGCGATTCGCACTCAACTTGCTGTGGCCTACGTGCTCTCGAAGGATGTCGACGGGGCACGTCGGATATTTGACTTGCTGGGCGCGGAAGAGTCTGGTAGTGCAGAGGTGGTATGGGCCTATGCGCTTCTTCTTGCAGCGACGGGAGACTTCGCAAATCCTTCAGACTTGGCGAAGGAGACACTTCAACGGCTAAACCCGACGACAGCCAGGGATCGTTACGGCCGGTGCCAAGTTCACCTCTTCAGAGCCTTGGTATTCCTCGCCATTGGCAACAAAGGCCAAGCAAGCGAGGAATTCGCCAAAGCGAATCGCGACGACCCGCGAAACGTATTCGTTCTCCTTAGATGGGCTCACACGCTGATCGAACTCGCGGAGGACTCACGAGCCGATGGCGACGATCATGCGGCGCGAATGTGTGCCGAGCACGCGAAAGCGCTAGCCGACAACGTTCTAAAGTTTCACCCCGGTAATGCGGAGGCACTGAGAATCCTGGAGCGACTCAGCGATGACTTTAACGTGCTATGACGTGCGCGGCCCCCATTCGAGGTGCCGCCCACGGTGCCGAGATTCTCGAAAAGGTGCCCACTATGGTGCCATCGAACTCGCCGCCGAGCGGCACGGTTTGCACCAGTTTGCACCGCCGAAACCCCACCACCAAACGCAACGGGGTCGCCGTAACTGGCGACCCCGTTTGACGTTAGACAGGCTGTGGCAATGACTTACAGAAGCGGAGGGCACGGGAGTCGAACCCGCAACCGGTTACCCGGCACCACATTTCCAGTGTGCTTGGCGAATGGCGTAAACATTTGCGGGGTTTGGCGTTGCGTCGGGCGGTTTTCGCGGGGTGCCGATATTGGTGCCGGCGAGTTTGCCGCGATTTGCACTGAACATCAAATCCACGTCTTTCCGCCATGCGTTAAAGGCGGGCCCTTGTTCGGGCTCGCCGCGAAGTGCTTATCCAGTCCCGGTCGACTGTCAATGCGGCATCCGCTTGACGCATTTGCTTCGACGAGACCCTCTGCGAGGGCCTTCTTGCTCGCAGACCGTGCTCGTCAATTGCGACGACCGGCCTTGCCACAGCCTCGTCCGTCGCCACCCCAACCTCTTTTCGTGCAATTCGCGCCTGCCGAATTATTGCACCGGCCGCCGCAGAGCCGGCTGGCAGCGTCGGCTCTCCGGCGGGCAAGCTGCGAGTGGACTGATTACGAAGCAACACCGCGTCGACAAAGTTCACCACGCCGTCGAAATTCGCATCGGCGCCGGCGTCACGCTGCAATACGGCAACCGCCGCGGCGCGGGCATCCACCGCGTTGGCAATGCCATCGTGATTCCAGTCGCCGGCCAGGGCGTTGAAACGGAAGGTAAAGTCGCCCCCGGGAATGCCGTCACCGGAAGAGAACACTTGGGCGATGTCCGTCCATTCGCCATCCAGGGCACGCCCGCCCATGCTACGGACCGTATCGCGAAGCCTCAAAACAATCTTGTCGGCTAAGATCGGCTGCGCGAGCGTCCAAGTAGCCGCGTGGTTCGCGGCGTCATAGGCGAATCCGCCAGCACCGAGTGAATATGACGCTTGGTTGACCCCGATCACCTGCAGATCCTCGGCCGACACAACCATTTCCTCGGAGAACACGATACTGATCTGGTCGAGCCAGGACATCGCAATCGTCTGAAATTGGTCACAGGTTCCGACGGGAATGGCCGTTCCCAACCCCAAAGCCGGGTCAATTTGCGCGCGCTGTTCCGTCGACCAGCGCGAACTGCCGAACAGCACGTTCGTCACCGAGGCCGGATGATTTCCGCCTTGCAAGTTTCCTGTCGGCAGGGATATGCCCGCATGGTTGCGAATGAGCACTAAGTCATTGGCCGTCACATAGCCGTCGGCGTCGACATCGTGGAAGGGACCATAGGGGCCACGTACTGCATCAGAGAACGTGCGGCGCGCCGCCGATAGGACATCCTCCCGATCGACCGCTTCGTCGCGAGTCACGTCGCCCGGCAACACGGTGAACAAGAACCGGAAATCGCCTCCACGTCGGCCATCGCCCGACGGGTACTGTCCGATCACGTTCGACCATTCGCCGTCGAGCGGGTTGCCCACGAGGTCCGTGACGCGGTCGGAAATCGTCAACAGCAACTTATCGGCCCCGATTCGGCCGCCGAGAGCGAACACCGCGTGCCGCGACGCCGGGTCGTATTGGAACTGATCGGCAAGCACGGGATAGCTGTCGCGGTTCAGTCCCTCTAATCGTAAGTCGTCAGCCGTTACGAACACGTCCTCGCCGAACTCGACGACGATCTGGTTGATATTCGTCCACGGCAGGTCGAGCAACTGATCGCAGCCGCCGACTACCAGCGCATAGCCATGTTCCCCAAGTCCCCGCCGCGCAAGCTCTTCCTTGAACTCGTCGGACCAGTCGGTTCCTCCCACCCAAATACGGCTAACCCGTGGACCAGTGGAATCGTTGATGTCCGAATTGATCCAGCTCGTCTCCGCAGAGCCAGTGCCGATGTTGCCCGCGAGATCCACGAAGTTCGAGCCGCTAACGACGACTCGATATCGTCCAGGCGTCGCGGTTGCACTTGCAATTCCGGACAAGCGATACGTGTTGCCGCCTAAATGCGCGAATGTCGCGGTGGTTGGTATCGCGACCGGAGTTCCATAGAGCGTCAACGCAATATCGGTCGTGGCAAAGCTGGCAAGGTCGATCGGCTCCGAGAACGTAACATCGAGCGTGTCAACCGGCGTTGCCGACGGCAGTGTTGGCGCTCCGGAAACGTTCGTGACGACCGGCAACGTCGTGTCGATGAATACGGTCAACGTCGCGTCGGCCGTGTTGTCTGCCGCATCGGTGACTCTTACGCGGACCAAGTGCGTTCCGACGACGGAGAACTGAATTGGCAAACTGAACTGCATCGGAGTAGACGCGATCGCCCCCAGCGGCGCTCCCGCAGTGAGGTCGAATACATCGACGCGCAGTCCGCTCTCGGCAAGATCGCCCAGAAGATTCATTTGAAGCACGTTCGTGCGACCGTCCGCGTTCGACTCCCCTGTGTCGGGAACAATCCGCAAATTCGTCGCCGCGACCGGTGGAGTCGTATCGACAACCCAGGTATCGCTTGCGGTCCCCGTTCCGGCGTTCCCCGCCGCGTCTTGAACGCCGGCAAGGCTGACAGTTAATTGATACGTACCTGATGCCGCCGTGATGCCGGAGAGGCCGCTGATTCGATAGCGCGTGCCCGAAATGTGGCTGATGGCTACGCTGTCGGTGACCAGGTTGGCGCCCCCATCGCGTACCAGCGCAATTTCTTGATAGTCAAACGTGGCCAAATCGAGGGCCTCCGACAACAGCACGTCGATCGAGCTGACCGCCGACGCCCTTGGATCGGGCAACACGTCAACGACATCGACAATCGTCGGCGCGGTCGTGTCTACGGTCCAACTCGTCGAAGCGGAACCGACTCCCGTCGTGCCCGCCAGATCCGTGACCGGCGCCGCGGACACGGTCAGCGTGTAAACGCCGTCCAGTGAGTTTCCTGCCGCAAGACCGTTGATGCGGTACGTCGCCGTTCCGGACTGCACGAAGGTGATACCACCGACGCCGATAACCTGACCGTCCCGGCGAAGCACCAAGCTGTCCAAACCGAACGTCGCCAGGTTGATCGGCTCGCTAAACGTGACATCGATCGAATCTAGCGGCACACGAGTCACCGGCGAGACGGACGAAAGTGACACAATCGTCGGCGCTGCGTCCGCCTTGAGCCACGTTTCCGTCGCCGTTCCGAGACCGGCGTTCCCTGCCAGGTCGGCGATTCCCGACGCATCGACGGTCAGAGCGTATTCCGCGTCGTCCCCGGTCAATGCCGCCAAGCCGGTGATGCGAAACGAGCGGTTCATTGCATCGACGGGCGCGATCGCCACCGCGGTCCCACCGAGTGGTATGAATTGCCCGTCCCGGCGCAACGAGATGTCGGCCACCGATACCGTGCTGGGATCGACTGCCTTCGAGAACGTCACGGTCAGTGAATCGACCGCCGTCGTCCGTGGATCGGGCGAGACGGCTTCCAACATGGTAATTATCGGAGCGCTGCTGTCGGATGCAAACACGAGCGTGTAGCTGCCGGTGCTGTTGTAGTCGATCAGATGGATGTTGTCCTCCAGCCGCGGCCGCATACCTTGCTCGATAAAGGTACGGTCGGTTTGCCAGAAGTTGGTGGTCAGTAAATCGGTTCCGTCCGATCGAACGATACGCACTAATCGGTAGTCGCCCAACCCTGGGTCGGAAAACCTCAGGTAGCTCCAACCAGCGGGCATGTTCGCGGTCAATTGCACGCTCAAGTCGCTGCCCGTCGGAGCAGCGTCGGTGGCAGCCCCGGTTCCCGTACCCACAGGAACGACCGAGCCATCGCTCAAGTGGAGCGTGTCCGGCAAATCGTCCGGATCAGCCACATCGTTCGTCAAATAATCCGGCAGCAGGTCCGGTAAAACCGCCGACGCGTCGACGACGTGAATCAACTCGTGAATCGCCACACTCTTAATCAGCGACAATCGCGGATCGCCCAGGCCGTCGATATGTTCAAAGGTCGCCTTGTAGTCGATGAATTGGCCTTGCAGCGTCGAGGTAAGCAGCCACTGGCCGACTTTGATCTCGCCGGGGGCCACGTTGCCAAAGTGCACCACCAACGAAGGGGTCAGATTTGTCGTGTCGTTAGCAGTGAAGATCTGACTGGCGATGACAGCGAAGTCGATCAACAAGCCCTTGTCGTTCTCGATGATCTCCGGTTGCGCGGATGTGATGCGTAGGTTCCTCGCGTCGCCGGCACCGCTGTTCTGAACCATGACGCCCAAAACGAACGGCTGCGATGGCTCAACCACGTCATTGGTGTGAGGATCGTCGCTGTAGACGTCACGTTGGTGGAAATACTTGAGATCTAGCTCGGCCTGAGGATGAACGGTAATTGGAACCGGCGTCAACGCGATACTAACCGGCAAGCCACCGTGAACATAGCGCAAGGTTCCCCCGACGAAGTACTCGACCGGCGAAAGCGGCGCGGCGTCGGTCGTAGGTATGAGAATCCAACTCGCGATGCCCGTCGAGTTCGCGTCGACGACGCCTTGTCCGTCAACGCCCGAAATACCCGCCAATGTCGGCGGCCGAATTCCGAATAATGACGTGACGTCATCTCCGGCCACATTGACGATTAGAATGTCGACGTCAGCTTGCACGACGGCATCAGCCGACGTGTTGGACAGTTCGAGCCGTGCCTCAAACCCTTCGCGCGTCAAGACCGCTTGTTGTTGGATCTGCATTTTGACTCTTGCGCACACATCGTTACCACTTCTGACCTGTGTCGCCATTAACAATCGATCTACGTCGCTGACAGGACTCGCTGGAACGACTTCATTACAAGTACCTCCTCCCACGACAACGGCGACCGCGCCACCCGATGTGCCAACACCACCAGATGACGCACCACTGCCGATCAACAGGACAGTTGGAACAGCGGGCGCGTTACGCCCACAGCATATCCCGCTGTTGATCCCGGCTATCGGTGGTACGCGCGCAACTATAAGTCGCCCACACTTGTATGTGTATTTGATTCGCCCATTAAGTTCACACTTTGCCATCAAACAGCAGCTGAGATCTGATGGGGACACCGCCTTCCAGCCGGGGTAGCCAACATTTGCATTGGGTTGCAGCAAACCTTCATTAATCCTGCCGACTGCTTGTGAGATGGATGAAACCGCAATCGGGCCACTCGCAGACCATGTTTCGCCTTCCAAGCGGATTTGCCATTCGAAACCCGCAAGCACCGCAAAAGTCTTAGGACCAAAACACTCGGATGAATGCGCAACCAAGAACGTCTGAAAACGGACATAGCGTTGGGATTCCGGATCCAGTTCCGGGCTATCAACAAACTTACCAGGATTGCTTCCGCGTCCCGGCAAGTCATAGTAGGGAAGGGAGTCTACACCAGGCCAGGACGGGATGGGATCGATATGCGGCTCTGCCGATGCACCGGGTTCTGACTCTACCACGATCTGGACCCACGACAATTCGCATTTAAGCGACGCGCCATTCTCTCGCCGTACAAAATCGGCGTTCATTTGAAACGGCTTAAGTTTCTCGTTAAAAAACGGTGGGTTGCGCTCTGACAGGGTGGCTACAATGTCACCAACCAACTTTATGCCTTGACAGGTAGGAATATTGACGGGAATCTTGATGGTTGAAAACGGCGTTATTGTGCCAGCTGGCGGAGCATTGGCGGGCATGATGGGCGTAGACAATTGTTCCGTCGCTGCAACTCCGCGGCTAGGTATTGCGGACGTCGAGTCATCATAAAACTCAAGCGGCGGGAGGCTTTCCAGATTCTCCTGAACCTTGACAATAAGTACAGGAACTCGTACCGAGCTTTTCGCAGGCAAGAGTCCAATCGAGTCGACAACTGGAGTGACCGTGAATAGTGGGTGGTCGTCAAACTCAATTTCAACATCATTCGCTGCAATAAGGCCATGATTAGTGATTGTGACTTCAATTTGCGTTACATCCGCCACAAAGCTGGAAAAATCAATTACTGAAGGGGATACGGTTACCACCGGAGCGGGCACGTTCGTTTCAAACGTCGATTCAAGTGTGATCTGCGTGCGATCTTCGAGTTCAATAGGTGTCACAGTCCAGTTGTACGTGACGGTTTCACGCGGGAGAAACGCCACGACATCGTTGTTCGGCCCAGGGGCCAACAGAATCGTGTGACGAAACGTATTGTGTCCAGGCGCTGAGACGGAAATGTCGACGTATCCCTCCGCCAGGCTCGGAACTAGGACCTGCCCTGCTTCGTCGGTGATGACCTGGGCAACCTGCATCCTGGTCAAGCGATTCGTAATCGTAACGGTCGCCCCGGCGACCCGAGGTGCCCCTTCTGCGAAGTACGTGTACTCGTCCTCGACCGTAACCGTAAGATCCCCAGTGTTCGTAGAAACAGCAAGAAAGCGGAACGGAACGGCGAGCGACGCTTGCGCTGCGTTCAGAGCGAGGTTGCCGACGAACTCCGTCAGGGGCAAGTCACTTGATGGAGTGAGACGTAGCGTAACTGTCGTCGATGCTCCGGGCGTGAGTGACGGAAGTGGTGAAACCGTAGTCGAAGTGATCCAAGGCAAGCTCGTTGGTAAGGATAAGGAGATCGGGCCGGTTTCCCTGCCGCCTGTGTTGCTTACGACGAACTCAAGGAACCGTTGTTCGCCGCGAACCATGCCCGTCGCGAGCGTCCCTGGATTCACTTCCAGTTTGGGAACGAGGGCGCGCACCGCCACGTCAATCGGCACGTCCAGCGTTGGCCCGTTGGGAACTCGTATACGCAGCGTGACGACGCCGCTTGGCGAAGAGGCATCGGCTGCGGTAACGCCGTAGTTAAGCGCGACCGTTCCCAAGGAATCGACGAACGTCGTCGCGAGATTTGCCGTAACCGTGAGGTTCGCTGGCTTCGACAAGACTTCCACCGTTAGGCCCGCGAGCGGTACGTCGCTCGTGTTGCGGATCGTGATCTGACCGCTTGCCGATTCGGTTTCCGTGACTGTCACCTGCCCGCGGGACGGCTCGGCGCGGACGCCCAAAAGCATGAACTCGTCCTGCATCGGTGCGGCGTCCAGGCCGGGGTGGGCGGCGCCGATCGTGTAGTGCCCACCTTCGCCAGGCAGCGGCGTGAACGTTGCGTTGAATCGGCCGGAGGCATCCGTGATCGCCGAGATAACCCGCTTCGTGCCGCGAACGCTAATGTGGATGTTGACCAGCGCGAACGGCATCGGTTGTCCGCCGGCGGTTTTAACGGCCTGGCCGGACAACGGAACTGGCTGGCCCGCGAGTCCGACGTCGACATCGGTCTGGACGCTGGCGGTGTACTCGGCTTGAACGACGGCAGGCGAGTCGCTGACCCGCGTGTTGTTCGATTCCAGACCTTCGACGACGGTGTTGTTGAGGTCGGTGGTAACGATGATCCAGTAGTTGCCCGGCTTCTGCGGCGCCCGCACCGGAATGGTCCGTTCGAACGACTGGCCGACCGACAGGCTGCCCGTAAAGGAGAAGTTGCCGATCAGTGTGTCGTCGCCGACGTACGGATCGGACGACAGGAACACGCGTTCTTGCCAGCTACCGGGCATCGTTGGGGTGGCGTTGGTCGGAATTGCGGTGGCGATGCCGTCGTTTCCGACTCGATAAGAAACGTCGAAATACTGCTCGGTGGTGGCGGTCGCCGGCACGCCAATGCTCCGCACGACCAGGTCCGGCAGATCCACGTCGGAAACGACGATCGAGCGCGTTCCCGACGTATAGCCCGTCGTGGACGCTGTGACCGTGACGGTTTGGTTGCCGTCGGCGACGGAGTCTTCGATGGTCGTCACCGCAAACGTCGCGGACGACTGGCCGTTCGGAATGAGCACGGTTGCCGGAACCGTCAGTTCGCCGGTCCGGTCGGAAGCGAGTTGGACCAGCAGGTCGCCAGTTGGAGGCGTGTTGCGCGTGACAGTGCCGGTGGCCGCGCCGGTCACGCCCTCCGCGACGAGATCGCGGTCGAAGGTTACGCGCAGCGTGGGGCCATCGTTGTCGGTGACCGTGATTTGCGCCGTGGCTTCGACACCTGCCAGCGGCGTGCGCGTGGTCGTCTCCGTCGCCATCGCCAGAATCGTGACGACTTGCTCCCCGTCAACATCGGCGTCGTCCACCGCGTTGAGCGTGAACGAGGCGGAGGCTTGGTCGGCCGGAATGGTCACGCGATCGGGGGCGGTGACTTCCGACGTGTCGAGACTTCGCAGCAGGACGACCAAGGGCTGGTGCGACACGATGCTCCGAGTGACGACTCCGCCGGCGGCCATGCCGCCGGCGCCTTCGCTGATGCGATTGGGAATTAGCTGCAACGTGACCGTCGGAAAATCGTTATCGACGACGCTAACCGCTGCTTGGGCCGTTGTGAATCCGCCGGCCGACACCTCAGCGTTCACGCTGCGGGTTGCTTCGATCAATTCATCGTCGACGGCCGCGACGGTGAACGTAACGCTGGCTTCGTTGGCCGGGATCGTAACCGACAACGGCACGTTCAGTTGGGCGCGATTGGTCGACACCAGGACGGTGACCGGGCTCGCCGATATATAGTCGCGCGAGAGCGTTGCCGTTGCACTGGCGCCCTCGGTAAGGCTGGCCGCATCGATCGACAGCGACAATGCCGGCTCATCGACGTCCAGGACGACGACTCCGCCCAGGGCGGTCGTGTAACCGTTTGCCGATGCCGAGACGGTGACGGACTGGGGACCGTCGACCTCGTCGTCTTGGACAGGCGTCAGTGTAAAGGTGGTCGAAAGCTGGCCGGCGGGAATCGTGACCGTTGGCGGGGCAGTTAGCTCCGTCACGTCGCTCGTCGCAATGCTCACCACCAGCGGCGAAGTCGCCGGGCCGTTGCGCGTCACGACGCCACGTAAGGCAATGCCGCCCGCGTCTTCGCAGACGTCCGCTTGCGTGAGCATCAAGGAGAGCCCGAGCGGGATGGTCATCGACGCGTCGTCGATCGTCCCGTTGGTCTCGCTGACCTCGACAACGGTATTGCCCGCGTCGGTTTCGACGACGAACCAGACATTACCGGCGATCCCATGCGGGGGCAGCGCGACGACTTCGTTGCGAGTGATGGGCACACCGGCCCCAAGACCGTCGGAATAGGTGAACGTGGCAAGCAATTGATCGTTGCCGACGATGTTGTCGGCCGACAAATAGACACGTTCCGTCCAAGGACCGGCGGCTGGCGCAGTGCCTTGGTTGGCTACCGTCCACGATAGCGGCACCGAAGTGCCGGGCAAGGCCGCTGTCGGGGCAAGGATGTCGGTGACGACCAAATCGGACAATGCCGGGCGGGTAAGCACGATTCCGTTGCTTGCCGTGGCATTGTTGGCCTCGTTGCTTTCGACGACCGTTCCGCCCGCGTTGGTCTCCACAATCAGGTAATACGTGCCGCTAGGCATCGAGCTCGCGAGCGGCAGCGGCACGCTGGCGTTTGCCAAATACGAAGCATTCGCCCCGCTCCTTCCCAAGGGCGTTAAGAGCGCTGGCTGGGTGTGGAGCAATAAATCGGCATTAGCGCCCGACTTATCGAGCACCGTATCGGTCGACAACCACACGCGGTCAGTCCAGTTGCCCAGCGCGTCCTTAGTGCCGACGTTGCGCGTCGTCCACGAAACGGCAATCGGTTCGCCGAAGTTGCCTGAACTTGGCACGCCGATGGGAGCATCCACGGCCAGATCGGGCAACGAAATTGTGAACTGCCCCGAAAAGGTCCCGGCGCCTTGGCTCATCGAGTTTCCGATTGCGTCGGTGATGTCAGGGCCAACTTGGATGTTATACGTCTCATTAATTCGCTGAGGCGCGAAATGGACTCGGTACGTATTACCCGATAGGCGAACGACGGAAGTCGCGTTGATAAACCCGGCCGGCGCGTTGATAGTCACATCGGCCGGTGTAAAGGTGCCGCCATTGATCGGCTCGTCGAAGGTCACGTCAACGAACGAAACGACTTGCATGGTGACACCGGAAGGCGCCATCGTGATTACCTGCGGGCCGGTCTTATCGATGGTAAACAGCGCTTGATATGCCGCGCTCATGGCGTTGCCGGAAAGGTCCGTGATATTCGGTCCCACGGCCACCTGATACGTGCCCGTCGTTGCCAGCGGCTGCGAAAACACGACTTCGAATTCGCGGTCGGTACCGGGCAAAAGCCGAACGAGCGAAATCTGCGGCGCCGCAGCACCGGTGGGCGGCATGATCGCGACGTCTTCGATCGTGAAAGAGCCAGCGAGCATCGGCTCACTGAAGCGAGCAGTCATTCGCGTCACATCCGCGCCTTGCACACCGACGGGACTGTAATTGACGACGAACGGTTGGGTGGTGTCGGCCAATAGCGCAAACGTCGACGACGTAGCTGGAGTTATGGCATTGCCGGCCAGGTCGACGACGGAACCGGGGATGCCGATGGCATAGTTTCCAGCAACGACCAGCGGGGAAAAGCCGACGACGTATGTCGTGCCGCTGCCAACGATCGACGCAACGGCGAGCGGGCCTGCGGCGGCCGGGCCGGTAAGAACCGTCGCCGCAGCGTTAAATGTACTCGCAACGATCGGCTCATTGAACGTGACGGTCCGCTGCGACAATGGCGCTGGTTCCGACGACTGTCCCAAAGTCGGCGTCGGCGGTTGTGTGTCGATGGTGACGTTGAGCGTTGCCTGAGCATCGCTGCCCAGCAGCGGCGTGAACGTTGCCCGCACGGGTCGCACATCGTCGGCTAGTTCCGCAGCTGTGGCAGTATAATTACCGGCCGCAGGTGCAATAATCGTTTCGTCCACCACGCCGTCGTTGTTGTAATCCAGAGTAATCGTGCCGGCTTTGTTGACGGTGACCTGAAAAGTGGGCGAGGTGTCGAATGTGATGTTGTCGGTCGCCGAAAACCCGCTATCGCTTTCGGGAAGCAGGTCCAGCGTGACGCTGCCCGGAATGGCCTGGACGGTCACCAGAATCGCATCATCGTCGGCACTGCCGGCAAGGTCTTGGGCGACCACATTAACCAAATAGCTGCCCGGCAGGAGTGTCGCCTGCACCATCGCCTCAGTGCCCAGATCGACTGGTGTCGCCTGGGGATCGCTCGCCGGTCGTGCGGTCCATGCATAGGTAACTGGCGGCGTCGCGTTGGTGGCAATCGCCGTAAACGTGATCTGCTGCCCTTCACTGAACTGCGCGCCCGACGTTGGCGACACGATTTCCACACGAAGGTCGACATCGCCACGTATCGTCGACGAAATGCCCGGCGTATTGATGTTGCCGCTGTGCCACGCCACGCTGTACAGGATTCGCCCATTTGGTTGTAAGCCATACGGGGTTTGGCCGGGCGTCGAGTCGTCAAATAGCTGGCCGCCGAGGTCGTTTGGCATATTCATCAGTGGATTGCCGGTATCGACGGGGATCGTCGCCAGACTGAAATTGCCGCTGAATCGGTCGATGCCAATGCGATCGTTGATGGAATTGATGCCCGTGTGGTAGGCGTTGTGATCTGTGCCGAGCAGCAGACCTCCGCCGGCCAACTTCATGTTCTCGTAGTAGTTCTCTGTGAGCCGCGCTCCCTCGGTCGTGTATCGCCCGTTCCAATAGGACGAAATAATTCGACCATCGGCGATGATGGCTCGGCTCGGGTCAGCGTTGAACCAATCGCCGATTGCCTGCCAGTCGGCGGGATAGTTATCCGATGCCGACGACAGGTCGTACACCCAGATCTGGTCAAAATTGGTCGTCTGCAATACGGCACTTACCTGGCCGGCGCTTGCCAAGTTCGCCCACTGTGCATGGGCTCCGGATTGAAGCAGCGTCTGGTAAAAGTGCCAACCATCGGCGTTGTAGCTACCATTGACGTTCACGAACAATACGGACTGTTCGACGACGTCGAGCGACACGGGAACGTAAGCCACATCGTCCACCGCTTCTCCATTCGCGCCGTCACCGTCCTGGTTCATCGCATTGCCGGCGACATCCGCGAACTGAGGCCCCAACCGCAACACGTACGTACCCGTCGTGCTTTGAGGGGCTAATTCCAACGTGTACGACAAATCGTCTCCGGTGATGGTCGTAACCGGAATGACGCTGCCGTCGGGCGCCGTGAGTTGGACGTCGGCTGTCGAAAAAGTGGCGGCGTCGATCGGCTCGCTGAACTCGACATCAATGCTCGCCAACGAACCAGTCACGTATAACGACCGTGTGGTTACCGTCGGGCCACGCGTGTCAATCGTCAGTGGCAATGTCGCCTGGGGCGACTCGCCGGAGGCCGCCAGGAAAGAAGCGACTACGGAGTACGACCCAGCCGCGGCGTAGTTGCGTGTAAATGCATACGTGCCTGGCTCCGTGGCAAATTGCGTGGCATCGACGGTGTTGTTGCCGTCGAAGTCGACGTTGATGCGTCCGATCTCCGAGACAGTCACGTCGAAAGTGACGGATGTCAGCCGGGTAATGTTGTCCTCGTTCGATGCCCCCGTGTCGCTGGCTGGCCGCAAGTCCACGCTAATTGTTGCCGGCGCCGTGTCGACAGCAAACGTGCCGACGAAATCGTCCCCGCCAACTCCGTTGTTGTTGCCGTCGAGCAGGCTTCCGTCGATGCCGCGAAGTGCGGTGGCCGACGAACGGGCAGTGAGCTGATAATAGCCATCGGGAAGCGGCGAAAGGAAACTCAGACTGTCGTAACGTATCGCCGCCTGGCCGAAGTTGTAGAAGCCGACCTTGCCGGCGCCGAGCGGCGCGCTGTCCTGGACCGAGACATCCCAAATAGGCTGGTTCGTAAACGCCTCCACGACCTGCGCCCGGATCGCGCCGTTTTGGGCGTAGTCGACATGCACGTCGTAATCGACGCCCGCGGACCAGCCGGTCGCCGGCCCCTGGTTAAGGATCGAAATGTGCGGATCGGCATCGTCCAAGTCCCACAGGTCAGGACGTTCGCCCAACACTCCAGTTCCCGTCACCTTCGCGAGTTTTAGTCCCGCTTCAGCGGCCGCTTGCGACGCACGCTTCCACGACAACAGATAGTATTGATCGGGTAGTTGCGTCACTGGATTCGTTCGCAGACCGAAGACGACTCCGACGTAATCGTCGTCCGCGGCCGCACTATCTACCTTGAGCCGCGCCGAGAACCGGCCGTCGACGAAATCATGGTCGCTGACAAAGAACGTCATGCCGCCGTCGACGACTTGCGTGACCGAGGTACCGCCACCGGATAATTGCCAATCTCCGTGGATACCGGCGGGAAACGCGTAGTCGACTTCCTGCCAGTTGTTCAGCCGCGCCGGGCTGAGCAGCGTAATCTGTGCGCCGCCATCGACATAGACGGGAAACACGGACAGCGCCTGGTCATCGTTTCCACCGACCAGCCGGTCGGCGCCCAAGTGCAGCAATTCGTACGACGATGCAAGCCGCGCACCGTCACCGACGACCGGATCGGAAAGCTGCAGATGAATCTCCGTAACCGGCTCGGTCACGAGTTCCGACGGATTGTACGCGATCACCGCGGGACTGCCGTCAAGCAAGTGACGAGGCTCCAAGCCCTCGATACCCGGCACACGGCCTAAGCCGCCAAACCGCCGTCGAATTTGCTTCGTGCGGAGATTGCGCGTGAACAAGGTGGTGCCGAGACTCATTTGCGTAAACCTTCCGAAACAGAGCGAAAATGCAACAGCAAGCGAAAAAACGCTCGGTTACCTTCGTCGATACCAACAGATCGTGATCGCGGCGGCTACCAGCAAACTCAAGCCAGACGGTTCCGGAATCGCTAGGATGCCACCGGCAAACGGAACTTCAGTGGTGCCCGGACTAAAAAGGCTATTAAGGTGGATCCACGTGCCTCCCTGTCGGGCGTAGACATTTATATCGTTGAGGACGAGGCGCGAGCCGGGAGTGATTTCCAACCCGTCCAAGCCTCCGACGCCCTTTAGGTAAATTGCTTCGCGACCAGAAGCACCACGATTGCCGTTGTTGAACAAGTCCAACACCATTACCGTGGTGGCCTGTTCCTCGCGCCCGACGACTAGGCGGCCCAGTTCAAAGTTTGCGGAAGTTGCGGGAACAGCACCGACGTCGTTACCGGCTGCTTCGAGGTACTGTAGGCCGTTTCCATCCATATAAACGATGCCACCATCGGCCGAGAAACTGCTCTCCGCCGTCATGTTCAACAACAGGTCGTCGCGAATCCGAATGCTCGCGCCACTGGTCATCAAAAACTGGCTCTTGCTTCCCAAAAACAACGTTCCGTTGACGTTCACTTGTGCCGATGGATCAGCCACTGCAATGCGCGTTGTGCTCGAAACCTCGAGGTTGCCCAGGTTGAGAATGCCGCCAGCAGCTACGTCGAGCCAGACACGGCCGGCGGCAATGGACCGAAGTCCTGACAAATCGATTCGACCCCCGCTCTCCACTCGAAACCGCAGCCAACTGGCAATCCAATTCGGATCCGTCGAAACGTCGTCCCGCGCCCCGGTGATGCTGCCGACTCCGGACAAGTCGACCACACCGCCGTTGCTGGCGATCACGCTGTAACGCCAGCCGTTGCCGCCGCCTTCGTAGCCGTAGGATGGACACTGGAAAACGACTGCACGCCCGACAGGTTCAAAAGCGACCCGACCCCATCGGCCGACAACAGCGTCAGGTGCGCTCGATAGTCATTCAGAGTGTTCGTGTAGGAAGCCACATTCGGAAACAACAACGTCGCGCCATTACGCACATGCAACTCCGACCCGGTGATGTCGCTCACCGGGCCATGCATGAACGTCGTGTTTGGCTCGCGCGTATAGGTCGTGTTTGATAACGTCTGCAACTTCGGAGCGTTCAGCGTGCTGCCGGCGCCCAAGGAAAGATTGGCCCCGTCGATCGACAGCAATTCTGGTACGTCAAGTAATGCCGCCGTGCCCAAGGTGACACCGCCGCCAGACGCGCCAATCGAAGTCAACAAAGGAGCATCAAACAACGCATTATTACCTAGAGCGATTGTCGAACTGCTCATCGAGACAAGTGTCGGCGCATCGAACACCGCATTGTCAGCCAGCGTAACGCCGCTGCCGCGTCCACTCATCGTGGTTAACAGCGGTGTGCTCAACGTATTGCTGGCCCCCACGTCGAATAGCGTCTTGGACGCCGTTTCCAACTTCGGCAGCGCGTAGCTCGGCACGCGAATCTCGAACAGCGTGCGACCGTCCGTCTGCACCAAGTTCGGCAACCGCAATTCTCCGCCCGTCTCCACGCGAAACCGCA
>QEVJ01000254.1 GCA_003576845.1 Planctomycetota bacterium
ATGCCGCCCGCGGCCGATGCTTACGCAAAGCATGTGTTTAGCCCCCGGTGAACACACCGGGGGCAACGCGCGCCAGTCTCATTATGCTCACAAGCACCGCTGCGCCTCCGCCGCCCCAAAAGAAAACCCTTGACAATTCTCGTGCTAATCCCGCGTTTCGCGGCTTAGGTTATTGAACAAACTCCTGGGGAATCGGGGGGGTTATGTTTAAAAACTCCCTCGCCCGGATGGTGCTAAAAATCAAGGATCATCGCCGAAAAATTCCACGAAATGCCGAAAAATTGGACAATTTCCGCACCCCACAAACGCATACGAGACCGACCTACGAACTCAACCTTGTTCCTACCACAAAACCACTGTCAATTTCAACTCACTTTTTTGACACTTCCCAAAAAAACGGCGGCCGCACCCTACCCCGCAAAGGCTCGATAACCCCTGCGCCCCGGCGTATCATGGGCACGTTCGCCCACGCATACCCATCGTGCCGTCCACCCTCATCGACGCCGAGCTCATTCGCAAATCAATCCGCCCGCCGCACGACCACCGTCCACTTCCTTTGCCTCATTGCGTCTTTGCGGTGACACCTCACCCACAACCACAAGCATCCCCATGAAGACACCCACCGCCGTGCTCCTCGCCGCCGCGCTCTCGCTCGTTTCCACGGTCACCCTCGCCGATGAAACCGCCCCCAAAGCCTACATCGACGGCCAAGGTCCCGGCTGGAAGGCCCTCGGCAAGGACGACTTCGTCAACGTCAATTGCGCCGAAGACACCTGGAAATTCAACGACGACGGTTTGATCCAATGCACCGGCAAGCCCGTCGGCGTCGTCCGCTCGAATGAAGAGGTGACGAACTTCGAGCTGGTCGCCCAATGGCGACACCTCCAGTCCGGCGGCAACTCCGGCATCTTCGTCTGGGGAACCGAAGAATCCCTCTCCAAGCTCAAGCCCGGCCAACTCCCGCACGGCATCGAGGTCCAGGTCCTCGACGTCGGTTATGCCGCACAGTACGAAAAACAGACCGGCAAGAAGCCCGACTGGTTCACCTCGCACGGCGACGTATTCCCGGTCGGCAAGTCGAAGATGAAGCCCTTCGAGCCGGTTTCCCCCAACGGCGAGCGCAGCTTTCCCCGCAAGAACCTCGTCAAAGCCACGGGCGAGTGGAACCACTACTACGTCCGCGCCATCAACGGCGAAGTCCGCCTCTGGGTCAACGGCGAGGAAGTCTCCGGCGGTACCGAATGTAACCCCAAAACCGGTTATCTCTGCCTAGAATCCGAAGGCGCCCCGGTCGAGTTCAAAAACCTCCGCTTGCGGGTGCTGCCATAAGACAGGGACTGGGGACTGGCGAATGCAAGTCGAGAACGACCGCGATCACCCTTGCTAGCAGCAATGCCCGCGGCGTCGGATTTCCATTTACCATTCGCGATTCACCATTCTCCATTCACAATTAGCATTCCCCAGCCCCCAGCCCCCAGCCCCCAGTCCCCGACCCCTATTTGCTTCTCGGTCATTCTTGACCTAGGGTTCCGTAGGCGGGCAACCACGCACCTCGTTCCCTAGACCCGCCCTACCGCGTTCGACCGGAATACCAAGACCATTCGCGTCTTGCCGGCCGCTCGCCGTTAACGACCCTTCGACACTCGCGTTGCCGGCGCCGCGTATTCCCCTGGGAAAGCGCAGCGGTTGCATGCGCCTTTCCCTTATATCTATCCGTGAACACCATCGCGCCCCCCGCCACCGACCTGGCAGACGCACAGCCCTTGTGCGAATCGCTGGGACAACTACGCTCGGTATGCTCCGGGCTGGACGAGTTCATGCGCGGCTTGTTCGACGAGCTCCGCACGCTCTACGACGACGTCGACCGCCGTCGCGGCGACGTTACCGAGATGCGCCGCCAGCTCGACGGCGAAGCCAACCAGCTCGAAACCCAGCGCCGCCAGATCGACGAACAGCGTCAAGGTCTCGACGAACAACGCGAGCAACTGGCCACCGCCACCGAGCGGCTCTGCGAAGCCAAACGCGAACTCGAAGAGCAGCGCGAAGCCGCCAGTCGCCAGTCGGCTGCCGAAGAATCGACGTTACGCCAACAGCTCGAAGAACTCGCCTCGGACCGCGACCGCCTCGCGCAAGAACTCGCCGCGGCCGTCCGCCGGGCCGAGCAGAACACCGGCGCGGCCGCCGATACCGCGGCGCTCGCCAAGGAACTCACCGGCCTCAAGTCGGCGCTCGAAGACGCGCAGCAAGAGCTTGCCGACGCTCAGGCCAAGTGCGATCGGTCGAAAACCGAAACGGCCCAGCTTCGCTCGCGAGTCTCGGCGCTCCAAAACGATCTGGCCGAAGCCCAAACACAGTTCGCCGAAGGCGGCGGCTCGTCCGAAGGCGAGCTTGCCCTCCGCAAGCAAGTCCAAGACCTCATCAACGAGCGCTCGGTGGTCGAACTGCAGCTCGAATCGGTCCGCGACCGCGCCGCCGAGCTCACCGAACGCCTTGAAGAGCAAGACCGCCAGTTCGCCGCCGAACGCAAGCGGTGGCAGAGCGAACTCGGCGAAGTCACCCGCCTGCTCACGCTCAACTCGCGCTACGGCAACGGCGCTCCGGCCAACTTGCCGCCGGGCGCGACCGTGATGGTCGAGCGAGGCGCGCCGAATCACGTCGAAGACGAACCCCAGGAGCCGGCCGCGGCGAACCCCGTCGTCGATTCCGTGATGGCCCAGTTCCGCGCCGTGCAGAAAGCGGCCGCCAAACGCCGCGTGGGAGCCAAATAGCCGCGTTGACCGGCGCCGCACGGACGCAACCGCCAGCGCGGCATCGAGAAAGCCGCGCCGCCGCGCATCGCCGCGCGACGGCGCGAAAACGACCGAAACCGAGGCGATCACCATGAACAGCAAATATGCGAAGTGGGTCTTCTGGACGGTCGTCGTCGTTACCGCGGCGGCGTTCATCGGCGGTTGGGCCGCCGGCGTCCCCAAGCTGCTCGGCCTCGGCGCCGTCGGCCTGGTGTTCTTGACGTTTCAGCTTTACCTCGCCCGCCTCGGCGAAAGCCGGTTCCAGCAAGCGCTGCCCGCCGCGCACAACTTCACGTCTCCGCCCGCCACCGCCCCGACGGCCAAGAAACCGCCCCGCGCCGTCGCCGAACTCACCGCCGATCCCTCGAATCCCCAAGCCCTCGTCGAGCAAATGCTCGGACAAGGCCGCTTTGCCTTGCTGCTGCGGTCGCAGATCATCGGCAACCTCTCGCCCGATCAACTCGCCGAAACCCGCGAAGCGCTCGAAGAAAACTCGTCGTTCGTGCCCGAAGGCGAAGTCGTCCTGGGCGCGGTCGACGACGCGCTCGCCGACGGCAAGCTCGAGGACCACGAAATCCTCGCCCGCCGGGCCGCGGTCGTCCACGTCGAGCCATATTTCCTCGACCGCTTCCCGGTGACGAATCGCGAATATTACGAGTTCGTCGCCGCCGGCGGCTACGAAGAACTCCCGATCTGGGAAAAGGAAATCTGGCCCGCAATGGTCGAGTTCGTCGACGAAACCGGCCATCCCGGCCCGCGCCATTGGCGCGACGGTCACTATCCCGTGGGCGAAGAGAATCACCCCGTCGGCGGCATCAACTGGTTCGAGGCTTCCGCCTATGCCCGTTGGGTCGGCAAACGCTTGCCCACCGACGCCGAATGGGTCAAAGCCGGCGCCTGGCCCGTCGCCCTCACGCGGACCGCCCGCTTCCAACGCAAATATCCCTGGGGCAATACGAT
>QEVJ01000004.1 GCA_003576845.1 Planctomycetota bacterium
GGGTCGAGGACGAAATAACCTCCCGAACCCGCCGGTGCTAGCACGACCTGTGCAGCAAATACGGCATCTCAATTTGGGATGTTATTTAATCCTCGATCCCAACCGTTCCATTCTCGCTGGATTCCGATCGACCAATTCACCCTAACCCGCTAGCCCAACCGACCACGAATTCCAATTCACGCTGAACCAGGACACGACGATGGAACCGTGATTGTCGGTCGCGCCACGTTTCCTTCCGGCGACACGCTCGCATTTCGGTGGACCGAGGAAACCGGCATCGAGTCGCTAGGTGACCTCCCCGGCGGCGACAACAGTTCTTTCGCATTCGCAGTGTGCGGGAACGGCGGCGCAATCGTCGGCGTGGGACACACGGGTAACAGCCGCCAGTTTCGTTGGACGGAAACGACCGGAATGCACGATTTGGGGCCCTACGTCGGGCGAGCGCTTGGATGTTCTGCCCACGGACACGTGGTTGTCGGCGAAATGAACACGCCCGCAGGTCTTCGCCCCATAATCTGGGACGAAGCGCACGGCGTGCGCGACATTCAGGACATTCTTCTAGGCTATGGAATTACGGCAACCTTGGACTGGAGGAATATGACCGCCCGTGCCGCCTCGGCGGATGGCACGGTTGTTGTCGGCGAAGGACGACGCGGGGATGGACGCCTTGAATCGTGGGTAGCAGTACTCGTGCCCGAACCACCGGCTTACACCTACGCGAGCCTGGCCGCGGCGATGCTAGCGATGATACGGTATCGTACAGGACGCCGCTGCCGATCGGCCTAAAGGTTCTTCGCGCCCGAGAAGACTCCAACGCACGAAGCGGTATGAGCAAAATGCCCACTGCCCACTGCCCACTCAACCCGAACGTTGGTTGCGGCCCCAGGCCGCGCTGGGGCCTCTGTGTCTTCTATGGTCAACACCCGGGCTTGTCCTATTCCTTAATCTCCCGAACATAAACATTCTTGAACCACAACGTATTCCCGTGGTGCTGCAACTCGATCTGCCCCGTCGGATAGATCGGCTTGTCGCGCTCCCAGTAGTTTTCCATCACCACGTTGTCGACCACCGTCTTGCCGTTGAGCTTCACGGTCACCTTGTCGCCCACCATCTTGATGTAGAATGAGTTCCACTCGCCGATCGGCTTGTCGGCGCGCTCGCTCGGCTTCGACGGATGCTTCTGGTTGTTGAACAGCCCGCCCGATCCCTCGGGCCGATCCGCCGGGTCCCAAATTTGAATCTGCGGCGACCCGCGCACGTAAATCCCGCTGTCGCCGTGGTCCTTGATCTTCCAGTCGACGTACATCTCGAAATCGCCGTAGTCCTTCGCGGTGCACAGGCTCTGGCCGCTACCGTCGTAGACGAGCGCGCCGTCTTCGACCTTCCAATGCGCCCGCATCTGCGCGTCGGCCTTCTCCTGCGCCGCGGCCAGTTCCTCCTTCGACATCTTCGCCCGCCCCGGCGGACCCTTGTCCGGCGAGACGAGCCCTTTCCAACCCGTCAAATCCTTGCCGTTGAACAGCGCCGTAAAGCCCTCCGGCGGCATATTGTCGGCCGCCAAGACCGGCCCAGCACCTGCAACCAAACCGCACGCCGCGGCCACCGCCAAGAGCGACTTATACGTCATCGCAACAACCTCGTTGAGAAATCGGGAAACGCGTTCAATTCGTAAGCGCAAACGCAAACCGGCCGCTGCCGGACCTGCTCTGTAGTAACCCGCCAACCGCCCCGTTGCAAGTCCCGCGGCTACTTCCCGCCGTCGGACTTACCCGGCGGCGCCTCGCGATACGGCCGCTTCTCGCGATACCCCGCGAGCCGCTCCTTCACCGCCGCTGCAAATCGGTCGGCCTTCGCCTCGACGGCCGCGGCCACGGCCAGATTCGCCGTCGCAACCGCGTCGTCGAACCGCCCCGCCTCGGCGTATGCCGCCGCCAGCACGTCGAGCGCCGCCGGCGACTTGTCGCCCACCTCCTTGTGCTTTCGCACGCGCTCCGCAATCGCCACGGCCATCTTCCCGTCTCGTTCGTCGTCCACGGGACTCGTCGCGAGCCGCCACGCCAGTCGTGCCGACGCTTCGAGCGTCTGCGGCGCATCGAGCTCCGCCAGCACTTTGTCCGCCTCCGCAAATTCGCCCGCCTCGACGTGCATCTGCGCGAGATTCAGCCGCGCCCCGACCATCTGCCCATCCAGCCGCAGCGCCGTCCGATACGCCGCCGCGGCCGCTTCCTTCTCACCCAACTGCAAATGGGCGAACCCGAGCGTCGCATACGTCTCCGCGTGGCTTTTCTCGATCGCCAGCGACGCCTGTAGCCGCTCCTTCGCTTTCCCATAATCGCCCAGCTCGATCAGGTATGCCGCTTCGTTCCGCAGGAACGCCGCGTTCTTCGGCTCCAGCCGCTGAGCTTCGGCAACCTCTGCCAGCGCTTCCTTGAACCGCTTCTGCCGCGCATACACGAGTCCCAGCTTGTTGTGCGCCTCGGCATATCGCCGGTCGTACTCGATCGCCGCGAGCAATTCCTTCTCCGCTTCGTCGAGCCGGTTGAGCTTCGCCAGCGCCCCGCCGGCCAGCGTCCGCGCCTGCACGGCGAACCGGTGCTCGCCCCGCTTCGTCGCAAAGCCGACCGCCTTGCGATAATGTTTGAGCGCCTCGTCAAACTGCCCCAGATGTTCGTACACACCGCCCGCCGCGTTGTACGTCACCGCCGCTTCGGGATCGAATTTCAGGCACAGCTCGTAAATCTCGATCGCCCGCTCGTACTTGCCCTGCGCCGCCGCGCCCGCCGCCATCCGGAAGTACGACTCGATGTCGGTCGGCGCAAGTTCCGCGGCCTGTTGCGCCAGCCGCGTCGATTCCTCATACTTCCCGGCCCATTCGAGCACCTTCGACAGGTTCCGCAGCGCCTTCCCGTGCGCCTCGCGGTCGATGCCGCCGACGATTTGCGCCCGCACGTCGTCGATCGTTCGCTTGTTCCAACTGCCGGTCCGCTTGACGACGTCCATCTTGATGAGCCGATCGACGATCGCCTGCGCGAGCAACTGATGTCCGCCCGGCGAAGGATGAACGTGGTCCAAAAACCACTCCTTGTCGGCGATTCCGTCCGGCGACACGTCGGCGATGATCCTCGCGAAGTCGATCAGCTCGACGTCCCGCTCCTCCGCCACGTCCGCCATGACCCTGGGCAACTCGCTCACGGCCCGCAGCGGACACACGTCCTCATCGAGCGCCCGCGCGTAAGCCTTCTTCGCCTCGTCGAATTCGGCCAACTGATCGAGAATCTGCCCTCGCAGGTAATGCGCCGCCGCATACCGGTCGTCGATTGCGATCGCCCGGCCGACCGCCGCGAGCGCCTTGTTCAACTCCGCATAAATCGCCGCCGCGCCCTGCTCGGCAAGCTCGCTGGCGCTCTGCGGTTCCGCCTTCTCGACCGGCTTGGCCGCCTCCGGTTTCTCGGCCGCCGGTGTCTCGGCCGCCTTGTCGTCCGCGTCGGCGCCCTTCTTCGCCTCTGGCTTGGAAGGCGCCGCTTCGTTCGACTTACCGACGGCTTGTGCAACCGCCGCAATCCGAGCCGGCGAACCCGACAACTTCTCGGCCGCAGGTCTAGCTTCCTCCTTTTTCTCTCCCGGCTTCACCGCGTCGGGCTTCACCGCCTCGGGCTTCACCGCCTCGGGCTTCACCGCGTCGAGTTGCTTCTCCTCCTTCGAGTCCTTCCCCGCGCCTTTCGCGTCCTTGGCAGCCCGCTCCTTCTCCTCCTTCTCACGCGCCTCGATGTTCAGCTTCGACACGACCTTCGCCAACTCCGTCGCCGCGTGCAGCGACGTCTCGGCCAGGCTGTACTCCCGTTGGAACGCCGCCTGCTTCGCGTCGTTCCCCGCCACGTCCGCGGCATGTTCGCTCTTGAAAGGCGTGCAATCCCGCAAATTCGCTGCCGGGCTGACGAACAACACCTCCGCCCCGTTCGCCCGCGCCGTATCGACGATCCGCGCCAGGTTGAACCGGTAATGCTCGACGATCTGCTTGCGCAGTTCGTCGTCGCGCGAAAAATCCGCCGGGCCGACCGACCGGTCCAGCCGCGTGCGGACTTCGCTCTCCAACGTGTCGCGCTCCGCGTCCTCCGGCGTTCCGCGCGTCGCCTGCACCGCCCAATGCGCCGCCGCATACAAATGCGTCCGGCTCGCCAGCGAACCCAATCCGCGAATCACCGGCGGCGTCTCGATCACCGTATGATACGTTCGCCGTTCGAGAAACTCGTTGTGGCTGCCGTAAACGATGAACAGGTCCGGCTCGTATTTGCACGCCTCTTCGACCAGAATCGCCTCGCGATAGCTGGCATAGCTCTCGCCGCCGCAGTTGATGACTTCCCACGCGCGGCTGTCGTCGGCCCGCGGCAGAAACGCGCGGAGCCAGCCCGAAAACGACGTCGCGTCGTCGTAAGGCCGACCGAGCGTCGTCGAGCCGCCCAAAGTGAAGATGCGATAGCCGTTCGATGGCTTGTCGCGTTTGAAATTCTGAAGGTTGAACAGCCGCCGCTTGTTCTCAGCCGTCCGCATCGAAATGTCGCCGTCTTCGTCCTTGTACTCCTCGAACAGCGGCGAAAGCGATGTAAACCCGACGTAAGGGTCTTCCGTCGCAATTACCGGCCGCACGCCGAACGCCCACAGGCCGACCTCCATCAGCCCCACCGCGACCAGCGTCGTCGCCGCGGCAAACACCAGCTTCTTTCGCCACGACAGCCGCACGTTCATCGCCGTGCCGTGCCCGCGGCGGCGACGTTTGCGGTCGTTCGCGTTTCCTTTCTCGGCGGCCTCGTTTTGCGTCGTTGCCTCTCGTCCCTCGGAACCGCGGTGCTTGCGATCTCGTTTCATCGTTATCCATCCGGACCCACGGTGAAGCCCCTCTCTCCCGCTCGCCAACTCGCAGCGGCAAGTCTCCGCAAGCGACGGCAAACGTCTGGCGCGGCCGGCAAGATTATTGTATCACATCGCCAGCGGCAGGGAGCGTAAGGGATGAGTGGGCTGTGGACAGTGGACAGTTTCACTGCCCACTATTCACTGTCCACTGCCCCCTGCCCACTTCTAATCCCCGCTCATCCGCTTCACCGCCGCCTCAATATCCACCTTCTCCCCCGCCGCCGCTTCATGCACGAACACCGCAAACCGCAGCCGCAGCGGCCTGTCGCGCCCCAATTCCACCCGGCTCTTCTCTCCCCGCGTAAACGCATTCCGCCCGAACGGATTGGCGACCATCAGCCCATAATCGCGGACGTGAAACCAGCTCTCGCGAAAGTTCTCGCGATGAGGCACGGCGGCCACGCCCACTCGCCGCCCATCGATCGTCCCCGCGTAGTCGCACCACGCGCCCTGCTTGCCCCACACGCCCTTCTCGTTCTTCCGCCCCGCGCTATCGACGATCTCGCCACCCTTGCCGACCGTCAACGCCGTTGCCAAGCGCACGCCCAAACCCATCTCCTCCTGATCGCCAAACGCCAGCCCATCGACCGTCGCAGTAAACTCCCCGTCGTAAACGAGCCACCAGCCCTGCATGTCGGCCGCAATCGTCCAGCGGCATCGCTCGCGGCACAGCGTCCGCTCATCCTTCGCCGCCACGTATTCGTTCTCGACCACAAACGATCCCCGCGGCCCGTCGCTCTTCGGCTCCTCGACAAACCGCCGCTCTGCGACGCGCCCCTTGTTCCGCCAAAAATCCTCGCCCCCCAAATCGCCAAACGCGACCCCAATGCCGGGATGCATCGCGGCATGATCGGTCGGGTCCCTGCCTTCTTTCGGCGGATGATTCCGCGTCACCTGCCGCCCGGAAAGCGTCGTCACCGCATGAAAATACGGCCGGAAGATTTCCTTGTCGCGATAAACGTACTGAGCCACACGCTGCTTGCCAATTAGAACATCGACGCGCCCCTCGCCACTCTCGAACCGCACCACCGCCTCTTCGGCCCGCGCACTCCCAACAACGGTCAATACAGCAATCAAGCAAGCACACACTGTTGGCGCGCGAAGCATCTTCTGCCAATTGCGCATTAGCAAGAACACGGAGGCACGGAGACACGGAGAAGTGAGCATACTTGCGTTCATAACCTACCTAAGCGCCCAAGGTGATTCCTGGATTCGTATTCATCTCGGCCTCTGCAACTCCTCCGCGCCTCCGCGTTTCCATGCAACGCACGATCAATCCGTCTTCTCTGCGCCCTCTGCGCGCCCTCCGCGCCCTCTGCGTTAAAAAACGAACCAACTCTCCCCGTCATTCGAACTCAACGGCGGGGACAACCTCGCCATCGAATTCATTGAACGCGCTCACACAACCATCCGCCTCCAGTTACACTGATGCTACCCGACGGCCCAAGCGCCTGCCATCGAGAGCAAAACCATGCGTCACCTTGTTTCGCCATTTGTCCTTGCCGCCCTCTGCTGCGGTTGTCCGTTCTCCGCCGCCGCCACGCCGCCCAACGTCGTCCTCATCCTCTCCGACGATCAGGCCTGGACCGACTTCGGCTTCATGGGCCACGACACGATCAAAACGCCGCGCATCGACCGCCTCGCCGCCGAGAGCGCCGTGTTTCCCAATGGCTACGTCCCCACGTCGCTCTGCCGCGCGAGCCTGGCGTCGATCGTTACCGGCCTCTACCCGCACCAGCATCGCATCACCTGCAACGACCCGCCCGACGGCGTCGACCGCGCCAAGATGCTGCCGCTGATGCAAGCCGCGCCCGCCTTACCTCGCGTGCTCGCCCCGGCCGGGTATCGCAGCCTGCAAACCGGCAAGTGGTGGGAAGGCCGCTATGAAAACGGCGGCTTCACCGACGGCATGACCACGAGCGGCCGCCACGGCGAGCAGGGTCTCGCCATCGGCCGCCGCACGATGCAGCCCATCGCCGATTTTCTCGACAAGCACGCCAGCGGTGACGAACGAAAGCCGTTCTTCCTCTGGTACGCCCCGATGCTCCCGCACGAGCCGCACAACCCGCCGCCGCGCTTGCTCGCCAAGTACCAATCTCCCGGCCGCCACGAGCGCCTCGCCAAATACTACGCGATGTGCGAGTGGTTCGACGAAACCGTCGGCCAGCTTCTCGACGAACTCGACCGCCGAAAGCTCACAGACAACACGCTCGTCATCTTCTGCGCCGACAACGGCTGGATTCAAGACACAACGAGCGACAAGCGCGGCGGCCTGTTCGCCCCCAAGAGCAAGCGCTCGCCCTACGACGGCGGCCTGCGCACGCCCGTCCTCATCCGCTGGCCCGGCCACACGAAGCCCGGCCGATACGACGACCTCGTCTCGACGATCGACATCGCCCCCACCGTCCTCGCCGCCACGGGCGTGAAACCGACCACCGACATCCCCGGCCTCAACCTGCTCGACGCAGCCGCCGGCAAAGGCCCGCTCGCCCGCGACGCGGTCTTCGGCGAAGTCTACGAGCACACGGCCATCGACATCGACGCACCCAGCAAAAACTTGCTCTACCGCTGGGTCCGCGAAAAGAACTGGAAGCTCATCCAACCGGTCGACGAATCGCCCCAAAACCCAGCCGAGCTCTACGACCTCGCCGCCGACCCCCACGAAACGAAAAACCTCGCGAACCAACAGCCCGACAAGGTTGTCGCGCTACGAAAGCGCCTCGACGCTTGGTGGCCGCTCGATTAGGCGTGCCGTTCCGCTCTCCTTACCTGCAAGCTACAAATCGAGCGTACAAGTAACAAACTGAACTTGAGTCACTCCGCTCTCACAGGTAGAAATGTAACGGCCAACAGATAGGATTAATCGTTCGATTACGGCACGGAGGCGACCATGTTTCGACGCGCACTTACCGCATTGGCGTTCGTAGTGAGTCCTACCGCGTTGGCGCAGGCGGGCGTGTACTCCTTGGATCTTCCCGGTTTCATGGGATCTATTGAGACGAACCAAACGCCCCGAATCGCGACATTCGACTTTGGCCTCCCGTTTGTTTCGATCGAACAAGTCGTGATCGAACTCAACGTCGAGGACGAGAGGCAAGGCGTCCTGGAGCTATACTCACCTACCGAACGCGAGCAGTTTCCGTTGAGACTTGATATGAGTGCCGCGATTCTTGGCGAACCAGGCTGGAGCAGTCCGGCTCAGCGAATGGAGGTAGAGTCGCCTACACACAGGATTAGCTTCATCAACCCAATACCACACCTGCGCGACAACTATGCGCCGCTGCGTGACGGTTCGGGAGAATTGCAATTGACCAGCTACTATTTCTTCATCTCAACCGGTCACGGACCCTATTTCGCAGCCGATATTGTGGAGCCCGCTCGCGGAGAGATCATAGGAGCGCGCCTTCTCGTCCATGGGGAACTCGCCGCGGTTCCCGAACCGTCCTCACTCGCAATGGCCGTGGTAGCCGCCTCGATTCTTGTCGCTTCGATCGCTCACGCGAAACGCCGCCGCACTTGTCGCTCGGGTTGAAGTCGGACCACACGAGTGGCGAAACGATGTCACGGGGTCTAACATCTCTGACATGCCCCCGCGTATCGCCCCGCCGCCGCCGATTCTTCCCGTCGGGACGCAAGTCGTCTCGCAGGTCGCAGTCCGCAACATCGAAGGCGCCATCGCCCATCCCCGCGGCGCGGTCGGCGTGATCGTCGCCGCTCCGTCCGACGCGACTCACGCCTATCGCGTCCGCTTTCCCGACGATTTCCAATGCTCGCTCGGCCGCGGCGAAATCGTCACGCTCGCCCATTACCAGCAAGGCGTCATGACCGCCGCCGGCGAAGTCCTCGCCGACTACAACCTCTACGACCGCATCATCTATCGCTGCGTCATGGGTTCGCGGGCGTTCGCCCTCGACGACGATACGAGCGACACCGACCGCCGCGGCGTGTACCTGCCGCCGGCGGAGTTGCACTGGTCGCTCTACGGCGTGCCGGAGCAGCTCGAAAACGAGCAGACGCAAGAAGCCTACTGGGAATTGCAAAAGTTCATTACGCTCGCCCTCAAAGCCAATCCGAACATTCTCGAATGCCTCTACTCGCCGCTGGTTGAGCACATCACGCCGCTCGGCCAAAAGCTCGTCGACCTGCGCGAACGTTTCCTCTCAAAGCTCGTCTATCAGACGTACAACGGCTACGTCATGTCGCAGTTCAAGAAACTCTCGGCCGATCTCCGCAACCAAGGGCAGGTCAAATGGAAGCACGTGATGCACCTGATCCGGCTGCTGCTCGCCGGCGCGAAGGCTACGTGCCGGTGCGCGTGGAAGCGCATCGCGACGAGCTTCTCGCGATCCGCCGCGGTGAAATCCCGTGGCCCGATGTCGAACGCCGCCGGCAATCGCTACACGCCGAGTTCACCGCGGCCCTAGCGAGCACGCGACTTCCCGATCACCCCGACTACCTCGCGGCCAACGCCTTTCTCGTCGAAGCCCGCCGAGCCGCGCTTGGACACGCGTTACCGTAGTCGGACTCAACCCGGGCGCCCTCTCCGCGTCTCCGTGTTTCACCCCTTTGCTTGCGATCTGACCATGGACGAGATCGAACCACGCCTGAAAGCCATCGTCGCCGAACAGCCGTACCCGCTCGTGTTCGCCACGATCAGCGGAGCGCACCTATATGGCTTTCCTTCGCCCGACTCGGACTACGATCTCCGCGGCGCCCACGTGCTGCCGCTCGCCGAAGTCATTTCGCTGCGCCCCCCGCGGGAGACGATCGAATGGTCCGGCGACGCCGACGGCCTGGAAATGGACCTCGTCACCCATGACGCCAGGAAGTTCTTCGGCCTGATGCTCAAGAACAACGGCTACGTCCTCGAACAACTCCTCTCGCCGCTCGTCGTCCACACCACGCCGGAGCACGAGGAACTGCGCGAAATCGCACGACTCTGCATCACCCGTCATCACGCCCACCACTATCGCGGCTTCGCCGAATCGCAGTGGCGACTCTTCCACAAGGAGTCGCCCCGTCGCGTGAAGCCGTTGTTGTACGTCTATCGCGTCCTGCTCACCGGCATTCACCTGATGCAAACCGGCGAAGTCGACGCCAACCTGCCGCGACTCAACGACGCAGCACGCCTGCCATATATCGACGACCTCATCGCCCGCAAGCTCGCCGGGCCGGAACAATCGACGCTCGCCGATGCCGACCTGGCGTTCCACGAGCGGGAGTACCAGCGGCTTTTGGGGACGCTCGGGGAAGCGTTTGCCGCGACGAAACTCCGCGACGCCACGGCCGGTTTCACGGCGCTGGACGACTTGCTCGTGCGACTGCGGCTTCGCGCGGCTTGACACGCACGCTGCCTTGGCCGCATATTGCGGGTCGCATTTGGGCGTTTGCCCGGGTGCACCGAGCTTCGTCGCACGACCGCCCGCTCCCCGTTTTTGCGGAGAATCGCGTCCCGTGAAGGACTTCGAATACGTCGCCCCCAAATCCGTCGACGAGGCCGTCGCCGTCCTCGCCCGGCACAACGGCACCGCCAAGCTCCTGGCCGGCGGAACCGACCTGATCGTCCAGCTTCGCGAGCATCTCCGCACCGCCGACGTCGTCGTCGACGTGAAGAAGATCGCCGAGTTGATGGAACTCCGCGTGGAAAGCGACGGCCGGCTCTGGATCGGCGCGGGCGTTCCCTGCTACCGCATCTATGGCGACGAGCGGATCGCCCGATCGCACGCCGGGCTCGTCGACGCCGCCCGCATCATCGGCGGGTGGCAAATCCAGAGCCGCGCCAGCATCGGCGGCAACCTCTGCAACGCCTCGCCAGCCGCCGATTCGATTCCCGCCCTGATCGCCGAGAACGCGACGTGCCACATCGCCGGCCCGAACGGCCGCCGCACGCTCGCCGTCGCCGAGTTTTGCACGGCCCCCGGCAAGAACGCGCTCGCCGCGGGCGAACTGCTCGTCGCCATCGAGCTTCCCGCCGCCGCGCCGCAAGCCGCGTCCGCCTATGAGCGATTCATCCCCCGCAACGAAATGGACATCGCCGTCGTCGGCGCCGGATCGTGGGTCAAGCTCGATCCCGCGGGCAATACCATCGCCGAAGCCCGCATCGGCCTGGGCGCGGTCGCTCCCACGCCGCTCTTCGCCGCCGCAGCATCGCAATTCCTCGCAGGCAAACCGGCGACGGACGAGAGCTACGCTCAAGCCGCGGAATTAGCCCAGAAAATCGCCAAACCGATCACCGACATGCGCGGCCCCGCCGAATACCGCACGCACCTCGTCGGCGTCCTCGTCAAGCGAACGCTGGCAACGGCCGCCGCACGGGCATTGGGCAAGTGACGAACACGTAGGGTGGGTCGAACGAAGTGAGGCCCACCGAAAATCGGCTACGACAATCAACTCGCGGTCACATTCCGGCGGGCCTCACGTCGTTCGACCCACCCTACGAGAAGAACGAAACCTCACGACAGGATTTCCCGTGTCACGCAAGCATCACATTACGACCACGATCAACGGCGAAACCATCGAGTTTCTCTGCGAAGCGCGGCAGAGCCTGCTCGAAGTGCTCCGCGACACGCTGCATCTGACCGGCGCGAAGGAAGGTTGCAACAATGGCAACTGCGGCGCATGCACCGTGCTCCTCGACGGTCAGCCGGTCGATAGCTGCCTCGTGCTCGCCGTCGAGGTTCAAGACGCGAAAATCGAAACGGTCGAGGGCATCGCCCAATGCGGCCACTTGCACCCCGTGCAGCAGTGTTTCCTCGAAGACGCGGCCCTGCAATGCGGCGTCTGCACGCCCGGCTTCATCGTTGCCGCCAAGGCGCTCTTGGACCGCAATCCCAACCCCACCGAACGCGAAATTCGCTTCGACCTCTCCGGCAATCTCTGCCGCTGCACGGCCTACGACAAAATCGTCCGTGCAGTCCAGGACGCAGCGGCCCGCTTGGCCGCGAAATAAGAAGATTGCACGCTGTAGGAGGCGAATCCTTTCGCCGAACCGCCGGTTCACGACACCGTCGGCGAAAGGATTCGCCTCCCACAGTACTTGCCCCCGCGCATTGAGTCTCCGACGCGGCCCATTACGGCACGCGCCATTCCAGCACGCCGCCGGAAACATCGTCGCGCAGCTCGACGTCGATCCGCAGCGCGTCCGTTTCGACCGCGTCGAATTTCACGGCGTTGAACCGGTCCTTCTCGACGCCATAGCCCGAGGCATTCTCGACCGCCACCCACTTGCCGTCTTTGCGATACGACAGCCGCCACGACTTCGGCACGCGGCACTTGCCGCCAGTCGGTTCGTCGTCGAACCAATAAACCTCGACCCGGCTTACCTTGCGCGGCGCGTCGAACTCGCGCGCAAGCCATTCCGCCGAGCCGCGCTTCGGCCACCACGTGAACCGCGGAATCGTGTGATCGTCCGAGTTCTTCGGCAATCGTCCGTCCACCGCCGCGACCACCGTATCGCCGTCCCAGCAATGCGACGCCGAAACTTTCACTGCCAGCGCCTCCGCCGGAACGACCCATTGATGTGCGTTATCGGCATCGCTCGCCACCGGAAACGCCGTAATCCGCAACCGTGCCGCGCCCATTGGAATAAGCGTAATTTCCTCGACCGGCTCGTTCGTTTTCGCCGGGCTCTCTTGCAGCAATCCGACGAGGCCGAGATAGTCCGCTTTCCACTGCGGAATCTTGCGGCCTTTGGCTCGGAGCGAGATCGGCACAGCATTCGGCACGAAAGGCATGTCGCCCGCGTTGCGGTCGCGTTCCACGACGTCGAACGACTTCGTCGGATCGCTCGCGTCGAGCACGAGTCCATAATTCCACGCCGTCGTCGGCTCGATCGACCACGCCGGCCAACGATCCGTCCCGCCGGTCCGCGTCATCTTCTCCCCGATCGCAAGCGAGAACGTCAGCGGTCCGCGATCGACCGACACGCTGTGCTTGTTCTTTTCCCAGGTATTCACTGCAATCCGCATGGGAAGCGCGATAGCCACGCGGTCGCCTTCGGCCCACTTCCGCAAAACGCGAACATAACGGCCACCATTGGCTTCGACGTCGAGCTTCTTGCCGTTCACCGACACGGCCGCGCCGTCGCACCACTTCGGCACGCGCAGATACAGCGGAAACTCCGTCGCCTCGCCGAGCGAAATCGTAAACTCCACCTGCTCCTCGAACGGATAGCGCGTCGTCGTCCGAATCGTCACCTCGCGCCCCTCGCCGACCTTCGCCTTCACCTCGCAAGCCGCATACATCACCGCCGCCAGCCCGTTGTCAGCCGTCGCCATCCACAAATGCTCGGCGAAGTAAGGCCAGCCATGCCCAAAGTTGTGCTGACAACACCGGTGCGTGTGCGGGTTCATTTCCAGCATGTTGCCACCGTTCTGTAAGCCCGGCGCTTTATTCTTCGCGTCCGACACGATCATGTTCGGACTCGTCAAATACCGAAGCGCCTTCATGTCCGCCGTCAGCGCCGCCGGCAGCGCATTGAACGCCACGTACTCGCACTGGTCGGCCCACGCGGGATCGCCCGTAATCGCGAGCATCGTTTCGTTCGAGTGCATCTCCTCGACGATCCCGCACGTCTCGATCGCCTGCCGCGGGTCGCCAAAACCCGGCCGGCAATTCTCGTCGCCGCCGAACATCCCGCCCGGCACTTGCCCGAATTGCTCGCGGACTTCCGCATGCCGCCGGTACGACGCCGCCAGATCCCGCGGGTTCTTGGAAAGCACGTAGAACACCGCCGGTTCGTCGTATGCCTGCGAAACGTCGACGTTGTGCAGGTTCACCAGCCGCTCGACCCACGGGTCGGTGTGCTTGTGCAGCTTCGCGGCCAGGTCCAAGAGCCACTTCTCGCCCGTGCGGTTATAGAGCCAATACACGCTCAAAATGTTGTCCCCCGCCCGCCGCTTCTGCCAATCCGGCGTGAGCAAGTCGCCCTCCGGCAAGGCATGTTGCCAGCGGAAGTAACGCGCCATCAAATCGAGCACCCGCTTGTCGCCCGTATACTCGTAGTACGACTGCAAGCAGTTCAGCATCACCATGTTCGGCCACAAGTCGGGCTTGCCGCCGACGCGCGTCAAATTCGCCCGCGGGCCAAACCAGCCGTCGTCGCGCTGGCTGGCGATGGCGCCGTCGATCCACCGCTTCGTCTCGGCCATCATTCGCTCGTCGCCCAGCACATAACCGCACGCCGCAAAGCCCTTGAGCCAGTACGGCATCTCTTCCCACGGACTGTGCCCTTCGCCCGTCGGCGAGAGCCACGCGTTCCCCTCGCGCTTCACGAACGGGCTGATCTCCCACAGATAGCCGTGGAAACCGGCCGCTTGCAGTTCCAGTTGCTTGCGGAGCCAGCCCCGCGGCCGAATTGAGCCGACGGGCAGCTTCACGAACGCGCTCGGCGAAAGCGGTTCGCGATTGGCGGCGTAATGCGCGTTGCGGCCCATCGCCGGCGGACGCTCGACGACCGACGCCGTCTCCTCGCCCACTGCCCGTCCGTACCCCGAGAAAACGTAGACCGCAATCAAAACCGCCAAGAATATCCGTCGTTGAAGAATCGCGTTCATCGTGCGTCCTCCGCCATCGAGTTTTCGATAGGAACCTCGCTCGAAATCCACGAACGATTCGCTGCCTGTGCCTCCCATGATATGGCAATCGCTCGGGAGAATCACGCCGCGCGAAGGCTGGCAATACCGACGGATACTGTGCGAATTCAACACACTTCGCCGCATGGGCGCGCGAATCTGACAATCTTGTCTGCATTCTTTGACCGGTTGCAAACCGCAATTAAAATGTAGACCTGTCGCGTCGAGGGCGGTCACGGCGGCCGGTGCCTCGAAAATCGAATATCGTGGCCGATGACTGGCCTCGGTTGCACCCTGCGTGCGATCGGGGCCATTTTTTATGCCTGCCCTCGAAACCGGGCCGGCCGCCGACACGCGGATACGCCTGGCAGAGATCGGAGCCGCTCATGAGATTGCCCGCCTCGCTTGCGCACGTTCACTGGCGCACGCCCTCCGCAACAGCGACCGTAGACCGCGTGGCATTGCGTACGAACATGCTCGTCGCCCGCGTCGCCCTGTTCGTGGTCTATTTCTGGTTCGGCATTCTGAAGACCTTCGGCGCCAGTCCGGCCAACGCCCTCGTGGCAAGTCTGCTCGAACACACGCTGCCGTTCGTGCCGTTCGACTCGTTCGTCGTCGCCCTCGGCCTGTATGAAATGCTCGTCGGCGCGCTGTTCCTTTTACCCCGCTGCGAGCGTGTCGCGATGTGGCTGATCGTGCCCCATTTGTTCGCGACTGTTTTGCCGCTGGCGCTCTTACCCGACATCGCCTGGAGCGGTCCCTGGACGCCAACGCTCGAAGGGCAGTACATCATCAAGAACGCGGTGATCGTCGCCCTGGCGATGACGATCGTGTCGCAGACCTCTTCGCGTGCGCCCGCTACTTCCCGCGCTCGTTGAGCAGATCGAGCGTTGGGGCCGCATCGACGATCATCTGCGCGACCACGATCAGCTTGCGGTTCGTGTCGCTGGCCATCTTTTGTAGCTTCCGCATCGCCGCGTCTTCGGCCAGGTTCGCGGTCCGCATCAAGATGCCCTTGGCCTTCTCGATCAGCTTGCGGTCTTCGAGCGCCTGACGCAGCCGGACCGTCTCCCGTTCGAGCGAGTCGATCTTGCCGAAGCGGCTGTGCGCGAGCCGAATCGCCGGTTCGAGCTGCGCCCGCTCGACCGGCTTCACCAAATAGCCCATCACCTCCGACGCCTCCGCCCGCGCGCTCAAATCGTCGTCGTGAAACGCCGAAATCAGAAGCACCGGCACCGGCCGCTCGCGCATGATCTCGATCGCCGCGTCGATCCCGTCCATGCCCGGCATCTTGATGTCGGTGATGACCAGATCGGGCTGCGTCTCGTGGCAAACCTCGACGAGTCGCTGCCCATTCTCCGCCGCCGCGACGACCGTGTGCCCCATATCGGGCAAAACGTCCTCGAAGAAACGCCGAATGAGCGGTTCGTCATCCGCAACGGCGATTCGCAATCCGCTGGCCATGGAACGTGGTCTCCGGTTCGCCGCCGACCTTGCCCTCCTGGCGCTTTGTTTTCTCCCTTTATTCTCTTGGTCTTGGCAATACTAGAATAACCTCTGCCCCTGGGGGACTGCCATCGCCCAGCACGATTTCTCCCCCGTGAGCTTCGACGATCCGCCGGCAAATCGCCATTCCCAGGCCGGTTCCGCGGGCTTTGGTAGTAAAGAACGGCTCGAACGCCCGCATGCGCTGTTCCCGCGACATTCCCGGCCCATCGTCGCGAACGGCGATTCGCACGGCCGGTCCACTAGGCATCCGGGCTTCTTCATACCGAACGTCGACGCGCGAGACGCTTTCCGACGCCTCCAGGGCGTTTTGCAGCAGGTTCCGCAGAACCTGCCCCGCCGCCCGACGGTCGGCCCAAACGGTCGTATCGGTTGTGCCGGTGTGCTCGACGAGCGCGACCGCGCGGCCTTGGCGAAGGCCCACCAGGTCCTCCCAGGCCTCGCAAACCACCGCCCGCAGGTCCACCGCCTCGCACGAAAGCCGCATCGGCGCGGCATAATCCCGCACCGCCTCGTACTGATCGCGAAGAAAATATTGCGCCGCCTGAACCTCGCCGAGCAGTTGCACCGCCTCGGGCCGATCGGCGACCCGCTTCACCAGCATGTCGAGTCCCGCCTGGCTCCGCTGAAGCGCGTTGCGGCTTTCGTGCGTCAGCGCCGTCATCGCTTCGCCGATCGCCGAAAGCCGCGCCGATTGCAGAAGCTGCTCGCGAGCCACCCGATGCGCCAGCGCCACCCGCGCCCACAACCACGCCACGACGAACAGCACCAGCACCAGCGCCGTGAACAGCCTCCACAACCCGTCCCGCAGCCGCGCCGCTTCCCGTTCCATTGCTGCGACCGGAACGTGCGCGACAATTCGCCAGGCATAGTCCCTTGCATCGCTCGAAACCGAACTCGGCGCGCTGGTGAATCCGACCCCACTTTGGATTCGGGCGAGCGGCCGCACTTCCCGATGCGTCCACAGCCCTTCGCGGCTCGCGAATTGCCCCTGCTCGGCCGCCGCGATTGCCCGCCACGTTTCGGGAAAGGCCGTCGCAAATGAGATTTCGCGTTTCTCGGCATACATGAACGCCCATTCCTGCTCCGGCGAAGGCCCCAAGAGCCAATAGCCGTCGGCGTTGACGAGCGCGACGTCGCCGAGTGCCCCAATCGCCGCTTCGCGAAGCCGATCGAGCAACCGCGCCCCAAGGTAGTTCACGATCACCACGCCGCGAAACGCGCCGTCGTCGGCAAACACGGGCGTCGCAAACCGAATCGTCGGCTTCACCGGCCGTTCGATCGCTCCGTCCTCGACGTTCAGATCGAACGGCGACACGTAAAGCTGTCCCGACGCAAGCCGCGCCGCTTCCTGGAAGTAGTACCGATCGCGCTTGTCTTGCAACTTGTCCGCCGGCACGATCTCCGTGCCCCGCTCGCGATAATTCACCCGCACGACCTCCATCCCCTCGGCATCCAAAAACCGGGCCTGGTCGTAAATCCGCCGCTGCTCGAGAAACAGCCGATACTCCTCGGCCAACGCCTGCCGTCCTTCAGGCTCTCCTCCGGCAAGCAACTCTCGCAGCGTCCGCAACTGCGAGAGGATCATCACGTCGGCCACGACGGTCCGCAACTCGCCGCCGATCACCTGCTGCTGCCGCGTCACCACGTCGCGCTCGTTCGCCTGCCACGCTTCTCTCAGCGACGCAACCTGGCTGAAGTACAACGCCAACACAATCAGCGCCGTCACCGCCACGAGCGGCAAGAAGATCGCCGCAAAACGAAGCAACAATTGTCGGCTGGGGCGGAACATGCGGCGAGAACGAAAGGATTGAGGGTCGAGGATTGAGGATCGAGGATTGCGGGGAGGCGTGTTGGGGACCGTATTCTAACTTCGTTGTAGCCGGTCTGTTGACCGAGCCACGCGGCGTTCCCTCAATCCTCGATCCTCACTCCTCCAACCTACCTCATTCGCTCATCCACGTTGTCCCGCCATAGAACGCCTCCGCGACAAGCCCCGTTTCCCGCCGTACCCGGTCCGCGAGCGCGTCGACTTCGGTGTCTGCGAGCGGCAGGACGTAACTCTCCGCCGGCCGCCGCGCGACCGTGTAGACCTGGACCAGCTTGATCCGCCCCCCGCTCGCCACGATCTCGTTGAGCCGGTCGCAGAACGCCTCGACCTCGGCGTCGCTCGGCGCCTCGCCCGCGACCCGCATGAACAGCGATTGAATCACGATCGGACGCGCGCGGGCTGCCGCCGCGATGTTGTCGAGCACCTGCCGGAACGGAATCGTCGTGCGGTCGACCAAGCGGAAGTATTCCTCCGTGCCCGCGTCGAGCTTGGCCCATACCTCGCCCTGGTTTTCGTCGAGCAGTTTGAGCCCGCGCTCGACGGCCGGCCGATGAAACATACTCGCGTTGGTAATCAGGACCATCTTCACATCGTCGAGCCCGTGCTTGCGTTTGAGCCCGGCACACTCGGCGATAATCTCATCGAAGTTGCGATAGGTCGTCGGCTCGCCGTCTCCCGAAAACGCGATGTCATTCACGCACCGCAGCGCCCCCGGCGTATCGCGAAACTTGGGAAGGTCGAAAATCTCGCCGCTCTTGGCCAGCGCGAGCGCGGCGTCCAGTTCCGCGAGCAGCCGCGGCATCTCGACGAACCGCGTTTCCGCGGCCATCGTCCGATCCACCTGGCAATAGATGCAGTCGAAGTTGCAAACCTTGTCCGGGTTGAGATTCACGCCGAGCGACAATCCCCGCGCGCGGCGGCTGAGCACCGGATACACGAACCGGTTCGCATCGAACCGGCGCTCGTGCGCGGCAAAAAGCGGCGTGACGGACGGTGAGGCGTTCTCGGACATGGCCACCAATCGAGCGCGGCAACTTGGGAGCCGAACCCGGAAATGTAGGAGGCGAATCCCGTCGCCGAGAGTCCGCTCGCCACTGCTGTTGGCGAAAGGATTCGCCTCCAACAGCACGTGGTTCCTGGATCGGTTCTTCGGCCACACGGCCGAGCGAAGCCCTCGTCCGCCCCTATCGCCCGAATTCTAGACAGCCGGCGAACTTACGGCCACGCCCGCGCCGCCGCGTTAGGCCGAAAAAGACGAACCAAACGCAGCGAGCAAACATTCCGCGCCGCCGGATTAAAGTATCCCCGCGGCCGCCTCCGATACCAACGATTAGACGCTTGCCGGCAAAAACGCTTCATGCGTTCGCGTTTCAGGATGAAGGTCATGGTAAGTCGAAGGATCGACTTACCATGACCTTTTGTTGCGCGCTGGTCCGCCTATTTCCCCGGGGGCGACCCGCTCCCCGTCTTTCCTTTGAGCGTCGCGAGCAATTCCGTCGCCGCCTTGCGGTTCACGAACGGCTGATCCGACTCCACCGCCACCTCGAGCACGCGCGCCGCGTCTTCGGACCGCTTCGGATCGTTCAGCATCACCTTGGCGATGTAATACCGCGAGTCGGGCGTCAGCACGTTCGCGTTCGCCACTTGCTGAAGCGCCTGTTGCGCGTCGGCCAAAGCGCCCCGCTGATACTGCACCCAACCGAACGTCGACATCGCGTCGAACCGCTGCTGGCTCTGGCCGTTGATCGGGAACCGCTGGATATTCATGACCGCGAATTCCAGCGCCCGATTCTGCTTGGCCTCGTCGGTCTGCTCGGCCAGGAGCAACGCGAGATTGTTCGAGGCGTCGAAATTGCCCGGCGACTGCAAGTGGGCCAATTCGAAATAGTGCTCGGCCGTCGTAAAGTCGTTCCGCAGCCGCGCGACGTAGCCGCGAACGAGCTTCGCCGTCAAATCGTTCTCGTTGAGCTTAACCGCCTCCTCGGACTGCGCGAGGGCCACGTCGAGCAAGTTGGAGGCCATCGCGATCTGCGCCGCCCGCAGCCGCACGCCGAAATCCTTGGGATGATTGCGGACCGCCAGGTTGATCGAGTCCGTCGTCTTCTTGTCGTCCTTGTCCCGGCGCTGATAGAGCGCCGCCATGCTGAGCTCCGCCATCGGCGACGGCGGATTCTTCCGGTCCGCGGCCGCCTTGTTCAACTCGTCGGCCTTCTGGAAGGCTTTGTAGGCCTCCGAGCCCTTGTTCAAGTAGAACAGCACCTGCCCCAAGGCGTTGTACGCCGCCGCGCTCTCCGGGTCGAGCTTGATCCATTGGTCGACCATCGTCTTCGCGCGGTCCCATTGCTCGCGGCGCTGCGACACGACGGCCAGACCCTGCAGCGCCCGCCGCTGGAAGTTCTGCTTGCGTTTCGGGTTCTCCGCGAACTTCTCCGAAAGCTTCAAGCCTTCGGCAAACAACACGTCGGCGTCGGTCACTCGGCCTTCGGTAATCGCCAGATCGCCGAGGACGACATACGGTTCCGGATCGCCCGGCGCGGCGGCGACGGCCCGTTCCAGCCACGCGCGGCCCAATTGCACGTTGCGGCCCAAAATGCTCAGCTTGGCCATCAACATCTCCGGCGGCGGAATCTCCTTTGCCATCGCCTTCGCATTCTTGAAGTGCTGCAACGCCCCGTTGAAGTCGTTGAGCGTAAACTTCGTGATCCCATCGTCGACTTGAGCGTGCTTCGGCCCGACTTCCGCGACGGAATCGGCGAGCAGGTCCTTAGCGGTTAACCGTGGCGCTTGCGCCGCCGCCGGCGACGGGTCGATCACCGCCCAACACCCAACGGCGGACGCGGCGACCAGCGCCCAGCGAATCCACTTCTCGTTAAACGGGATACGTAGCGGATGGCTCATCGAACTTCACCTTCGAAAAAACTGGAAATTTGGATTCGCGCGAAACGCCCCATGCGCGCGGCCGAGGTTGGCTCCCCCGTGCCGCTGCGAAAGCTCGTTGTCTCGGGCCTTTAAGTGTAGGCCAGAACCTGACTTGCCACGGCGACGATCCGCCCGCCGTACGCGACAACGCCTCGCGCGATGCAATCCGCGTCGAGAATGCCTCGCCAATCCTGACCCGCCAGTCGCCGTTCCCCGAGCGCCCAACCGCCACCGCCGATACATCTGTGATAATCGTTGTTGCCGGGCAACGCAAACGAAATGGAACGGCCAGTAGCACCTCGCGCCAATATCCTTCCGAGAGGGCATGTCGCGACGCCGGGTTCGTCGACCTCGCAAGGCGCGTTTAGGGTGAAAACCCCAGCGATCCCGTCCGCCGGCAGATCGGCGTTTCGTTCTTCGACAGGAACGCGCTTGCGATCCCCCGGACGCTCATTTACACTGCCAATGTCCGGCCAAGAGGGGCCGCTATTGGTGCACGGATCGCGTTCAATCGGGTGTATCTTCCAAAGGGACGTACCAAATGAATCGATGGATTTCGTCGACCGCCGTTCGCTTCCTATCGCTGTCGTTGTTCTGCGCGGTGGCAATCGGGGCCGCCGTCGCCCAAGACGCCGCCAAACCCAAGCCTGCCAGAGCCAAGCCCAAGGGCCGCCTGCCGGCACACTACGGCAAGCTCGTCGATGCCGGGCAAAAAGAAAAAATCTACGCGCTCCAATCCGAATTCGCCGCCAAGAAGGAAGCCTTGCAGAAGCAGCTCGACGCCATCGAAGCCGAAGAAACGGCCGCCATCGAAGCCGTCCTGACGCCGGCGCAAAAGGAGAAACTCGCCGCGCTTCAAGCCCAGGCCAAAGCCGCCCGCGAAAAGAAGGCCGCCGAGAAGAAAGCCGGCGCCGGAAAAGCCGCCGAGGAGAAGGCCGCGGGTGAAAAACCGGCGCCCAAGGCCGCGGCCAAGAAAGCCGCCTAAGTCCGGCAGCGGCCGACGATCGACGACGGTCCACGATTGACGACGATCCATTTACCCGGCGGGCGTGAGGTCACGCCGCCATCCGGGCCACTTTGCCGCGCCCGACGCCTCGCCATTCGGCGGCGCGTCGGGCGTTTCGCTGCGCTGGGCAAACTATGGCAAACGATCGTCCGGCCGATTAGCATGGCGGCCGTGGGAGTGGTGTTGTTTCGGCTTGAAGACCGATTCCTTCCGACGATTGGGTTTGAGGTACACGATGAAAGCGACGATCGCTCGACGGTGCGCCCTGGGGTTGGCGGCTATTGCTCTGACCGCGAATTTGGCCGCCGGGCAAGAATGGACCCGTTTCCGCGGCCCGAACGGTTCCGGCGAGAGCGACGCCACCGCCATCCCCACGAATTGGACCGACGCCGACTACAACTGGAAAATCGACCTTCCCGGCGAAGGCCAGGCGGCGCCGATCCTCTGGGGCGACAAGCTCTTCATCACCGGCAGCGACCCCAAAACCGCCGAACAGCACGTCCTCTGCATCGACGCCAAGACCGGCGAGCAACTCTGGCAAAAAGACTACCCGTCGGCCACCCACACTCTGCACAAGCTCAATACCTTCGCGTCGAGCACGCCGACCGTCGACGCCAACACGCTCTACGTCGCTTGGGCCGAGCCAAGCGCGATCACCCTCCTCGCCCTCAGTCACGCCGGCGAAGAAAAGTGGCGCAAGAATCTCGGTCCGTTCGTGAGCCAGCACGGTTTCGGTACCTCGCCGATCCTGTACGAAGACCTCGTCGTGCTCGGCAACGATCAGGGCGACGAACAGGCCAACGGCGAGAGTTTCTTGGTCGCCCTCGACCGCAAGACGGGCGAACAGCGCTGGCGAACGCCGCGCAAAACGCGCGAAGTGGCCTATTCCACGCCGTGTGTTTACAAGCCCGCCGCCGGCCCGCCGGAACTCGTCTTCAACAGCGGCGCCGAAGGGATAACCAGCGTCGATCCTAAGACCGGGAAAGTGAACTGGCAGATCGATCTGTTCGACAAGCGATCGTGCAGTTCGCCGCTCGTCGTCGGCGACGTCATCTTCGGGAGTTGCGGCTCCGGCGCGGGCGGCGGCAACTACGTCGTCGCCGTGCGCGCGCCCAACGGCAAGGACCGCACCGCCCCCGAAATCGCCTACAAGATGACCCGCGCCGCCTACGCTCCCTACGTGCCGGGCTTCGTCGCCAAGGGCGACCTCGTGTTTCTCTGGAGCGACAAGGGATTCGTCTCGTGCCTAAACGCCGCGACCGGTAAGGCCCTTTGGCAAGAGCGCGTCGGCGGAACGTACTATGGCTCGCCGATCCGCGTCGGCGACTACATCTATTGCCAGGAAGCGAGCGGCGACATGGTCGTCGTCGCGGCCGACACGAAATACAACCTCGTCGCCCGCAACAAGCTCGGCGAACCCTCGAACAGCACGCCCGCCGTCGCCGGCGGCGTGATGTATCTACGAACTCTGTCGCATTTAATGTCGCTAGGCGGCAAGCAAGCGGCCGCGAAGTAAAAGCGGACCATGCGAAAGCTGAAAGCCGGCCCGCTCCTGTCGCCTAACTCCTGCCCCCCGCTTTCTATTCACGTCGCCAATCTGAATTCACTGCCATGAACACCCTCCTCCTCGCCGCCGCCCTGCTGGGAACCACCGCCGTGAACGATACGGACGCCTACGAGCATCGGGTCTACAAATACACGGGCGGCGAGTACAAGGACGAGGAGTTCAAGTACCGCCTGCTCTCGCCGGCCACGGTCGAACCCGGCAAGAAGTATCCCATCGTGCTCTTTCTACACGGCGCCGGCGAGCGCGGCGACGACAACGAAGCCCAGCTCAAATACTTCCCGACGTGGATGGCCGCCGCCAAGACGCGCGAGAAATACCCGTGCTTCATAATCGCCCCGCAATGCCGCGACAGAAAGACCTGGAGTCAGGCGAATTGGGCCGCGAAGGATTCCGACGCGATGCCGAAAGAGCCGACCGACCAGATGAGGGTGGCCATCGGCATTCTGGACAACGCCATGAAAACGCTGCCCATCGACGATCGCCGGGCCTATCTCACCGGCCTGTCGATGGGCGGCTACGGATCGTGGGAACTCGCCATGCGGCAGCCCGACCGTTTCGCCGCGGTCGTCCCCATCTGCGGCGGCGGCGACGAATCGCAGGCCGCCCGCATCGCCAAGCTCCCCGTCTGGGCCTGGCACGGCGACGCCGACAACGCCGTCCCCGTCGAACGCTCGCGACGAATGATCGAAGCCCTCAAAAAAGCCGGCGGCGAACCCAAGTACACCGAACTCAAAGACGTCGGCCACGATAGCTGGACCGCTGCCTACACCCGCGAGGACGGGGCAATCCCGTGGATGTTTGGGCAGGTTCGCGGATCACGGTGAGGCCCGCGTGGAATTCGCCGACCGCGCGCCAAGTTTGCTTGACGTTCGATCAGGCGCCGTTTTCATTGGAGTTGCTCTTCGGCTCCGTACCGCACGGACTTTCGAACCGGCACGAAGATGAATTATCAACGGCAGCGAGACAACCGTCGCAAACTGCCGACTGCACCGCAATCCTCATTGCGGACCTGGTGAATTTCTTTACTGCCCGGCTCAATGAAAGCATTCGGTTGATCATGACATCAATCTGCTCTTCACGCTCCGCAAGCAAGTCGTGGTGTACACTGTTAGCCCATTCGCACGTCGTGTCGCCGTCGGTTTGTTCCACGTGAATGTCGCCAACCTCGGCAACGGCAATGGCGACGAGAAAGATATCCTCGGTTCGGCTTCCTCGTTTGGCGTTTAGCGCAACGGCTATTCTAGCGAGTTCTTCCGGCGATTGAACGCGGTAGACACTGACGCCGTGTTCGTCCGGATCAGCGCTGAAGACCCTCTCGCGAATGCTCTTAGCACCATCGGTCCAATGAGATCGTCGGTCAACCTTCCTCACATAACATGGTCCGGAGATGCCCCACGCAGCATCGATGCTGAATGACTCTTGAATCATTGGGCTTGATCAAATCGTGCCAATCTCGTCAAGAATGTCGTTCGCCATTGCACGCACGTTCTCATCGGCCGAACCGTCGGCTGCGCAATTGCGCAGCTTATCCACCGCCCGTTCGTCGTCAATCTCGCCGAGCGCTTCCACGGCAGCTTCGGGACAGTTACGCCAAAGACATTCCACCAACTGAAATGCATTTTGAAGCCCTGACTTTCCGATGGCTCGTAGAACCACGTACCAATAGTCATCGTTCACGCCGGGCGTCGTCTCGCGCAGATACTCGTCCTTGATAAACAGCTCAAGGATGGGCCCCACTTGGCTTAGCACGTCAATCGCATCGTCAAGCCTACCGGCCCTTCGGCTCGATACAGCCAGGCGAATAAGCGATTTTATCGCGTCCGAAGACCGCAGTTCCGCTCGTTCCTCGCTAGAACGCGAAGAGTTTCGTATCTTGCTGACAACCGTATCGCGCGCAACTCGCTTCTCTCGTGCCGGCGCACGCAGCAACGCGCGAACATCGTGCTCAAACCGATCCAACTCCGGCGAAAACGTAAGTGCGCACAGGCCGCGATCTTTCTCCCTGCGCCGAGCATCAAACTCGTCATAGTGATACTCGTATTGCTCGTAACTGTCGGTGTGTTGATCGCGAGTATGCGAAGTATCGATCGCCGCCTCATCCGCAAAAATGTCGATCGCAGTTCTCACGACTCGACCCTTTCTCGAAAAACGGTTTCAATGAATTGAATTGCGACGTCTCGGTCGTGTGAGAACTGTGCTGCAATAGAGGCAACTTCAGATGCCTCACTCACTTCGCGGTGACAATTCACGCTCACGACAACGTCCGGCTGCAGGGACGCGGCCGGTTCAACACTGACCTGGGCGTTTAGGATTACTCCGTTAGCCTTCTTGACAGAGGCTTTCCACGTCAACTCTCGCACCTCGCCTTCGTCCGCTAATCCTTCCATCCCCACGTCATCTAACTTAGGAAGTCGGCCTCGCCATTCGGAAACGTTGCAACGGTATCGAAAGTTGCTCCCGACGGCTGTGACCGGCGTGTGGGGCAGCAGATTGAGCACTGCGGCTGCCTTTTCGGCAGTGTTGCCGGATGTTTCGGTGGAAATGACAAGCCGCCCCGCGTCAACCGACCACGTGTACTCGCCAACGTCGAAGCGAAGGATGATCGCTTTTGCCGACAATTGCACATTCGGCGATACGTCTTCGCCAGGCTTTGAAATACCAAACTTCCGCAGCCAGTCAGGCGTAATGATGTGCGGATTGAACCGCCCGATTACGACCGTATCGGTTTGTTGGTGTCTTAAACCCATACGGTGCATCATGTTACGCGGTCGGAACTCGCTTTGAACTCGATTGGAACAATAGCTTTGACCGAACGGCGGCACAAGTCCGGGTGGTCCGCCTATTCTACTTCCTCGGCCATTGAATTCTACTCCGCGACCAGAGATTCCCCGAAAGAGGGACGTGCCCGCATTGACTGCGTGCCGCGCCTCTCGGTATCATCCCCGCGGGAAAGTAGACAGCGGAGCTGCGCGCCTTCCCGACCCAGACGCATTCCCGCGTTGTCTGCCCGCTCGTTCGCCTGATTGGGTGAAAGGACGTACCCAATTCTCTCGGCCTTTGCGCATCGCTGTTGGACGCTGGTCCGCCGCGTGGTGCTGGCGTCGCTCGTCGTCGGCATCGCGCTCGGCGCCTATGCCTGGTATCAAATCGACGACCGCGTGCGCCGCGAAGTCGAAGCGCGGCTCGCCGAGCATTACGCCCCGCTCGGCCTGGAAGTGAGCGTCGGCGACGCCGAGGTCACGCGCGACGGAATCGACCTCCGCCGCGTGGCAATCACCGACCCCAAACTCAAGGGCAACGCCGCGCGCCTCGCCGAAATCGAGTCGATCCACGCCGAGTGCGACTTCGATCCCCAGCGCCTGCTGCACGGCGAAATCCGCGTGCTGCGCCTCGTGCTCACGCGGCCCACGATCCGCGCCGTACAACTTGCCGAAGGTCGCTGGACGGTGGACCGGCTCTGGCCGCCGCCGAAGCTCAGCAAGCTGCCGCATCCGCCGCTGCCCGCCATTGAGATCGACGACGGCGCCGTCGAGTTGTCGTTCGCGGCCGGTTCGGCATACCGCCGATTCCGCGTACAGGACGTCGAACTAACGCTCGCGCCGAACGGTCCACCTCTGCCCAACGCCCCGCCGGTGTCGCCGGAACGCTTGCTGACGCTGAGCGCCCAAGGCAGCGGCGACGTGGTTCGCCGCATCCGCGCGGGCGGCTGGGTCCATCCGGACAGCAAGAGCTGGCACATCACCGGCGGTGTGGACGGGCTGGATCTGAACGGCGACCTCGTTGCCCTCGCTGCTGCGCACTGGCCGCAAGCCGCGCCCAATGGCGAGGTCCGCGGCTCGGTCGATCTCGACTTTTCCTCGCGGCGCATCGTTACCAGCGCCAAGTCCCCGCCGCCGCCCGAGTTCGAGTTCCACGGCAAGCTCACCGGCGGGCACGTCGACGACCGCCGTCTCCCGAACCCCGTCACCGACATCGCCGCCCGCTTCCGCTACGACCGCGAAGGCGCGTCCATCGAGCAAGCCACCGCCCGGTTCGGTTCGGCGGAACTTACCGCCTCGCTCACCGCGAAGCGCGGCCCCGGTTGTTACACGGTCGACGTGGCAGCCAATGCGACAAACGTCACCGCCGAGCGTCAGTGGATCGACGCCCTCCCCCGCGCCGGCCAGGACGTGTGGCGCAAGTTTCTCCCCGAAGGCCAGGCCGACGTCACGTTCCACGCGGCGTTCGACGGTGCACGTTGGACGCCGTTCGCCCAAGTCGACTTTCGCGACACGTCGTTTGCCTACCACAAGTTTCCCTACCGCGCCCGCAATGCCTTCGGCCGCGTCGAATGGCGAAACAACGCGATCACCGTCGACGCCACCGCCTACGTCGCCGGACGGCCCGTGCGACTGCGTTCGAAAACGGTCAATCCCGGACCGAACTACACGGGCTGGGCCGAAGTCACGGCCGACCGCATCGACATGAGCGAAGAGCTGCTCGCCGCGATGCCCGAGAAAGCGGCCAAGGTCATCCGCTCGCTCGCCGGCCGCGGATACGGCAGCTTCTACGGCCGCTTCGAGCGTCCGAACCCCGACTCGCCCACCGTCCACCACCGCATGACGATCGGCGTCGACGACGCGGCGATCCGCTATGAAAAATTTCCGCTGTCGATCGAGGGCATTCGCGGCGCACTCACCGCCGTCGATAACCATTGGACCTGGGACAATCTGCACGCCGCGGGCATTCGCAGCAGCGGCGAATGGATTCCCGATGGCGACAGCGGCCGGCTCGTCGTGCGGATCGACGCCGATAACGTCGCCCTCGACGAACCGCTCCGAGTGGCCCTGCCTCCGGCCGCGCAGCAAGCCTGGTACGATCTTCGCCCCCGCGGCGTGCTCGACGCGGTCAATGTCCAAGTCGACTGGCACGCCCGCGCGCGCAAACTCGACCTCATCGTCGACGCTGCGAAGCATCCGCCGCGCCCCGGCGCCGCAAGCGTCGCCAGCTTGCCGACCGAGCCAATCTCTGCCGAGCCGTCGTGGTTCCCAGTCCGTTTCGAGAACGTCACGGGCCAGGCTCGCTACCGCAACGGGCGCATCACCTTCTCGAACCTGCAAGCAAATCGCGGCCGCGCCCGAGTAACGGCGAGCGCCGCGTGCGACCACACCCCGGACGGCGCGTTTCGCGTGCAGATCGACCAGCTCAACGTCGAACGGCTCGACGTCGATCGCGAACTAATCGCCGCCGCGCCCGGAAAACTCCGCACCGCGCTCGCCAGACTCAGTCTGTCTGAACCCATCGACGTTCGCGGTGGGTTCGGCGTCTCGCGGTACGCTGCCCCCGCGCCCCCCGCCGCTACCGCCAGCGTCAACCCCGCCCGCGCCGACCGGATTCAGCCTTTTCGCCCTGCGGCACAAGAACCGCCGCGCGCCGCGGTCGCCGCCGATTGGGATCTCACGTTCATGCTGCAAGGCAACAGCCTGGACGCCGGCGTAAAGCTCGACAACCTGCACGGCGAAGTTCGCCTCGTCGGCCAGCAAGCCGCCGACGGCGTCATGGCGTGCCTCGGCAACCTCGACCTCGACGCCGCGTCCTTCCGCGGCATTCAGTTCGGACAGATCCAAGGTCCGCTCGAAATCACCGACAAGCAGATCCTCTTCGGCACGCGCGCCCGCCGCTTCGCGCCCGGCGAGAAGCCCGCGCCCCTTACCGCCCGACTCTTCGGCGGCACGGTAACGGGCGATGCCGTCGTCGCGCTCGGGGACCACCCGACATTCTGGCTCGCCGCCCAATTGGCCAACGGCGACGTCCGGCAGTATGCCCTCGAAATGATCCCCGGCCGACAGCAAGTGAGCGGCCGCGTCTTTGCGTCGACGCAGCTCTGGGGCGGCGAGGAATTGCACGCCCTCCGCGGCGAAGGACGCATCCGCCTCCGCGACGCCGACGTGTATCAGCTCCCCGTCATGGTCGCGATGCTCAAGGTGCTCAGCGTCCGCGCGCCCGACGCGACCGCCTTCACCGACGGCGACATCGACTACCGCGTCGAAGGCAACCACGTCTACCTCGACCGCATCAACGTCAAAGGCGATGCAATCAGCCTCTTGGGACGCGGCGAAGCCAACCTCGACCGCCAGATCAAGCTAAACTTTTACACCGTCGTCGGGCGAGACGAATGGCAGTTGCCCATCGTCCGGCCGCTCTTGGGCGAAGCCAGCCGCCAGATGATGCAGATCCGCGTCGACGGCACGCTCGACAATCCTCAAGTCAAACCCGAAGCATTCCCCGAAGCCAAGCAGTTCCTCCAGCAAGTCCAAGCCGACCTCGCCCGATCGACCGACGGCCAAGACGTGCTCGCCCCTGCCCGAGAAGTCCTACGGCGGACAGGAGAAACGCTGCGGTGAAATGAAGAATGCAGGAATGAAGAATGCAGAATGAAAAGTAAGACTCCTCTCGCCGCGGTCCATTTTTCATTCTTCATTCTTCATTTTGCCTTTCCCCGGAGGTTGCCATGAGCGTCGGTTCACTCGGCATCGCCGGTTCTCTGGCGGGCGCTCCCTTGGCGCAAAAAACCGGCGCGGCCGTCGATCGCGCCAAGCAAGACACCGCCCACGCCCAGCGCCAGGCCGAAGCCACCGAGCGCACCGCCGACGCGGCCGGTATCGGTGAAACCCACGAAGAGCACGAAGCCAGCGAGCGCGACGCCGACGGCCGCATGCCCTGGGAGTTTCCAGCGAAACCCGCCGCCGACGCGACCGCCGAGTCGCAAACCTCCGAGGAAACGCCGCAACCGCCAACGGGCGTCCGCGACCCCAAGGGCGAAGCCGGCGGTCAGCTCGATCTCGTCGGCTGACGCTGAGTTGTGCGTCCGACTCGCAGCGGAAGCCGCTAAGGTTTCCGACCGGCCCTCGCGTCCGCCCATCTGCAAACTCATCGGCGTAAACAGGCCGCCGGCCAAATCCGTTCGACACACAGGCCAACGCCGTGGTATCATCCACGCCACGCCGCCCGGCGAATCCGCGCGATTTCTCGGCGAACCGGGCTTCCTTTGCGTCCATCTTTCGGAGGCGTTCGCCATGTGCCGAGTTCTCTCCGCTGCCGGCCGCATGTTGCGTATTCTGGCCATCGTCGCCGTAGCATGGAGCCCACCGGCGACCGAGTCGCGCGCCGCTGCCCCCGTCGAGGTCGCCTTCGGCCACGTCGACATCACGCCCAAGCTCGACCGCCATCGCCCGGTCTATATGGCGGGCTTCGGCATGAATCGCCGCGCGACAGGCGTCCACGACCCGCTCTACGCCCGCACGGTCGTCCTCAAGATCAATGGCGAAAAGCTCGCGTTCGTTTCGGTCGACTTGATCGGCCTGCAATATCCCGCGGTCAAGCAGATTCGCGCCGGGCTCGCGGACTACAAATACGTGATGGTCTCGAGCACGCACAGTCACGAAGGTCCCGACGTGATCGGCATCTGGGGTTCGTCGCCGTTTCGCTGCGGCGTCGATTTCCGCTACGTCGACGACGTCTGCAAGAAGGTCATCGCCAATGTTCAAGAGACCGAAAAGAAACTCGCCCCGGCGGAGGTCCGCTACGGCACGGCAGAGGACGAATCGCTCCTGGGCGACAGCCGCAAGCCGAAGGTCTACGACGGCGTGCTCCGCGCTGTCCGCTTCGACGCCCCCGGCAAGAAAGCTCCCGCGGGCATTCTCGTGCAATGGAATTGCCATCCCGAAGCGATGGGTTCGCGCAACACCCAGCTCACCGCCGACTTTCCCTACGCCACGATCGCGGCCCTCGAAAAGAAGTACGGCTGTCCCGTGGCCTACTTCACGGGGACGGTTGGCGGCCTGCTGGCCCCGCCGGATCACGTGGTCAAGGACGAAGCGGGCAACGAACTCAAAGAGGGCGATTGGGCCTATTGTGAACGCTACGGACAAATGGTCGCCGATCTCGCCGCCAAAGCGGTCGACGCCGCAAAGCCGATTGACCTTGCCCCCGTCGTCGTGTCCGCCAAGCCCGTCGCGGTCCCGCTCGAGAACACGCTCTATCAAGTCGCGCGGGCGATCGGCGTCTTGCAGCGCGAAGGCATCGAATGGACCGGCAACGGTGAGATTCTCGGAAAGCCGGTTTCGATCAAGAACAGCCGCGCCGCGCTCGCCGTCGAAACCGAGGTCGCCTACCTGCGCCTCGGCGCATTGCACATCGCCTGCATTCCCGGCGAAATCTATCCCGAGTTGATCTACGGCAAGTATCAGGACCCGGTCGAGCCGAACGTCGATTTCCCGGAAGCGCCGCTCGAAAAACCGGTGGCCGAAATCCTTCCGGACGACAAGTGGCTATTGTTCGGCCTGGCCAACGACGAAGTCGGCTACATCATTCCCAAGCGGCAATGGGATCAGCGCGGCCCATTCGCCTACAGCGGCAAGCGGCAATACGGCGAGATCAACAGTTGCGGGCCGGAAGTCGCTCCGATCGTCATGCGGGCGCTCGAAAACCGCGTCCGCGAAGCGCGCGGCGAGGAATCCGACGTCATCGTGCCGCTCGGCCGAAAGGAGCGTCCGGCCGATTCCTCGAACGAGCTTGCCCAAGCGCCGGCGAAGGGCGACGAACTGACGATTGGCGTCGCGGCCGTCGACATCACGCCCCCCGTCGGCTATCGGATGAGCGGCTACTTTTCCGAACGCCCGAGCACGGGCACGCACGACCCGCTCCACGCCAAGGCGCTCGTCCTGCGCCAGGGCGACGAAAGCGCGGCGCTGGTCATATGCGATTTGATCGGCCTAGCAGGCGAAATCTCGCACCAGGCCCGCACGGCCGCGGAAAAACAACTCGCAATTCCGGCTAAACACATCACGATCGCCGCCACGCACACGCACACCGGCCCGCTCTACTTCGGCGCGCTGCGGAATCACCTGCACGACGTCGCCAAAGCTGCGAGTTCCGACGGCCGCGACCCCCGCGAGGCAGCCGACTATCCGAAGCAACTCGTCGAGCGCCTCGTGGAAGCGATTGCCCGCGCCGATAAGGCTCGGCGTCCGGCTCGAATCGCCGCCGGCATTTCCCGCCGCGACGATCTATCGTTCAACCGCCGCTTTCACATGAAAAACGGCACGGTCCAGTTCAACCCCGGCAAGCTCAATCCCGAAATCGTGCGCGCGGCGGGACCGATCGACCCCGACGTCGGTCTGCTCGCCGTGCAAGACGCAAGCGGTAAACCGATCGCGGCCCTCACCGTGTTCGCCCTGCACCTCGACACGGTCGGCGGTACGGAATACGGCGCGGATTATCCCTATTATTTGCAGCAGTCGCTCCGGCAGAAGTTTGGCGACGACTTCTTCTCCCTGTTTGGCACGGGCACATGCGGCGACATCAACCACATCGACGTCCGCCACGACCGTCCGCAAAAAGGCGGCGAAGAAACCGAGCGCATCGGCACGGCCCTCGCCGAAACGGTCGCCGCCGAACTGCCGAAGCTTGCCGCGAGCAAGTCGCCGCGGCTCGGTGTGCGTTCGGCGACGATCGAAGTGCCGCTGGCCCGCTATTCGGCCGAGCAACTCGCAGCCGCCAAACAAGACATGTTCAAGGTCGGCCAGCGCAAGCTGCCGTTTCTCGACGAAGTCAGGGCCTGCACGATCGTCGACGTGGCCTTGCGCGACGCACGCGGCGACGGGCTGTTGCGGATGGAAGTGCAGGCGATTCGTCTCGACGACGAGACCGCCATCGTCTGCCTCCCCGGCGAGGTGTTCGTCGAGCTTGGCCTGGCGATCAAACAGGCGTCGCCGTTCGAACGAACGCTCGTCATCGAGTTGTGCAACGACGATCCAGCCTACATTCCCACGCGCAAAGCCTTCGCCGAGGGCAGTTACGAGACGGTCAATTCCCGTATTCAACCCGGCGGCGGCGAAGCGCTCGTTTCGACGGCCAAGAAACTGCTCGACGAACTAAAACAAACCAAGTAACCATTTAGCCCCCGGCAGTATTTAGCCCCCGGTGAATACACCGGCGGCAATCCGCTCACCATCCTCGATAACCCCCAATACCGCCAACCGCCCCTCGCCATCCACGCGCCCCGCCGGCCAAGGACGCCGCAGTGCTCGACGCCACGACCTACAAGGACGTAGTCAGCGGACGCCGCCGGGGCGTGTCGGCGTCCCTGGTCCGCAGCGCGCTGCGAATCGCGGAAACGCCGTATACGTTCGCCGTCCGCCGCCGCAACCTGCGCTTCGACACGGGGCGCGCCGAAATCGTCCGCGTCGGCGTGCCCGTCGTCAGCGTCGGCAATCTCACGCTCGGCGGCACCGGCAAGACGCCGGCCGTCGAGTGGATCGTTCGCTGGTTCCTCGACCGCGGCATCCGCGCCGGCATCGTGAGCCGCGGCTACGGCGCCGCGGACGGCGCTCCGAACGACGAAGCCCGCGAGCTCGCCGCGCGGCTCCCCGACCTGCCACACGTGCAAAACCGCGACCGCGTCGCCGCCGCCCGCGAAGCGATCGACCGCTGCGGCTGTCGGGCGATCGTGATGGACGATGGCTTTCAGCATCGCCGCCTCGCCCGCGACCTCGACATCGTGCTCCTCGACGCCACCGAACCGTTCGGCTTCGACCACGTTTTCCCGCGGGGAACGCTCCGCGAGCCGATCGAGTCGCTGCGCCGCGCCCACGTGGCGGTGCTAACGCGGAGCGATCTCGTCTCCGCGGAACGCCGCGAAGAGATCCGCCGCCGCGCGCTCGCCGTCGCGCCGCAGCTTGACTGGATCGAATCCACTCATGCCGCGCGCGAACTCGTCAACGCAACCGGCGAGCGTCGCGAACTCGACTGGCTCGCGGGCCGCCGCGTTGCCGCCTTCTGCGGCATCGGCAATCCCGCCGCGTTCGAGCGGACGCTCCGCGGCTGCGGGGCGCACGTCGTGGCCTTCCGCGCCCTGGCCGATCATTTCGACTACACTCAGACAGATAACGCCGGCCACTCGGTCGCCTCCCAACTCGGCCGCTGGGCAAAGTCTTCGGATGCCGAAGCCCTCGTCGCCACGTGCAAAGACCTCGCCAAACTCTCATTTACCGAACTCGATTCCGTTCCCCTCTGGGCACTCGCCATCGGCCTCGAAATCACGGCCAATCAAGAGTTGCTCGAGCGCCGCTTGGCCGCCCTCTTGCTTTCACCGACCCCCGACCCCCGGCCCCCGATCCCTGCCCCATGATTCTCACTTCGCTCCACGACGCCGACCGCTACTCCGCCCTCCACCCCGGCTTTCCCGCCGCATTCGAATTCCTGCGCACCGGGCAATGCGAGTCGCTCCCACCCGGCAAGCACACACTCGACGGCGACCGGCTGTTCATGCTCATCGCCGAAGACGCCGGCCGCGGTCGCGCGGGCGCCCCGCTCGAAGCCCATCGCCGCTACATCGACATCCAATACGTCGTCCGCGGCGTGGACACGATGGGCTGGCGGCCGCTCGAAAAGTGCGAGCGCCCGAGGTCCGAATTCGACGCGGCGAAAGACATCGTGTTCTTCGACGACGCACCCGTCGCCTGGTTCGACGTTCCGGCCGGTACGTTTACGATCTTCTTCCCCCACGACGCCCACGCCCCGCTCGCCGGCGATGCCCCGCCCCGCAAAGCCGTCGTCAAGGTCGCGGTCGAATGGTGATCCTTTACGAAGAGTGCAACCTGCCCGTGACGCGAAGTCACCTTTCGTTCTTCATTCTGCATTCTGCATTTTGCATTGTGCCTTTCGCATTGCGTTCTCCATGCACGACCGGTTCGACATCGCGACGACGGCCTTCGCGTTTCGCGGCTACAACGTCACGAACTTGGGTCGCACTGCGGAGTTGCTCGCCGACGAGCGCTACGCCGAGCCGGTCGCGCGATATCTCGACCGCGCATCGGCCTTGTGTAGCGAAACGATCGGCCGCCGTGTCGATTTGGTCGACCGCGTCCGCCGCCGGCAGGAAGCCACGCTCGCCGAATATGCCGAAGCCGTCGCGCTGATCGTCGCCGTCGAGATCGCCCAAATCGAAATCCTCGAAACGCAGTTCGGCGTGAAGTACGCCGACGCACAAATGGCCTACGGTTACAGCCTCGGCGAGATCACCGCGCTCGCCGCGGGCGGAACCGTTTCCTTCGAGGACGCCCTGCGGATTCCGCTGGCCATGGCCGCCGATTGCGCCGCCCTCGCCGCCGACATCACGATGGGCATCCTGTTCTCCCGCGCCGCCGTGCTCGACATCCGCGCCGTCGGCCGCATCTGCCGCGAAATCAACGCCGAAGGCCGCGGCGTCATCGGCGTTTCGTCGTACCTCTCGCCGAACAGCCTGCTCTTGCTCGGACAACAAGACACGATCGACCGCTTCGAGAAACGGATGGTCGACGTGCTGCCCCGCGGCACGCACCTGCGCCGCAATCCCGATCGCTGGCCGCCGATGCACACGCCGATCGTCTGGCAAGCGCACATTCCGAACCGAGCCGCCCACCTGATGCACACGCTCACCGGACCGTGCCACGCGCCGCGGCCCAAGGTCCTCTCGATGATTACCGGCAAGTACAGCTACACGGACGACAACGCCCGCGAACTGATCGCCCAATGGATCGACCACCCCCAGCGGCTCTGGGACGTTCTTTACGAAACGCTCGCCAGCGGCGTCGAAACGGTCGTCCACGTCGGCCCCGAGGCAAACCTGATCCCGTCGACGTTCGAGCGCATCGCCAAGAACGTCCGCGACCAGACCGAACAAAGCTCGCTCGCCGGGCGCATGGGATTGAGCGCCGTTCGCCAGATGGCCGAACGGGCATGGCTCCGCGCCGTGCTGCCGGCCAGAGCCGCACTCCTCCGCGCGCCGCATCTGCGCCACATCCGCCTCGAAGATTGGCTGCTCGAACAGCCGCGGCAATAGCGCCGCCAGCACCGCAGTCCTCGATCCTTGTATGACGCCGATTTGCGAAACAAGGCGCTGACCGCACGGGAAGAACGCTTGGGATCGGTCGACGCGCTCCGGTTTCTCGCGCTCGTTCGCCGCGAGCCGTTCAACTGTGAAACATGGCGAGCCAAGACATTTGCCGACCAAAGCATCGCGGAACGGTTCGAGCAAATGCAGGGACTCGAATCGCGCGCACAATAGCCACAGGGCAGCGACTCGAATACCGTAGGCCGGGCACACTTGATTTCGGTTTCCTGCCGGTTTGAACGCGCGCGGAAGCGGTCGCAATTCTTGTTCTTGCTCACGCTTCGACGCCAAGGCGTGGGGACTCTTTGCTTTCGGTAGCCTGGAGAGACCGGCAGGCACAGCTTGCCCTGCGCAACCGCTGCAAGCCCCCGCCAGCGTGCGGCATCGCACGTCGCACAATTGCCTCTGCCCCCTTGCGAGCGCCCGGCTGGGGCGGCATATTGGCGGCGTGCCAAGTCGCACACTTCCGCGTGGGCATTGGCTGGCCCAGCGTTCCAGTCGCAAACATCGAAGGAGACTTTCCATGGCCCGATCGGGAGCCGTTACGTTCAAGGGAGCGCCTCTGACCCTGGCCGGCGAAGCCGTCAAGGTTGGCCAGACCGCCCCGGCGTTCACGCTGCACTATTTCGACGGCGGACTCAAGTCGATCACGCCCGCCGACCTCAAGGGCAAGCCGACGATCCTGTCGGTCGTGCCGTCGCTCGACACGCCCGTCTGCCAGACGCAAACCAAGAAGTTCAACGAGCAGCTCGGGGCGCTCGGCGACCGGATCAACGCCGTCACGGTCAGCCTCGACCTGCCGTTCGCCATGAACCGGTTCTGCGGCGCAGAGAGCATCAAGAACCTTCGCAACGGCAGCGACTACATGGACCGCTCGTTCGGCCAGAACTGGGGCATGTTGATCGAAGAGCTCAAAATCCTCGCCCGCGGCACGTTCGTCCTCGACAAGGACGGCAAGGTCGTCTACGCCGAGACGGTCAAGGAAGTCGCCGAAGAGCCGAACTACGACGCGGCACTCGCGGCGCTCAAGGGCCTGTTGTAAACGAGCTTCCCCGGACCACGCCGAATCGGAAAATCCAAGCTCGCGCCGTCAGCAGCACGTTGGCGGCGCGAGCTTTTTTCGTTCGGCCGAGTCCAAAGCAGCTTGACGCACCCTCCACGGCGGCGATACCTTGAGTTCGTCGCCCCCGGCCGCGCCTGGAACACGCGCCGCGGATTCTCCGGACGTTCGCTCTTTCGGGCGGCGTCCGCATCCCATCTCGTCACACGGAGAAGAGCTATGTCTTGGCAACACCGTCTGCTTTCTGCTGCGCTTTGCGCGAGCCTTGTGTTGGTTAAGTCGCAGACCGTTATGGCTGCACAGGACGAATCCCCGTCCGCCGCCGCTGCGAACTCCAACAATGAAACCGCCGAGAATCGCCCCGCCAAGAAGCGCCGCGAGTTGGCGACCGGCCAGAAAGCCATCGAAGTGGCCCTTGACAAGAAGGTCGATGCGCAACTGATTCAGCTTCCGCTGCGGCAATTCGCCGAGTGGATTGAGGAGGAGTGCGGAATCCAGGTCGAAATCGACAACCGGTGCGTCGGCGATGCAGGGCTCGATCCCAACGCCATGGAAATCAGTCTCGATATGCGCGGCATAACGCTGCGTTCGTTGCTGCATCACGCGCTTCGGCCCTTCGACTTGACGTATGTCATCTCGCATGGAGTGTTGTTGATTACTACTCGCGACGCCGCCGCGGCGCAGCTCGTCGTGGAAATCTATCCCGCCGCCGATCTAATCAGGTTTCGCGATTCGAGCGGCGCAATTTCCGAGAACGCCGAGCACGTTATCGAGCTGGTCACGACCGCTTGCTCCGCTACCAGTTGGGATGCCGTCGGCGGCTCGGGCACGATCAGCCAGTTTGACGGATTGCTCGTCGTCGGCCAAAGCCAAGACGTCCAACCCCAGGTCGCCGCTCTGCTCGATGCGGTCCGAGCTTCGATTGCCGCAGAAGCCAACGGAGACACGTCGCCGCGAAAAGTCCAGCGCGCCGCGTCCGCCGATGCGGAAATGGCGAAGGCGCTGGAATCATCGAGGGAATACTCGCTCATCGAAACGCCGCTCTTGCAGCTCGCGGAAATGATCGAGCGGCAAACCCAGGTTCAATTGATGATCGACAACCGCGCCTTTGAGGACGCGGGTATCGATGCAACGGGCGTCGAGCTAACCGCCGAATTCGCGTCCGCCCCACTCGCTTCGATTCTCGATCACGCGCTTTCTCAACACGGCCTTGCGTACATCGTCGATCACGAAGCAATTGTCATCACCACGGGGGACCGCGCCGCGTCGATGATGGAAACGTACATCTACTCCGTCGCCGACTTGATCGCCCGCGATCAACCGGCTACCACAAATGCAGACTCCCGCGCAAGCGATCTCAAGGAATTGCTCGCCGGCAATGTCGACGCCGCCGTGTGGGACAGCGTTGGCGGCCCAGCCCAAATGCAATTTGCCGCGCCGTGGAAACTGCTTGTCGTTTCCGCTCCGCGGTCGACCCAGCGGAAACTTGCCGACACGCTCGAAAAGCTCCGCGACGCCAAGCGCCGGCAGGCCGAAGCGAACCTTGCCCCGAGCGAGGCGCAGGCGTCGGATGATCCCATCGAGCTGCGCGTGTTCGCGATTGCTGCCGCGACTGACGGCAGCGCGGAAACGGCGAAAAGAACAGCCGACGTGGTTCGCGATCTTGTTCCCGAACTCGGCAAACAAGCGGGGAATGGCGAAGGACCTTCGTACCTGCGGGCGCTTCCCGACCGGCTTGTCGTTCGCCATCGCCGGTCGGTGCTGGCGAAAGTCGAGAAGCTTCTGGAGCAACTCGAAACGCCGGGAGGCGGGGCCGCAACGGGGGCAGCGACATTCGGCCGCTGAAATCATCCGCGACGCGGCTTCGCGCAAAACCACCGCGAACCTTCACAGAAAGACGACCTGCCCGCGCAGCTCCGCTAGAGTTCTTGCGACGAATAGGGAGTCAATTGCCCGGATGAGTTGCCCGAGCGACCGCTGACGTTGCGTCCAGAAAATGATGCCGGCGTGATCGGTTCGCTGAGCGTTTAGCCGCAAGAAGTCTTGGTCTCGCGTCACGAGGATTCGGTCCTCGCGGGCAGCGTACGCCAGTTGCTTCTCATCGCTGGCGGCAAGCAACCCCGCCTCGGAACTAACGGTTACGTCGTATCCTCGCCGCCGCAATCCTTCCGCTACGGCGCTCGGCATGCTCTCGTCAAGATGCAGACGCATCGCTTGGATTGCCCGTTGCGGCCGTCGTGCGTGCGTCTCGCGTTAACGCAACTTCCGTTTGTCGAGCAAAGTCCTCGTCGGCTAGCATATCGCCGCGGATTTCGTCGCGATGGTCGTAGTAGAATGCCAAGGCGGCATGAACTTGCGCCAGCGTAAGGTGCGGGAACTCGCGGACGATTTCTTCGGGCGACATTCCATGCCGCTCGTGGTCGGCGACGATGTCCTGGACGCGAATTCGGGTTCCGGCCACGTAGGCGCGCGATTGCCCGTCGCGATTCGGCCGGAGTTCGATATGACTTGAGACGATCAAGCCTTGCTGCGAGGCGTTCATGCCCCAATTCTACTCCCAACGGGACGGAATCGCCACCTCGGCGCGCCTATCCGTACTCGTCTCGCGCCGGTTTATGCCGTAGAATTGGTGGATTCGCCCCGGCCCTGTCACTGGCAATGGTCTCGATACGGCTCGGTGGTCGTTTCGCGTGCACCGCCGCCGGTGTGCTTTTCCCGCAATTCGAAATCCGACCGCTAGGACTTCCATCATGTCCGCCGCCCGCCCACGCACGATTATCGAGAAGATTTGGGACAACCACGTCGTTCACGCCGAGGAGGGCAAGCAGACGATCCTGTACATCGACTTGCACCTGGTTCACGAGGTGACCAGCCCGCAGGCGTTCGAGGGTTTGCGGCTTGCCGGGCGGAAGGTGCGGCGACCGGAGCGGACCGTCGCCACGCCCGACCACAACGTGCCGACGACCGATCGCCTATTGCCGATCGCCGACTCGATCTCGCGGCAACAGGTCGACACGCTGCGCGCGAACTGCAAGGAGTTCGGCATCCGGCTGTACGATCTCAACGACCCGCATCAGGGCATCGTACACGTCATCGGGCCGGAGCTCGGCCTCACGCAGCCCGGCATGACGATCGTCTGCGGCGATAGCCACACGTCGACGCACGGCGCGTTCGGGGCGCTGGCCTTCGGCATCGGCACGAGCGAAGTCGAGCACGTGCTCGCCACACAAACGCTGCGGCAGTTTCCCCCAAAAACGCTCGAATTGCGCGTCGACGGCAAATTGGGCCGCGGCGTGACCGCGAAGGACTTGATTTTGTACTTGATCGGCCAGATCACGACCGACGGCGGCACCGGATATTGCATCGAGTACACGGGCAGCGCCGTGCGGAGCCTGACGATGGAAAACCGCATGACCGTCTGCAACATGACGATCGAGGCGGGCGCCCGGGCCGGTTTGATCGCCCCGGACGACACGACGTATGCATATCTCCGCGGGCGCGAGTTCGCGCCAAAGGACTTCGACGTAGCGGTCGCCCAGTGGCGGAAGTTACCGAGCGACGAAGGCGCAACTTACGACAAGTCGCTCGCGTTCGACGGCGGAAAGATCGCCCCGCAAGTCACCTGGGGCACGAACCCGGGACAGGTGACGTCGGCCGACGGCCGCGTGCCGGACCCGGCGTCGTTCGCCAGCGCCGACGAACGCAAGGCGGCGGCTCAAGCGCTCGACTACATGGCCTTGAAACCGGGCACGCCGATCATCGACATTCCGCTCGACCGCGTGTTCATCGGTTCGTGTACGAACTCGCGGATCGAAGACCTGCGGCTGGCCGCCGAGACGGTTCGTGGCCGCAAGGTATCGGACCGCGTGCACGCAATGGTCGTGCCGGGCAGCGGGCCGGTCAAGAAACAGGCCGAACAGGAGGGCCTGGACCGAATCTTCAAAGAGGCCGGATTCGAGTGGCGCGAAGCCGGGTGCAGCATGTGCCTCGCCATGAATCCCGACAAGCTCGAACCGGGCGAGCGCTGCGCGTCGACGAGCAACCGCAACTTCGAAGGCCGCCAAGGCAAGAACGGCCGGACGCACCTCGTTTCGCCGGCCATGGCAGCCGCGGCGGCCGTGGCGGGGCATTTCGTGGATATTCGGGAGTGGTAGCTGCCCCGTTAAACCGGAGTTCCCGCGACAATGCCGAGAGTCTACCGCTCGATGCTTGCCGATGGAAATCGGCCCAAAACCGGGAATTCGGCCAAGACACTGGGGGTCCGCGTAGGCAACAATGGAATCGCGGATATCGCTGTCGCTGCAAATGGAACGGTTCGGCCCGGCCAAGGTGGCATGTCCGTCGTGCGAAATTGGCGAGACTTGGCTCCTCATCGCATACCCGCGCGACTCAAAGAACTCTTTGTGCGGGAAGGCCTTCCCGGCGATGCGCGAGGACCTAACGACCTGGTCTGTTGGCGGCTTGGCGATGGTTCATTTGAGGATGGTAGAATTGCGAACGATTTGATTCTTCGGCTCGACAAGGAAACACACGGCCTAGTCGAGCCAGAATTCGAAATGAAGCTCGAAGAGTACAACTTTGCCGTTTGGGCAACGGCGGATCAGTGGGTTATCGACGAGGAGTAGCATATGGGGCGTTTCTTTCACAACCCGAGCTTCAACGAATATGCGACGTTACTCGGACAACTGCATGTGCTCATGGCGACTGGACGTGGCGAAACCGACGAAGCCGAGGATGTGCGCGAACGTATGGACGCGCCTTGGGACCAACTCGATAGGGAGGAGTCTCGCCTATTGCGTGGGCTGTCCTCCGACTTGTATTCAATTGGCGTCGCAAGAGACCGACTCATTGAAAAAGTGGAAGATGTCGAGTTTGGGCTATTCACCGACGCAATGAGTCGTGAGGATTGGCCGACCGCGCTCGACATCGTTCGCCGAAACGAGAATAAGATGCACGCTGCCGAAGTCGCGTTTGTTCGCGGGGTTTGTTGGGCACGATTGCAGCAGCCTCGCATTGCGCTTCACTTTCTCGACGAGGCTTATCGTTTGGGTCGTCGAGACGTGTTTCAAGACGTACTATCGATGACCTGTGAAGTGGAGATTGGAATCACCGATAAAGCGGCAGCACGGGCCGTTGAAGTAGCACAGGAATCGCAGCACCCGCTTGTAATCCTAAGGGCCGCGACGGTACTGCTAGACTATGCACTGCGTACGCACGACGATCTTCGAGCCCGGCGTGTCGCGGGAGCGCTTACGGCGTTTCAGAAAGGCCTGGCGTTGGCTAACAACGGTTTGGTCGATCCGACCGAACGAGCCTTGCTCAGCGTCGAGATTCTGAACGCCCACATCCAATTGGCTATTGCATACGACGCGTTGGACGAATTGGAACATGCCAGGAACTCATGTCTCGCAGCATTGGATATGGATCCGACCAACGAACATGCATTGACCCTGCTCGGGTGGTTGGATCGACGATTGAACGCCAACTCGCGGCAAGCAGAACGGCCCGATGCCTTTCGTATAAAACAGCATCGTTCGGCAATTATGGACGCGGGGCAAATCCTCGCGTCGATTACCCCGCAACCGTCATTGGGATAGGGCTTCATCTGCTATTCGATTTCGTGAATTGACGAGTTCGACCATAGGAACGGTCACGAATCTCGTTATGGCGTTCGAGCGCTTATCCACGGCGGATCGGGAGCGTGCTCTTCGGTTGCTCTGCGATTCGTTTGCCCGAGAGGAGTTCGCGCCTCTCTCGGACGAGACGCTAAACCAGATTGCGGACGACACGCTGATCGAACTCGATCGCAGCGAGTGGTCGGTTCACGTAACAAATAAAGGCGGCCACACATCGCCGTGCGGCCGCCTTTGAGAGCATACCGGGCAGACTGTCGCCGAAACGGACTACTTGCTCGCTTCCGCCGTCGCCGTCTTCTCCTCCGTCTTCGGCTCGTCCGTCGAATCCGACGAGCCGAGCAGCTTTTCCAGCAGCTTGCCGAGTTCCGGGCCGCGGGCGTTGAGCGAGACGACCTTGCCTTGCTGATCGACGAGAATCACGGTCGGAATGCCCGAGATGCCGTAGTGTACCGCGACGGGATGTTTCCAGCCGGCCTCGTCCTCGAAAAGTTGGGCCCATTTGGTGCCTTCCTTTTCCAGAAACGCTTCGAGCTTCTTGCGATCGGTGTCGAGGCTAATGCCGACGATCTCGAAACCTTTGGCGTGGTACTTTTCGTAGTTCTTCTTCACGTTCGGCAGCTCGCCGATGCACGGGCCGCACCACGTGGCCCAGAAGTCGACCAGGACGACCTTGCCCTTGCTGTACGCCTTCCAATCAAAGTCGCTGCCGTCGACGAGCTTGCCCTTGATCTCGATTTCGTTGCCGAGCAGGTTCATGCGACGGAGCGTGCCGGCCATCGACTCGACGATCGGTTTGAGGTCTTCGTTCTTTTCCGCGGCCTTGGCCAGGACGTCACTAAAGGCCGTAAGCGCTTCTTTCGCCAGATCCGTCTTGCCGCTGAACTCGAGCTGTTGCGCGACGGCCCGCGCAATGGCGGCATCGTTCGGCTCGAACTCGTCGGCCTCCTTCGACGCGAGATATTCCTTAGTCTCGCCGATGATCTCGCGGATCACCTTGTCGTCGCCGGTCCGCAACTCGCCCAGCCGCGCGACGAGCAATAGGAATTGGGCCTTGCGGTAGTGCTCCGATTTCTTGTTGCCCTTTTCGAGTTCCATTACCTTGGCGGCCGCTTGACGAATCGCCGGGCCGGCCTTTTCGCGGTGCGCTTCGAACTCCTCGCGCGAATTGACGCGGTGGTTCTGAAGCCCTTCGATGAACTTGATGAGCGCCGCGGCATCCGCGTCCTTGGGCAACTCGTAAATGTTCTTGTCTTCGCCGCCTTCTTTCTTCTCATCGGCCTTGGCATCGGTCTTTTCGTCCTGAGCCATTGCCGTCGCGGCAAGAGAAAACGCGCTCGCGAGGCAGGCCACCAGTGCCAGCTTCCACGTCTGTTGAAGAACCGACATACGATTCGCTCCTGATTGTTGGAATGCCGAAGGGGCACAAAGGCAGGTGGGCCAAACTGCGGCGTCGAGAAATCGGCCGCAGGCGGGGTCCGGCCGTGGCCGGCGATACAGAAAAGCCTAACGCTGCGGCCGCGGCAAAGCAATGCGCGACCGCCCGGATTGGCGGCGAAAACCCGCGGTTCCCCAGTGCCGGTCGAGCACAGGATCCTAGCGCCCTTCGCCCTGGCGGACGCGGCCGCAAGCCCCGATCAGGCGGATCACCTGCCGCTTGGCGATTTCCGCGCCGCCCGGGTCCTTGAGCGTCTTGGACAGTTCCGCGGCCCGGTCGGCCAGTTCCCCGCAGCCGTGCGTGGCCCCGCTCCCGGCGAGGTAGTCAGCCTGCCGCGCGACCTCCGGCCAATCTTCGGCCGACGCCGCGTCCACGATCAAATCGACGTGGTTGACCAGGCTTTCCATGAACCGTGATATCCGGGCGTTGTCCCGCGCGATCCGGGCCGATAGGGCGGAAATGTCCTTCGCCGCGAAGCCCGGCGGAGTCGCCGCCGCCTTTTTCTTGGCGGGGGCCGTCTTGGGCAAAGGCGATTTCTTAGGCTTGGCGCGTGGCGACATCGAGGTGGCTCCCGTGTTCCAAGACGGTGCGTCGAGTTCATCGCGGCGAGTGGCCCGCAAGCGCATGGCCTCGCACGCCGCGACCGACGGACGTTGAAACTCTACGCCACGTTGCCAAAAAGCAAACGCCGCCGGGAGCGAAAAAGCGACGTTTCCAGAAAGCCGCGAAACGCCACAACCGTCGCGACCGGTGCGACAAGAATCTCGCGAACGATCGTCGAACTTCGCCCAATCGGCACGGCCAGCGCAAACGATATTCCGCGATTGCCGCGAATTTGACCTGTGGGAGGCGAATCCTTTCGCCGAAGCGTCCGCATCGACCCAAATCGGCGAAAGGATTCGCCTCCTGCGTCGATAGACCAGGGTCAGGCCGCCCTGCGCATTGCCGGCTGAACCGCGCTACGCGTCCGAATCACGTCGATCGCGCGAACCACCGCCAGGTCCAGCGCCTCTGTCCGAATGCGGGCCTGCGACGCCGCGGCAAGCTGTGGCCGGCTCAACAGGACAAGCTCGACCTGGCGGCGAACGATCGCCGCGCTCCGCGCTCGCACATAACCGCGGGCTTCGGCCAGCGGCATCGTGCTCGCCCGCGTGCCGACGTGCTGCCAGACGGCCGTTTCACAGCGCCGCGCCGCGTCGGCCGCCAGCGTCCTAAGTGTCCGGTCGTCCTGAAACCAACTTTGCAGAATCGCTCGCAGGCCCATGTCGACGTCTTCCTTCCTTGGCGAATCGGGCGAGCCGTTGCCGCGGGCATCGGCGGCTCAGAACCGTGTTGATCGGCGACCGCCGGCGGCCGTCCTGGCCGAGTTCGCGTGTCGCAGCGGCGGTGTATTCGTGTGGCCGCGTTGTCGCGGGGAGCATGCTTCGCGGCCGGCGTGCTGTCGTTGACACCCGCCGACCGTTGCCGACGTCCCAGTCCCGAACGAACCCGCCGCTGGTTCAACATCGGCGGGCAAACGGCCGCGTCTCGACGCCGCTTCCGCATGCCCGGCAAAGTCGCCGCTAAGATGGAAGGTCTGGCTAACCGGCGCAGCAGTCGCGACGCGATGTTGCCGGCAAAGCTTGCTGGCCTTGACCGAGCGGTAGGGTTTTCCTAAGTTACCTGACGAGCACGGCGCCGTACCCAAGTGGCTAAGGGAGCGGATTGCAAATCCGCGATGCGGCGGTTCGAATCCGCCCGGCGCCTCTTTTCTCTTTCCGCGTAATCCTCGGCGTTTACGGGCCGGGAACCATCCGAAAAGGATGGTCGCCGCATTTTTTTTTGCGGAGATTCCCGCCGGTTCTGGCGTGGGGGTGGTGGGGTCCTTTGGTGCAAATTGGTGCAGATTGCGCCGTCTAAGCGCAAATTCGAAGGCACCTATTTGGGCACCTTTTTCCGCAATCTTGGCAGCATACCGGGCACCTCGGACGGGCGATTTTTGATTCCTATGTGCTGCCAGTTCTCAAACGCTTCTCGCCAGGCGACTGCCGAACAGGCCGCCTTCTTGCAGTCATCTGGTGGATACAACCAGTTTGTCGGACGGATGCGCGTTCGAACTCTCGGCAATGCTCGGTTTGGCGACTAAGGGTGGCGATCGCGCGAGCAAGCTACCCGCCCTTACGAAGCGCGTGCAATCGTGCAGCGATTCGTGCGGCGCCGACCTCGGGCTGGCCGACAGCGACAATCTGTTCGTCATAACGCACGCCAGCTCTGGCGAGACTCTCCGTGAGGCGGTCTCGTAGCAACAAAGAATGAACCAGAACGCCGCCGCCCGCCGCAATTGGCCAGCGCATGTCGGCGAAACGCGGATTGGCTCCGACGAGCCGCTCGACGACGCCCATTACTGCGGTGGCGAGCGTCGCGGCCGCCGCATCGACGATCGCACGGGCCACACGATCGCCTGATTCCGCGACTTCGACCACAAGTTCCGCGAGGGCGGCGACTCGCGCGCGATCGAATGCCGGAGCATAGATTGCCGGGATAAGTTGCTCTTTCGATTCGATGTCGAGGGCGGCGAACAGCGCATCGACAAGTTGCGTGGTTGGCCCGACGCCGTCGCACGCGCGGGCCACGCTCCTTAAACCGTCGACGGCGATGGCATAGCCGCTCCCTTCATCGCCTAGCAACGGCCCCCATCCCAGGGCGCGTTCGCAGTGCCCGTCCGGCGTGCGGCCAACGACGAGGGAACCGGTGCCGGAAATGACGGCGATGCCGTAGCCGTGCGGCGTACCGGCGGCGAGGATCGGCGCGCTATCGTCAACCACGTCGACGGCGGCTGCCCAATTCCGCGCGAGCGCAGCGCTTGCCATGCGACGACGTTCCGCCGGGCGCCCCACGCCGGCCGCGGCGATCGTCACCATTGCCGCCGTCGTCGACTCCGGCATTCCTGCGGCGGCCTTGGCGTCGCGAATGGCAACTTCGATTTCGTGCGTTGCTCGTTGCCAACCAACGCAGTGCGGATTGGCGGCGCCGGCGGTTGCACGACCAATGCACGACACGACGCCATTCGCCCCGAGCTTCGCCACACACGCGGCAACGTGCGTTCCGCCCGCATCGACACCAATCACGAGGTCATTGGCTACCGACCGCTGCGCGGCGGGGACCGAGTTTTCCGATGCGCCGCTAACGAGAGCTGTACGAAGGTGCCCGTGCGCCTTATTCAGGAGTTCGCGGGCCGCGTCGGCGTCAATACGATGTCGATGGGCAACGACGGCCGTTTTGAGTTCGAAGTTGCAGCGGCAAAGTAATATCCGGGCGTCGTACTCGGAGGCCCCGGTCAACTCGCGCACGATTCGCTCGGTTCGCGCGCGAAGCTTCTCGTTGGTCGCCCGCAGATCGACCATCAAGTTGCCGAAGGTCTTACCGAGCAGGACCATGGCGCCGGTCGTGAGCATATTCAGCACCATCTTGGTTGCCGTGCCGGCCTTCAGGCGAGTCGAACCGCTCAGCACTTCCGCGCCGACAATGGGCGTGATGGCGATTTCCGCATGGCCGGACACGGTTGAACTATCGTTGCAACTGATCGAGATCGTCGCGGCGCCCTTTTTGCGGGCATGGTCAAGGCCGGCGACTACGTAGGGCGTGCGCCCGCTCGAGGCAATGCCGACCACTGCGTCGCTTGCCGAAAGATTGACCCTGTCGAGATCGGCGATCGCAAGTTCAATGCGATCCTCCGCGCCCTCGACGGCCCGCACGATTGCCGCGTCGCCCCCGGCGATCAAGCCGACGACCTGACCGGGCGGCGAGTTGAACGTGGGCGGACATTCGACGGCATCAAGCACGCCTAGCCTGCCCGACGTTCCCGCGCCAAGGTAGATCAGCCGACCATCCTGCCGCAGGCACGCCGCGATTACGTCGATTGCCGCCGCAATGGCCGGCGCTTCGCAACCGACGGCCGGCGCGATGCGATGATCCTCGACGTTCATCAACCGCACAATCTCCAACGCGGAAAGCTGGTCCAGCGCTTCGGAGGCGGGATTTCGCCGTTCGGTCGTGAGATTGTGGTCCACGCAACCCGCCTATTATGCTATCTGGAGTTCGAAAGCGCGGCATCGAGCACCGCAACATCGCATTGTAAATGCCCCGACGCCACACGGTAGGGATGAATTCAGGATGCACTCGGCGATTAGCATTCCCGATGCGGCGATCATCGTCCTGTATCTGACGGTTGTTGTTGGGGTTGGCCTGTGGATTGGGCGGCGGCAGCGCGACGTCCGCGGTTTTTTGCTGGCCGACCGCGAGCTACCGTGGTGGCTGCTGCTGCTGTCCATCGTGGCGACGGAAACGAGTTCGGTTACGTTTCTGAGTGTGCCCGGAATCGCGTATGGTGGCGACCTGACGTTCCTGCAAGTGTCAATCGGATATGTTGTCGGTCGCTACGTCGTGGTGGCGTTGCTGCTGCCGTCTTACTTCCGCGGGCAGATCTTCACGGCCTACGAGGTGCTGGATCGCCAGTTCGGCGCGGCAACGAAGCGCGTCGCGTCGTTGTTGTTCGTCGTCACTCGTTGCGCGGCCGACGGCCTGCGCCTTTACCTGACGGCGATTGCCTTACGGCTTGTCTTGTTTGGCGCGGTGCGCGAGCATATCGTACAGCACCCGACATTTGACCACGAGCTTTTCTGGTCGATTGTGCTCGCCGGCGGAGGCACGATTTTGTATACGTGCATGGGCGGTATCAAAGCGGTGGTGTGGACCGATTTCATCCAGTTCTTCGTCTACGTGGCCGGCGCCCTTGTCAGCGCGGTCACCATCGTGATTCGACTCGCCGAGAGCGGGCACGGCTGGAGCAACTTGCCGCTCGACGCGGCGAAACTACGCGTGTTCGACTTGTCGTGGGACCTCGCCAACAGTTACACGCTGTGGTCGGGAATCCTCGGCGGAGCGTTCATTTCGCTGGCTACGCATGGCGCCGATCAACTTATGGTGCAGCGGTATCTTTCCGCCCGCAGTCCGGCCGATGCCGCTCGCGCATTGTGGGCTAGCGGTTGGGTCGTGCTGATTCAGTTTGCCGGATTTCTGTCGATCGGCCTGGGCCTGGCGGCATATTATGGCGGAAGGCATTTCGCAACGTCCGACGAAGTGTTTGCCACGTTCATCGTGGAAGAACTTCCGATCGGGGCCATTGGTTTGACGCTCGCGGCAGTATTTGCGGCGGCGATGTCGACCCTTTCCGGTTCACTCAATTCGCTTGCCGGAGCCGCCGTCAACGACTTCTACCTGCCGCTATGGGCGAAAGACGCGTCGCCCCGGCACGTTCTCCGCGTCACGCGCGCCCTGACGATTGCATTTGGCGCGATCCAAATCGGCGTCGCCATGGGCGGACAGTTCCTCAGTCGCACCGTCGTCGAGGAAGTAATGGCCATCGCCGGCATGACGACGGGCGTCGTGCTGGGAGTTTTCCTGCTCGGCATATTCACGCGACGCGTCCAGCAGAGTGCGGCCATCGTCGGAATCGTTCTTGGACTGATGACGGTGGTAACGGTACGATTCGCTACTGCTCTCGGCTGGACTTGGTATTCGATCGTCGGCGCGGGAGCGACATTTCTCGTCGCCGTCGGCGCGGATTCGCTACTTTCTCTCGGAAAGGTTAAGTCGCCATGAATGTCGACTCGACGTTGGCGTTGCTCCTGGTAGCCGCATTGGCTGCCGCCACAAGCGCCGAGCAACCGCAACCGGGCGTTGAGACGGGCATTGACGTCCTGCGAAAAGATCACTTTCGATCGCTACGCGGACAGCGCGTCGGGTTAGTGACCAATCAGACAGGCCGCGCCGCGGACGGTACGCCGACATCCGCGATCTTGCACGCCGCCGACGGTGTGCGCCTAGTCGCCTTGTTTAGCCCCGAGCATGGCATCGACGGCAAGCAGGATCGTGAAGGAATTGGCGACGCGCGCGACGATCGAACTGGACTGCCGATTCATAGTCTATACGGCGACAAGCGTCGCCCGACGCGCGAGCAACTCGCCGAAATTGACACGCTCGTGTTCGACATCCAAGACATCGGCACGCGATTCTACACGTACGTTTCAACGCTCGGAGAATGCCTTTCTGCGGCGGCGGAACATCGCAAGCGGATCGTCGTTCTCGATCGGCCAAATCCACTCGGCGGCGAAGTCGTTTCGGGGCCCGTCCTCGATCGCGGGAAGAATTCGTTCGTCGGTTGGCATCCGATTGCCATCCGCCACGGGATGACACTTGGAGAACTCGCAAAGATGTTCGTCGCCGAGCGTGAGTTGGCCGTTACGCTGGAAGTCGTGCAATGCCGCAACTGGGGGCGCTCCGATCGCTACGACGCAACGGGCCTGACGTGGGTAAATCCGTCCCCGAACATGCGAAGCCTCACGGCAGCAATGCTGTACCCAGGTGTTGGTTTGCTCGAGACGACGAACGTCTCCGTCGGTCGTGGAACCGATGCTCCGTTCGAATTCGTCGGCGCCCCCTGGATCGACGGCCGGAAATGGGCCGACGAACTCCGTGCGGCCAAATTGCCGGGCGTTTCGTTCGTGCCGGTTGACTTTACTCCCGCCGAAAGCAAGTTTCGCGGCGAGTTGTGCCAGGGAGTGCGCATCTTGCTCGTCGATTGGCGCCAGCACGATGCCACGCGACTGGGATGGGAACTGGCAACATCGCTTCGCCGCCTGTATCCCCAGGCTTGGAAGAGCACGGGATATAACCGCCTGCTGGGAAACGACCGCGTTTACAACGCGATCCTTTCGGCTGAACGCCCGAGTGGCGTCGAAGCGATCTACGCCGATGAACTGGCAGCGTTTCGCCAACGGCGCAAGGCGTTCCTGCTGTACGACTAGACGAATCGTGAAGGCGGCGATACCTCGATGGTCGTGGTGAAGGTCGAAATCGCTAGGCGATGTGCATGTCCCGAGGCATATCGAGTTCTGCGTCAAGGCTACTGATCGCCGGTAGCCGATCCAGCGCGCTCGACAAATCCGGCAGGTCCACGTGCGTGTAACGGTCGAGCGTAAGCGTAATCGTCGAATGCCGGGCGAGGGCTTGAGCCGCCTTGGGATGAACGCCGGCGTGGGCCACGAGTGGGACATACTTGTGTTACGCGCGAGACCTAGTTCGCCCTCAGCCGCTCAACAAACTCCGCCAGCGCCAAATCGAACGCTCTCGGCGGGATTGTGTTGTGCGTGGCGCCGCGGAGCGTGACGAATTGCTTGTTCGGGTCGCGGGCCGCTGCGAAGAGTTGCTCTCCGAGTTCGTAGGGGATGATCTCGTCGCGGTCGCCGTGCAGTTGGAGCACCGGGCTGGCATAGCGGCCGATCTTGGAGAGCGAATCGAGCCGCGTCCGCATCAACAGCCGCACGGGAATCCACGGATAGACCTTGGCCGCCACGTCGGGCAGCGACGTGAACGCGCTCAAAAGAATCAGGCCGCGGGCGCCGTCGCTCGCCGCGAGATCGACCGCCACGCCGCTGCCGAGCGACTCGCCGAAGAGCACGATGTCGCGTTCGCCGACGCCGGTTCGTTCGGCGAGCCACGCCCGCGCGGCCCGGGCGTCGGCCAGGACGCCTTCTTCGCTGGGCGTTCCTTCGCTTTTGCCGTAGCCGCGATAGTCGAAGACCATCGCCGCCGCGCCCACGTCGCGTAGCGACCGGAGCAGGTGGGTGCGGTGCGTGAGGTTTCCGGCGTTTCCGTGGGCGACGAGCACGACGGCGGCCGGCTTTTCGCCGGCGCGCTTGTCGTGCGGGAGGAACCAGCCGTGGAGCTTCGTGCCGTCGGCGGCGGAGAATTCGGCGTCCTCCACCGGCAAACCGGGATTTTCCCAGTCGCCCTCGGGATACTTCGACGGGAAGAAGATCAGCCGTTCCTCGAACGTCATCAATAACACCAGAATGATTGCGTAAGCCAGGGCGACGATCCGCACGGCCCGCCACAAACGCCGGCGGAGCGTCATCGGCGGGCGGACGGTGCGGCTGGCTGCTTGGGCCTGGGAAACCTCGGCTGGACTCGGAGTGATTTCGCTCATCGCGGGAATTATAGCGGCGCTGTCCTGCGGATTTCTGCTGGCGGGGAAACTTGTTGGCTCGGAAATGAACCAATCCGCAGGCGTCGGCGACGAATACGGCAGTGTCGCCGCCGTCGGCGAGGGGCCGTTTTTTCGGGCCGCCGCCTCCTGACAGCCGTTGTTGCCCGATTGGGTGGGATGGGTTAGGATAACGCCCGCGGCCGTCGGCGCCGGTCGGTTAGTTGCGCCTGCCCCTGTCAGGCCGGCGCGGATTAAGGCGTTTGACGACGTCGCAGCGTTTGGCCGCTTCGCCTGACCTACCGTTCCGCTTTACCGCCACGGATTACAACTCGAAGGATCAGAACCATGTCGAAGCTCTTCGCATCGCGGCGATCGTTTGTTGGTATTCTCGCGGCCGGGTCGTTGATTGGAGCGGCATTGGGCAGCGCCGCGACGATGGCTGGCGAAGGCGTGGCGGAATCGGTCGCCAAGGCGCCCGCGACGCATAAGCAAACCGCGATCATCAACGCCATTGCCAAGGGCGAAGCGGCGAAGCTCGAAGATTTTTGCCTTGCCGCCGACGGCAAAGTCCTGGCACTCGTGGGACCCGCGCCGGCCGCGCAGGGCGGCGGATTGATCCTGGGACTGCTCGGTGCACTGAGCGAAGCAGCGGAAGAACCGGCGGCCGCGCCTGCGGAAGCGGACGCGAAAACGGGCGGCGCGGCGAAAAAGCCGGCCAAGAGCGCGAAGATCGAAACGCAGGTCCGCGTGTTCGACGCCGCAGGCAAGCAATTGTCGCACTGGCTCGTCGGCTTCCCGGCGGAGGCGATCAACGTCGCGCCGGACGGAACGGTCCTAGTCGGCGGACAGGGCAAGGTCGCTCGCTTTTCGGCCGACGGCAAGAAACTGCAAGAATCCGAGTCGCCGCAGATGGTCTACATCCGCGAAAAGACGGAGGAAATGCGCGAGCGGGCCAAAGAGCAACTCGAAGCCCAGAAGGCGATGGTCGACGAAAACATCAAGGTCTACGAGGAGCAACTCAAGACGCTCACCGACAAGAAGCAAGACGAGCTGACCGACGAAGAGAAGAACATGCAGCGGCTCTACGCCGCCCAGGTTCAGGCGATGAAAACCTACGGCCAGCAGGTCAAGAACAAGACGATCGAGCAAGCGATGCAGGAAGTCACGTCGCGGGCCCTCGAGACGCATTCGATTTGCGCGAGCAAAGGCGAAGTGTTCATCGTCGTTCCTGCGATGGCCGGTTACGGCTATGGCGTGTGGCGGACCGACGCCAAGCTGGGCAATGCCAAGGAGATCGTCAAGGACCTTCGCGGCTGCTGCGGCCAGATGGACGTGCAATGCCACAACGACGTGCTCTTCGTCTCGGAAAACTCGCGGCATCGCGTCGCCAAGTTCGATCGCGAAGGGAAGGAACTCGGCGCGTTCGGCAAGCGCGATCGCGAAGGCGAAGGCGAGAATTTCGGCGGCTGCTGCAACCCGATGAACCTTTGCTTCACGGCCTCGGGCAATCTGTACGTCGCGGAAAGCAACGGTGCCGTGAAGCACTTCACGCCCGACGGCAGATTTGTCGGCATGGTCGGCGTCGCGAGCGTCCAGCCGGGGTGCAAGAACTCCTGCGTCGCCGCGACGGCCGACGACAAGCATCTGTTCTACATCGACATCCAAAAGTCGCAGATCATCGTGCTGGCGAAGCAGGAAAGCCCGAAGTAGGCCGTTCGCTGTGTGCGCGCGAGTTCTCGGTTGTCCGCCGCGTTATTGTGGGCGGTGCGCATTTAACCGTGCAACGGTCGGGCACATGACCGTCGGTATAGCACGGTCGACCTAACGGCTCTCGCCCATCAACGAAATCGCCGCGGCGCGGAGGTGCGGCAGCGTCTGGCGATGATCGCCGCAGACGTAAAAACTCTCGCCGCCGTCGGCGACCGTGCGCACGAGGATCGTTTTCCAAGGGCGATAGTAATACTGCGGATTGCTCTTCGGCGCTTCGCTGTGCCACTCACCTTCGATCTCGATCAGGTCGAACGCGGCCGTCGTGAAGTTCGCGATCCGGCGGCCTTGTTGGTGGGCGACGTTGCGGGCCATCGACAGCGCCTTGAGATACACCTCGGGTCCCATCACGGCCGAGCCGAAACACAAAAAAACGCCGCCTTCGAGCCGCGAGACCGTGTCGCACACCGTGAGAAAATCGCGGTAGCTCGCCGCGCCGTACGCGGCCGCGTCGCAATTGGGGTGTTCGTGAACGATGTCGTACCCGATGCCGACGTGCACGGTGACTGGCACGCCGAGGCGCACACCCGCCGCCAGCACGCTCGTGTCCTTGTGGGGAAAGTCGCCGTCGAGAATCGCGCGGCCGATCGCTTCGCCGAGGCCAAGCCCCGCGGCCGCGCCGCACGCGACGATGTCGTTGATCTCGCCCGTCTCGCGCCACAGCCCAAATTCGCCGCTGCGGATGTAGCGGGCGACGCTCTCGCACGTCGCGCCGATTTTCGCGAGTTCGTAATCGTGAATCGGCCCCGCGCCGTTCATGCCGACGTGCGTGACGAGCCCGCGCTCCATAAGGTCGATCAATTGCCGCGCGACGCCGGCACGAATCACGTGAGCGCCCATGAGCATGAGGACCGATGCCCCCGCTTCCCGCGCCGCTACGAGCCGCGAACCGATCGTCGCGAGATCGCGCATCGCCTTGTCGCCGAGCGGCGGCGGGATCTCGTCGAGCGCGAGCAGCGTGCTATGCGGCAGATCGTGCGTTCGCTCGACAAGCGGCTTGATCAATAAACGGGAACGGTCGAATTGTGGAAACGGCATGATGCGTCGATCGGCTCCGGGGACCGTCAAACGATGCCCATTTCTTTGAGCAGACTCAAGGCCGTCGGCCGCGGCGTGGCCCACGGCCACTCGTTGCGGAGATAGAACCCGTCGAGCACGGACGAAGCGATCTTGCCGTCCGCCTCGTCGATGAGGACGAAACGGCCGTCGTCGCCCAAGCGATAGGCTTCGATCCTGTGCGACAACGGATCGACGATCCAGAATTCGCGCACGCCGGCGGCTTCGTATTCGAGGTACTTTTCGCGGTAATCGCGGGATTGACTGTCGGCCGAGACGATTTCGACCACGAGATCGGGCGATCCGTCAAAGTGCGTTTCCCTAACCAGGTGTGAATTCGATTTCGCGACGAACAGCAAGTCGGGAATCCGCCGGCTGCGGCCGCCAAGCAGCCGCACCATGAATTCGGGCCCCAAAATCTCTCCGATCGGCCGGTGATCGAGGTAAGTTAGCAGCAAGTACGAGAGCCAAATCTGCAACGAATTGTGATCGCGTCCAGCCGGTGACATGACAACGGTTTCTCCTTCCGTCCATTCCGCGCGGACGCTCGGATTTGCTTGCGCCCAAGCGACGAACTGTTCTTCACTCACGTGCCCAGGCAGCGCGGCAACGCCTGCTGTATTCCAAATATCGGTGTGCTGATTCACAGTTGCCATGCTTCTGCCCTCCTTCCTCCAAACGTCAAATTGGTAGACTCCACCGTTCCACGGCCGTCTTACCGCCATCTAACCGCCGGCCTTCAACTGCCCCTCGATCCACCGTTCCAACTCTTCCCAATCCACCGGCGGCAACTTCGACAGGTCGGGCCGCAATCGCTGCGCCTCTTTGACATACACGTGGACGATCTCGTCCGCAGTCTTATCCGTGTTCCAGTGGATCAGGATCCGCACGCAACGCGGCAGCGAACCGGGCACGTCTAACTCGTGAAAGCACATCAGCGCCGTGTGCAGCCAACCCAACTGCCGCGCCGCGAGAGCCGGAAACTCCGCGTTGAGGTCCGGCGAGGTCGTAAAGATGACGCTCGCGACGTCGGCCGCTTCGATGCCGTTCTGGCGGATCATCAGCGCGAGCAACTGCCGCGTCGCCAGCAAAATGTCTTCGCGCGAGTTCGAGTCGACGCTCGTGGCCCCGCGCACTCCCCGGCATGGCATGAATGGCTCCTCGCCCGATCGCGCGAATTCGACGGGCGCTCGGTCCGCGAGACCGGTTTCTAACGCCGCATGGGCGGGACAATTTCCGCCCAAATGCTAGGATAACTCGGGCGCGATTCACAGGGTAGAGTGACGCCCTGTCGCGCCGGCATCCGCGAGGGCCAGCAACTCGGCCTAGGAAGGTAACGATACGCCGCCCCGACCACTCTTCGCCGACGCGCCCTTTCGCCAGCGGTCGATCTGGTGTCGAAGCAACGCGATCAGTTGCTGCCGGTCGATCGGCTTCGTCGTGTAGTTGTCGCACCCTGCCTGCAAACACCGATCTCGGTCGCCGGACATGGCGTGTGCAGTCAGTGCGATAATCGACCCTTCGTAGCCGGCGGTCCGCAATTGCGACGTCGCCTGGTAACCGTCGACCACAGGCATTTGCATGTCCATGAGTATGACGTCGAATGCCGCCCCCCGTTCGACGGCCGCAAGTGCGGCGTCCACGGCGAGCCGGCCGTTTTCGACTACCTCGACCTGCGCGCCCGCCTTCCGCAGGATGTGGGCGATCAGGCGCTGATTGTCGATGCCGTCTTCGGCCAAAAGCAGCCTCGCTTCCGCCAGCGGACTCGGCGGCTCGCCTTCGGGAGAATCCGCGGCTATCGCGGCCGGAAGTGCTCCCGTTCGGGCGTTCGTGCCGAATGACAACGCGACGCCGTCGAGCGAACCCGTCGCGACGTAGAGCCGAAACATGCTCCCCGCGCCCGGTTCGCTCGTTGCCTCGATGTCGCCTCCGAGCATCTGAGCGAGTCGTCGGCTAATGGCCAGGCCCAGTCCCGTGCCGCCGAACCTGCGGCTCGTCGTGGCATCCGCCTGGTGGAACGGCGTGAAGAGCCGTTCGAGTTGCTCAGCGGACAGTCCGATGCCCGTGTCGATGACATCGAACTCGAGCCGGGGCGACTCCCCCTGTCGGAGGCGAACCGCCAGGCGCACCGTTCCCCGGTCCGTGAATTTGATCGCGTTGCCCAACAAGTTGATTAGGATCTGCCGCAACCGCATGACATCGGAACGAATGACGCTGGGCAAGGCGCCTTCTTGAACGACCTCGAAGCGTAGCCGCTTTTCCGCCGCCCGAACGCGCACGAGCTCCGCCGCGTCGGCGATTAGCGAGGCGACGTCGACGGGTTCGGATTCGACCGTCATGCGTCCCGCTTCGATCTTCGACAGGTCGAGGATGTCGTTAACGACGTCGAGCAGGTGGCTGCCGTTGCGGCGGATCGTCGTCAGGGCCGCGCGATGCCGCTCGAGCGCGGCGTCGCGCGACGCTTCGTCGATCAGCAGATCGCAGTAGCCGAGAATCGCCGTCATCGGCGTGCGGATCTCGTGGCTCATGTGGGCCAGGAACTGGCTTTTCGCCTGGGTCGCGGAGAGGGCCGCCTGCCGCGCGCGATGCAGTTCCTCGTTCGCCGCGAGCAGTTGCGACGACTGCCGCTCGATTTCGCCGATCGCGGAGGTCGTCACCGCCAGCGCCCGCCGAAGATCGCGATTCTTGCGCGCATCTTCGACAATCTGTTTCTGACGCAGGTGGGCCCACGCCCCGCAAATGCCGACGTGCCCCATCGCAATTCCGAAGTGAAAGAAGAGCTTCGTAAAGCCGATGTACGGCTCGGGAAAGAACCGCATGTCGATCCCGGCGTTGGTCAGCAGCGCGAATACAAGGTGCTGGCCAATGATCAGCATCGTGCCCGGCCACATCGCCTTCCAGTCGCAGTACGCGATCATCGCCGCGAACGCCGTGAAGAAGAAGAAATGCATTTCGGGCAAGCCGTGCATTTGATAGATGTGCAGGGCGACGAACACCTGCAGCGACACGCCCGCCATGCAGCGCGTGAAGAACGAATTCGGAAACAGGCGAGCGCTGACGAGAAACATCCCGATCCCCGCCGTCGCTACCGGAACCGCCATCGCCCAGGTGTCGTAGAAGAACGCCAGCGCGGCGGCAACGATCACATGACCGAAAAGCACCGCTCGAATCAGCCGGTGCCCCTGGGCACGATGGCGGGCCATGATTTCGTCGGCTTCGGACTTCGTCAACGGCTCCGACCCGGAAAACGCCTCTTCGATCCGCGCAGAGTCGAGGCAGTCGAACGCCGTGTCGCAAGAGTCGCCCGCAGGCTGCTGGCGCCCGGTCATCGCGGGTCCTCCTGGCCGGCGCCCAGATTCGCCGGCAGTTCGCAACCCTGGGACGTCGTGGCAATCGACGGCCACCTTGGCGGCGCGTTTCCAGCGAGGCACGATTCGATCGCGATCCGCACGAATTCCGTCTCGCGATCGACGCAGTAGCGACTAGCGTTGTAGTTGCCGCGATAGTACACGCGGTCCGCCGCGTCGAGCACCACCGCTTGCGGCGTTGCGTAGACCCCAAGCGACGCAGCGATTCGGCCATCGACGTCGGGTAGCGCGTCGATGCCGACTTTGAGTTTGCGAAACTCCACCGTGACTGCCGCGGCGTCGTCGCCTTCGAGGATCGCCACGAATCGCACTCGTCCGCCGTATGTACGAACCAGGCGGCGCAAGTGATCCAAATTGAAACGCGAGCACGGACACGAAGGGTTGAAGAAATGCAGCACGCACGGCGCAGCGTCGCGGTCGCCCAGCGCCGTCGCCAGCGGCTCGCGAAGCTCGACCCGGTCGCCCATCGGGGGTTCGACCAGGTTCACCGGACGCGGTGTGGGAAGCGAAAACCGCAGATCTTCGAGCCAGAACGACGCCGCGACGACGCCACAGCAGAGCGCCTCGGCGAGCACGAGCAACAAGATCTTCGGAGTCTGCCCCATGGTCGATGAGAACCGGCGTCTGCGATGGTTTTGGTCCCAAAAACGCTCACCGACCGGGGGCGCGTCGCGAACCAAAGAGTCGTGCGCGTTGGGCTACACTCAAACGTAGATTCGCGGCACGTCCAGTGGATGAAAGCGGCCGTCGGATGGGCAGCCGGCGTCGCCGTCGCGCGCGGGTAGAATCGCTTTCATCGCTCCAGGCGTCAAAAACCACGCCTATGCACCGTCCTCGCTCGCGGAACGGCGCGAATCGACCCCGACGCGCGGCTCCACGCCCGCGGAGCTTATCGCAAGAAGTATCGCTCGATATCGAGCCAGAACACGAACACCATCAGCGACAACAGCAGCACGAAGCCGATCATCGTCAGAATGCCGAAGATGCGTTCGTCCGCCGGTTTTCCGCGGATGCCTTCATAGGCGAGAAACACCATGTGCCCGCCGTCCAACACGGGGATCGGCAGGAAGTTGATGATCGCCAGATTGGCGCTGATCAGCGTCATGAAGATCAACAGGTCCGACAAACCTTGCTTGGCCGCTGCGCCGGCGGCGCCGCCGATGGTCAAGACGCTGCCGAGATTCTCGCCGGCCTTGGGGTCGTAGTAAATCTTGCGCAAGAACCGCACGACCGCGGTCAGCGCAAAGCCCGTTTCGCGAAATCCGAGCGAAATCGCTTCGCCCACGCTCGCTGCCCGCTCGATTCGCTCTTCCGCTTCGAAGATGAACCCGCGATGGACGTGGAAGTAGCCGGGCTTATCGACGATCGGCAGCGTCACGGTTTCCGTTTGGTCGCCGCGTTTCACGGTAAGCTGCAATTGCGTGCCCGAGAGCGACATCAGCATCCGCTCGCTAAGCCAGGTCCAAGTCGGCTTGAGATCTTCGTCGGCGAAGTCGACGGGCCGGTCGCCGAGACCGTACTTACCTACCTCTTCCGCTTCCTGCTTTGCCAATTCGTCGCTGGCCGGGATGAACAGCGCTTTGAGAACCCGGTCGCCCGGCATCAGCTTGCCGCTGGCCTCGCTATTGGGGGCCGTGCCGGCGACCTCAAGCTCGACCTCATACGCAATTCCCAGCGCAAGATTGCTGGCGAGAATTCGCAGATCGAGCCCCGGGGCGAGAGCGTCGTATGTCACCGGTACGCGCGGCTTGACTTCGATATCCACCAGTTTGGCCTCGCCCTTGCGTTCGAACGCCAGCTTGATTGTCTCCTCGGGCGCCGCCTCCGCCGACCGGCGCACATCGCTCGACCACGTCAGGGGATCGAATGCGTCCGCGCTTTGGCCATTGATCGAAACGAGCTTGTCGCCTTCGCGAATTCCTGCCCGTTCCGCCGGCGAACCCGACTGCACCGCGGTGATCGCCCCGAATTTCATCCAGGCTCCGATCCATTTTCGCGGGCGAACGCCCACCGAGTACGTGTGTTCGGTGGGCGTCGATACGTTGTCGGGCGGCGTTTCGCCCTCGCGCGGCTCACCGCGTAGAACCGTGACGGAAACCTCCTTGTCTTGGTTCTTGGCCATTGCGGCGACGAACTGGCGATAGTTGCCGATCCTTTCGCCGCCGGCCGGCCCTTCTACGCGAATGATCCGATCGCCCGGCTTGAAGTCCTGCTTCGCGGCCGGCGAGTATTTGATCGTCGGCTCGGTCCACGATAGACGGGTCGTCATCGGCCCGGTAATTCCGAGCATGATGATGCTCCGCGTCGATTCGGGCCGCACGGTGACGGTCATCTCCTTGCCATCGCGCTCGATGAGGGCCTCGATCCCGTCCTTGGCTTCCTCCTCGGGCATCGCGGTGACTTTGCTCTTGAGCTCGACGAATTTTTCGACGGGTTCGCCGTCGAGGGCCAGAATGCGATCGCCGATCTGCAAATCGGCCCGCCATGCACCCTGGCTGGGAATCACCTGCCCGACAGCCGCCGGCTGATACGGCACGCCCAGGCCATACGCGATCGTCGCGAACACAACGGCGAAGATCACGTTCATCACGACGCCGGCCGAAATGATCGCCATCCGTTGCGGCACGCTCTTGGCCATGTAGCTCCGCGGGTCGAGGACGTATTCCTCTTCTTCCTTGGTGGCGGTCGCCACGGCGCCCCCTTCGCTCACCATCGCGCTCGCGGCGCCGTTCGTGCCCGCCGCGGTCGCTTCTGCCGCCACTTCGGCTTTCATGCGCGCTTGGCGCACGGCCTCGGCCGCGCGGGCTGGGTTGTCGTCCTGGCCGAGCATCTTTACGTACCCGCCGAGCGGCAGGATGCCGATGCCGTATTCGGTTTCGCCCCACTTTCGCTTCCAGAGCGCCGACGGCAAGCGGATGCCCCACTTTCCCCAACCGAGTTTGAGCGGCACGTCGAAGCCGACGTAAAACTTCTCGCACTTCACGCCGCACCACTTCGCCACCGCAAAGTGTCCCAGCTCGTGCACGAAAATGATGAACCCCAGGCCGATGGCGACCTTGAGGACCACGAGCAGGTTCTCCCAATTCGCCAGCCACACGATCCAGCCAGGCCAATCGGCGAGCAATGCGGAGGAAGCGAACATATCGGCGAGTTGCATAAGTTGGCGAACGGTTTAGAGTTCGAAGTTCGGCAATCATTTAGCCCCAGGTGAATACACCGGGGGCAATGCGGCATAAATTCCAAAAAAACCAAAGCCCGGCGACCGGGACCCCACAATTCAACGGCCAGGAAGTAACGAGCGAAACGACCACTCCCCCTGCCACTAACCCGGTGCCCCGATCCCCGTAATCTCCTCGCGCGCCCACCGGTCAACCGCGAAAAGCTGTTCCAACGTCGGGCTAGGGTCAAACGTGTGATGTTCCACGACGCGGCGGCAGTTGGGGACGATCTCGCAAAACCGCATCTTACCAGCGAGGAACGCCGCGACGGCCGCCTCGTTCGCTGCGCTGAGCACGGCGCCCGCCGTTCCGCCGGCGCTTGCTGCTTCCATTCCCAGGCGCAGCGCATCGAACCGGTCCAGGTCGGCCGGTTCGAATTCCAGGGCGAACGCCTGCGTCCAATCCAGCTTCTCCGCCGGTGAATCATAGCGTTCGGGCCACGTCAGGGCGAATTGGATCGGCAGGCGCATGTCCGGCGGGCTCATTTGTGCAACAATCGAGCCATCGCGATACTCGACCAGCGAATGCACCACGGACTGCGGGTGGATCACCACGGAAATTTCGTCGGGGGACAGGTCGAATAGCCACCGGGCTTCGATGATCTCGAGCGCCTTGTTCATCATTGTGGCCGAATCGACCGTTATTTTTGGCCCCATGTCCCACGTTGGGTGGGCGAGCGCTTGTTCGCACGTCACGCTTTCGAGTTCCGCCAGCGAAAGCCGCCGAAATGGCCCGCCGCTCGCCGTGAGCACGATTCGCTTGACGTCCTCGCGTCGCCCCGCCGAAAGGGCCTGAAACACCGCGCTGTGCTCGCTGTCGACCGGCACGATGGTCGCCCCGCGCTCGCGGGCAAGCGGCATCAGCAACGGCCCGGCCATAACCAGCGACTCTTTGTTGGCCAAGGCAACCCGCTTGCTTGCTTCCACGGCCGCCCACGTCCCGCGGACGCCCGCACTGCCCACCATCGCGGCGACGACCACATCAACCTCCGCGTCGGTTACGGCTTCGGCCACACCCTCATCGCCCAGCAAGACTTGCGTTTCCGCAGGCAGCGCTCCCCAGGTCATATTTCTGGCCAGTGCCGTATCGGTGGCAATCACCCACCGCGGCCTGACCTGCCACGCCTGCTCGACGAGCCGGGCGAGACTCCGATGCGCCGAGAGTCCCACCGCCCGCGCGCGTGGACCAAGGTGCTCGATCACGTCGAGCGTGCTTCGGCCGATGCTCCCCGTCGAGCCGAGAATCACGACGTTGATCGTGCGGTCGGTCATTCCGATTCAAGCAAAAGGTCTCGACCGTCGGCGAACGCGATGCGAATTCGCCACGTCCAACGACGCGCCAACGCCTCGTCGGCGCCATGGAGCACGCTGCCCAAGGCACTTCGCCCGGTCCAAACCGTTCTTGGCGTCGCGTTCCATCCGTGAGGCCGCGGGCCAGTCGTTCGCAACGACGTAATTACTGACGCGGCAACAAGTTCCGCACGGCAGCGGGCATTTTAGGGCCGGTCGCGAGAACCATCAAGGCGAACGAGAACTCCCCAAAGTCTCGCCGACAGAATCCTCACAATGCACAACGGCGTCGCGGGCATCCAACTCAGCGATGCCGCGAAGCTACCCCGCGGCACGCCCCATGCACCTCCGTCCCCCGCTTGCAGCCAATCTCCGGCAACCGCGACCGTTGTCTCGCCGCGCACTGATCCCTAGGATGAACCAAAGGCCCAAACGCCCCACATCCCACGTCCCGAATCCCAACCTCCGACCCCCGACCCCTGCTCCCGCATGCCCAATCCCGACGAATCGCCTCGCCGCAATTCCGACCGCCGCCCGAGCATTTTTGCCGGCAACACCATCTGGGTCCTCGTCAGCGTCGGCGTCCTGTCGCTCGTCCTGATCCTGTTGATGACCGGTTCGACGAACGTCGAAATCGCCTATCCGGACTTCGATCACCTGATTCGCCAGCAAGTGCCCGGCGACACGGCGACGGGCGCGAAGATCACGCTCGCCGAGCTTTATTCGCTGATCGACGGCCGACAGGTCGAACTTCCGGCCACCGACGACAGCCCACCCAAGACCTTCGGTAACCTGAGCCGTGTCGTCGTCGGCGGCGACAAAGCGGTAGCGACCGTGCGCCGCTATCCGCCCGCCAAAGACGCAAATGATTCGGCAAGCGCTGTCGGCCTGACCGTCCGCGTGGTCGCACCGCTGCCCGGGGCGACGGAAGCGCGCGACAAGGCGCGAACCGACCTGCTCGCCCGCTTGCGAGAGGTGGGAGTAACCACCGACGAAGCTCAAGGCCATATCACGATCACCGACACCGTGAAAGGGCATTCGTTCCGTTACAGCAATCCCACAGAACTCGTGATCGGCTCGCACGAAGTCACGGGCAAAGTGATGCGGATGCAACTCGACAAGGAAGGCGCGACGAGCGAAACCGTCATCTTTACGACCAACAAAGGCCCCGCCACCGATACTTCGGCCGAAATCGCAAACCTGCTGTTGCAACACGGCGTAGCGTTCAAGTACGAAGACGGCCCGAGCCGTTGGGCGCCGTATGTCCCGCTGTTTCTTACCGTCGGCCTGTTCATCTTTTTCATCGTCTTCATGATGCGGCGGATGGGCGGCGCCGGTTCGCCGATGGCGTTCGGTCGCACGCGCGGCAAGCTCTACGCCCAAGACGACGTCGGCGTCACGTTCGAGGATGTGGCGGGCGTCGACGAAGCCCGCGACGAACTCCGCGAAGTGGTCGAGTTCCTGCGGACTCCGGAGAAATATCAATCGGTCGGCGGCCGCATTCCCAAAGGCGTGCTGCTCGTCGGCCCTCCCGGCACCGGCAAGACGCTGCTGGCCAAAGCCATCGCCGGCGAGGCGGGAGTGCCGTTCTTCAGCTTGAGTGGATCGGATTTCGTCGAAATGTTCGTCGGCGTCGGCGCTGCCCGCGTCCGCGACACGTTCCAGCAAGCCGCAGCCCGTGCCCCTTCGATCATCTTCATCGACGAACTCGACGCCCTTGGCAAGACCCGCGGCAGTAGCGTCGTCGGCGGCCACGACGAACGCGAGCAAACGCTCAACGCGATGCTCGTCGAGATGGACGGCTTCGACGCGAACATCGGCGTGATTGTGCTCGCGGCGACGAACCGGCCCGAAACCCTCGACCCCGCTCTGCTCCGTCCCGGCCGCTTCGATCGCCACGTGCTCGTCGATCGCCCCGACGTCCGCGGCCGCGAGGCGATTCTCAAAGTCCACGTCCAGAACGTCAAACTCGACGACACGGTCGATCTCAAGCAAATCGCCGCGATCACGTCCGGCTTCGTCGGAGCCGATCTCGCCAATCTCGTCAACGAGGCCGCCCTACTCGCCGCCCGTAACGGCAAAACGACCGTCGGAATGGTCGAGTTCAACGAAGGCGTCGAGCGGGTGATGGCCGGCCTCGAAAAGAAGCAGCGGATCATCCACGAAGACGAGAAGGTTCGCGTCGCCTATCACGAAGCGGGCCATGCGCTGGTCGCCTACAGCCTGCCCAACACCGACCCCGTCCACAAAGTCTCGATCATTCCCCGCGGCATTGCGGCCTTGGGCTACACGATGCAGCGGCCGCAGCAGGATCGTTACCTGATGACGCAGGCGGATCTCGAAGCCCGCATTCAAGTCCTGCTCGCCGGCACGATCGCCGAAGAGATGATCTTCTCCGACATTTCGACCGGCGCGCAGAACGACCTGGAGCGGGCCACCGAAATCGCCCGCAGCATGGTCATGGAATACGGCATGAGCCGCCTGGGCCGCGTGAACTACCGCGAGAGCAATCGCTCGCCGTTCCTGGCCACCGGCGGCGACTATCCGTCCAGCCCGATGCACAGCGAGCAAACGGCCCGCGAAATCGACGAGGAAGTGCGAAGAATCGTCGACGGTGGCTTGCAGCGCGTCCGCGACATCCTCAAAGCCCGCCGCGCGTCGCTCGTCGCGCTCAGCGAACGGCTCATCGAAAAAGAAGTCATCGACGCGGTCGAACTCAAAGACATCGTCGAAGCGACGTCGACCAGTCCGCTACTCGTGCCGGGAACGGCAAACGTCCCTCGGCGGCGCGAGACGGACGTCGTTGGCGATGCTGGTGCGGATACGCCAAACATCGCGGGCGGGTAGGGCAATTCTTGGCAGTCCGTGAGAATCGCGGCACATATCTATACTCGACGAGCTCGCGGAAGGAAAATGGCGGTAATAATCCGCTGAGCGCGCCGCATGCTCCTCCTCCTCGACAACTACGACAGCTTCGTCCACAACCTGGCCCGGCATTTTCGGCGGTTGGGGCAGGAAACGATTGTCATGCGCAATGATGCGGTCGACGTTGCCGCCGTGCGGGCGATGCGACCGGGGGCAATCGTGATTTCGCCGGGACCTTGCACGCCGCGCGAGGCCGGCTGTTCCGTCGACATCGTGCGCGAGCTTGGCGGCGACGTGCCGATCCTCGGCGTCTGCTTGGGGCACCAGGCGATCGCCGCGGCATTTGGAGCGCGGATCGTCCGCGCCGCCGAGCCGGTCCACGGGCGGACCAGCGAAATTCGGCACGCTGGGACTGGGCTATTCGAGCAGGTACCCTCGCCGCTGGCAGTTTGCCGCTATCATTCGCTGGTCGTCGACGAGCGGACGCTGCCGGGCGAACTGGAAGTCACCGCGCGAACGGGCGACGGCGCGATAATGGCCATCGCCCATCGGACGCTGCCCGTCGTGGGCGTGCAGTTTCATCCCGAGGCGGCGCTGACCGAGCACGGCTATCGGATGCTGGCAAACTTTTTGCGGATCGCGGGGATGGAAGTAAGAGAGCCATTGCCAGAGGGCGAAGTGGTCGCCCTGTCCGGCGAGATTGAAGCCGTCGATTGGCCATTACCGGGGGCGGGGGCGGGAATGGTGAATAGTAAGTTGTGAATTGCGAATGGTGAGCGACTTGGGGACCGCGGCGTGATTCTCGAAGGCATCGTAACGACGCACAATCCTGACGGCTCGGTGAATATCTCGCCGATGGGGCCGATCGTCGACGAGCCAATGCGGCGAATCGTGCTGCGTCCGTTTCGCACCTCGACGACCTACGCTAACCTGCGGCGAACGAGCGTCGGCGTGTTGCACGTGACCGACGACGTCCTGCTCTTCGCGCAGGCAGCGGTAGGACAGCCCAATCCGCTTCCCGCGATCATGCCCGTGGCCGAAGCGCTCGCCGCCGGTAGCGTCGAAGACCTCGCGCTCGATGTCCGCAGCGCACCGGTGCTCGCTGATGCTTGCCGGTGGTATGCCTTTCGCGTTACCGAGGTCGACGACTCCGCCGAGCGTGCAAATCTCGCCGCCGAGGTTGTCGCCGCGGGCACGATCCGCGACTTTTTCGGCTTCAACCGGGCCAAACACGCGGTCATCGAAGCCGCGATTCTCGCGACGCGACTCGGAATCCTCGCCCGAGAGGAGATCGACGATCGGATGCAGCGGCTGGCAAGCTGGGTCGAAAAAACGGGCGGCCCTCGGGAGGTCGCGGCGTTCGCGTTCCTCCGCGACTGGATTGCCGCCCGCCATTCGTAGTTCGGCTGCAACGTTTCCGGCCAGACAGTTCGCAAAACGCGATCGCCCCGTTCACGCGGGTTCCACCGGCGTTGCGAACGACGTTATCGCCGATGCCGGCGTGGCCGCGGCCATGTCGATGACCGGCGGCGGCACGTTCTTGGCCGCAGGCAGCTTGATGGTGAACGCCGTGCCTTTGCCGACCGTGCTCTCGACGCGAATTCTGCCGTGGTGGGCTTCGATTACGTTGCGGCACATCGACAGCCCCAGGCCCGTCCCGCCTTTGCCGCTGGCGTCCGGGCCGGTCTTGGTGGTGAAGAACGGATCGAAAATGTGCGGCAGCTTGTCGGCGGAGATGCCGCTGCCGTTGTCGCGGACCATCAAGTCGACCGTGCCGGCTTCCGCGTCGTACGAAAGGCGGATCGTGATCCGCCCGCCGTTGGGCATCGCCTGCCGCGCGTTGATCATCAGGTTCATCAACACTTGTTGAATCTGGTTCCCGTTTGCCATCGCCGGCGGAACCGCCGCGACGTAGCAGTCGACCTTGACGCGGTACTTGGTCAACTCGCGCTCTAAAAGCAACAGCGTGTCGTCCACGATTCGGGCCAGGTCCGTCGGTTCGAAGCCGGGCGCTCGATTGCGGGCGAAGCCGAGCACGCCGTTGGTGATTTTGGCCGCCCGGTTGCCGGCCGCGAGAATCTTCTCGAACGATTTGGTGCGGGATTCTTCGTCCCGTTGGCGCAGCCCGAGCTTCGCATAATTGACGATCGTCATCAGCACGTTGTTGAACTCGTGCGTGACGGTGCTGGCAAGCTCGCCAAGCGCGGTCAGCTTTTGCGCCTGGCAAAGCTGCTGCTCGAGCTGAGCGATCTTGGCTTCGAGTTCGGCGACGGTGGGTGCTGGCATGATGCGGTTGCAGGGCTAGTCGTCAAAGTCGATGCCGGTCGCGCAGTTTCTCGGCTCGCGTGCTGCCGTATCGGTTCAACCGGCAAACTTTCCGCGGCCCGCGTCAGGTTCGCTTCCTTGCGGCATCGGGGCCAATGTCGCTCGTTTGCCTCGTGTTCGCGACTTAACTGCTTATTTGATTGCGACTTACGATCATTTAACCTATCGACGAACTCGGCTGGAGAACTGAACCGCGTCGCGATACAATTTCGCCGCCTGTTTCCGCACGGACGCAAGTTCAAGAGCACGGAGCGAATTCGCCATGCACACGGTGGAGTTGTTGGACGAAGCAATGGACTTGGCCCGCAAGCTGGGCTACGACGTGCGGCTCGAAGCCGTCGAGGGTCACGCGGGCAGTTGCGTCGTCGCCGGGCGCAAGTTACTTTTCGTCGACGTGGCGGCCAGCCCGGCCGAGCGGTTGGAAACCGTGCTTGAAGCTCTCGGCGAAGAAGTCGGCACGAACGCGCAACCGGACGCTTGGACAACCAGCCCGACTTTACGACGCCTCGTTGGGCAGCGGGCGGCGTAGTCGGCGCTCGATGTGCGTCGGCAGGGCGAAGGCGACCGCTAGGATTGACGTGCCGTTGTTTCGCGCGCTTTCTTACGGCCTATGGCCGAGTCCGACACACCGCACTTGATCGCCATCGCCGTCGTCGAGCACGACGGACGATACCTCATTCGGCGTCGGCCGGAGGGCGCGCCGCTCGCCGGATATTGGGAGTTTCCCGGCGGCAAGGCGCTTTCCGGCGAACCGGCGGAAGCGGCGGCCGTACGCGAGTGTCTCGAAGAAACGGGGCTGGTTGTGCGTGCGGTTGGACGACTTGTCGAATTGGACCATCAATATGACCACGGGGCGCTGCGGCTTTCGTTCGAGCGCTGCGCGTGCGTCGATTCGGCGGCGAAACCGGCGGGCGGATTCGAATGGGTCGACGGCAGCGCGCTTGGCGACTACCGCTTCCCGCCGGCTAACGAGACCGTGCTGAGGCTCATTCTCAGCGGCGGGCTGCGATAGACCGCGGCGCACGCGAACCGAAATGTCGCGTCGCGTGTCGGGTTGTCGCACCCACGCCGATTTGCCTTGCGCGGGTTCCGATGAGCGACGCTGCCTCACGATCGCCTGAGCTGTCCGACCACATGGCCGGTCCCTATTGGAAACTGCGGCCCGCTCCGCCGACACCAAAGGACGAGCTTTGCGGCGGCGCGACGATCGAAGCAATTACGCTGCGCGATTCGCTCGGTCCGAATTGCGTCTATTGTCTACGGTGCAATGGCGAGGTGGCTCCGGAGCGCATTGGATTCGGCCACGCCATTGCCGAGGACATGGCCCGCTGGCGGTTCGTCTATCGTGGATTGCACTCCTTGTGGCTGGATTCCACCGAATACGAACAATGGGCACTCGAGCGGCTGCTCGACCCTGACGGAGCCGTGAACATCACGGGCCGAAAAGTCGTCGCGCGGCTCAACGAGTATGTGCGGTCGTATTATTGGTGGTCGATGCACAACGATCCGCTCATGGACGATGCGCCGCCCGCGACTTGCCCGTATTGCAACGGCAGTCTCGCGCCCGCCGGGCGTCGCGGACTCCAAAAATGCGAGCTCTGCTCCGTCGTCGTGGCCTGGAACGACTTTTGAGCCGGCGCCGCGGCCCCGGCGATGCGCCGGCGCAGCCAAGATCTTACGCGGCGTGAGGAATCGCGTCGCGCGGAGCGGCGGCCGCGGCACGCTCCTCTGGCGAGAAAACCTCCAGTTCGTCGCGCAGGACGATCAAGTCCGCCGGCGCCTCAATTCCCAGCCGCACTTTATCGCCCGAGACGCGAATGACCGTCAACACAATGTCGGGACCGAGCTTGATGCGCTGCTTTTCGCGACGCGAAAGGATCAACATGGCCACCTCCGTGCGAAGTAATCCTGGTCCGGCGGGGACGAGCGACGCTTGCTTCGAGTTACCGGGCACGCGGCAACCGCCGGCCGAGTCGCGTTTTCCGCGAAGAGCCGTGGCCACGATGCACGCTATCCCCGAGAGACCGTTATATGAATGAATGTATCGTTAATGAAGTAATGTACACATACCGGGCGGTTCGTCAAGAGCCGCGTTTCGACTTTTTTCGGCGCCGACGAGCCGCCCCGCATTTCACCGCCGTCCTGAACTCGTTCCGACCGCTACGCCGCTGCCGGTTCGCGGGCGGACTCGCCGGTAGGCTCGTCGAGCAAATCGATTCCCGGCCTCTCCGTCAGCCGAACCGTGTGGTATCGCTCGCCGGTCGCCCGGTAAAAGAACAGCGTGTTGCGGTCCGAGGCCCATATGGCCGAAAGCCGCACTTGCCGCGGTCCGTGCAGGCAAAAGTAGATTCCACAGGGTCGGTCGTTGCGGTACAGGGTTCGCCGCGTTAGTTGAAAGCAGCCGGTCTCCAGTTGTTCGTGGTGGCAAAGAATCTCGTTGACGTAATCGCTCAGGTCATCCAAACTCCAAATCCGTCGCGGTTTGGGCGGCATGGCGAGTTGGTTCTCCTAGGGAAATCGCATTGGCGTTTTTAGTAGCACGCGGGCCACGCGATAAATGGACAAAATGGGAAGAATGACGACACAGGAAACTATCGGCAGTTTCGGGCGTTTACTTCGACCGTAGGGAACGGCAAAAATAGGCGGGCCATTTGCCCCGAATTCGTTCAAGTTATCGTCGGAATTCGTGCCGCTCGCACCGCCAATGAGCTTGCCGTGCGGCCGTCGCTTGCCGACAATTCCCGCCCCAGCGTCGCCCGATTCAACGCGGCTCGGTACGCGCCCCATGCGTCGATCTTCCATCACCGTGCTCGTTCTGCTGCTCGGCGGTTGCGCGCGCATGGAAACGTCGAGCCAAGGCGACGACGGCGACCCGGCGCACGACGCGGCAAGACGCGACGCAGCGGCGCCGGTCCTCTTGGCGAATTCGCGGGCCAAACCGCTGCCGCCGCTAAACTCCGAACTACCGGCAGATGTTCTCCCGGCGTCGTACGAGTTCGCCGCGTATGAATCCGTCGGTTTTCGCCGTCTCCCGAGCGTTGATGAAGGCGTTTCGTGGCAGGCCGACGCCACGGCCGATGGTTCGACGTCGAGCAATGCGCACGGCGCCAATCCGCAAGCTGAACGTGCCCTCACGATATCCGGCTTCTTCGAAGACGTCCTCGCCGATTACGGTCATTACTACAGCCCTACGAGCCTCGCTGCATTAGCCGCAGGTTTCGGCGTGGGCGCGGCGCTGGCCAACACGTCGGTGGACGAGTCATTTCGCGACCTCTACCAGGAGAACGTCCGCGATACGAAAACCGACGAATGGTCCGAGGCGATGCACACGCCGACCGTTCTCGGCAACGGCATGATGGTCCTGCCCGTATTCGCGGCCACGGCAATGGCCGGCGAAATGATGGACGAGATGCCGATGATGTCGGTGGCCGGCGACTGGGGTGAGCAATCGCTCCGCACGGCGCTCGTCGGCTTTCCCTCGATGCTGCTCATGCAGAAAGTCACCGGCGCTTCGCGGCCCGAAGAAACCGGTCACGACTCCCAGTGGCGATTCTGGAACGATTCGAACGGCGTGAGCGGCCACAGCTTCATGGGCGCCGTCCCATTCCTCACGGCCGCCAAAATGACCCACAACCCCTGGTGCAAGGCCACCTTTTACCTGGCCTCGACCGGCGCGGGTTTGTCGCGGATCAACGACGACCGCCACTACGCCTCGCAGGTCCTGCTCGGCTGGTGGATGGCCTACGTCGCGGCCGACGCCGTGATGCAAACCGAGAACGGCCGGCAGGAATTCGCGCTAGTCCCGCTCGAAACGCCGGACGGAGCCGGAATTGGCGTGGAACTGCGACGCTAGATGCCGTCGCAACGCCAACTTGGGACGATCTTCGCCGTCGTCGAATCGGCCGCCGCTGAGCTTGTTCGCCGCGTCTTGGCCGCTCGATAGCGACCAGAGCGTCCCGTCACCGACGTCCGCCTTGGCGATTGCGACCACGCCGCCTTCGCTGACGGTGAATCCATTCGCCCGGTCCCGGTCGTGGTCGAACCCGACCTCCATGTCCCGCGGAATTTTGACTCCCTTATCGATGATCGCCCGCCGAATCCGCGCGTGGCGACCGATCTCCACGCCTTCGAAAAGAATCGAATCCTCTACCTGGGCGTAGCTGTGTACGCGGACGTTCGGTCCCAGCACGCTCCGCCGCACTTGTCCGCCGGAAAGGATCGTCCCCTGGCAGATAATGCTGTCCTGAGCCATGCCGCAGCGTCCTTCGGGATCGCCCTGGGCGAAGACGAATTTCGGCGGCGGATAGTTCGGCTGATACGTGCGGATTGGCCACCGCTCGTCGTACACGTTCAAGAGCGGATCGACCGACACCAGGTCCATGTTGGCCTCGAAGTACGCATCCAGCGTCCCCACGTCGCGCCAGTACGCTTCCCGCTTGCGGTTTTCGTCCAAGAACGGAAACGCGAACACGCGGTAGTCCTCGATGATCGCTGGAAGGATGCTCCGGCCGAAGTCGTGCGGGCTTCCCGGCCGGGTGGCGTCCCGGCAAAGCTGCTCGAACAGGAACGGCGCCGTCGCGACGTAAATTCCCATCGACGCCAGCGTATGATCTTCGTCGCCGGGAATCGGCCGCGGGTCGGCCGGCTTCTCCTGAAAGCCGATGATCCTGCCTTCGGACGTAATTTGCATCACGCCGAACGATCGCGCGTCGAGCCGCGGCACGCGCAGGGCCCCGACCGTCATGTCGGCCTTATTCTCGATGTGAAAGCGGACGAGCTTCGAATAATCCATCTTGTAGATGTGATCGCCCGCCAGGATCACGATGTACTCGGGCCGTTCGCGCTCGATCGCGTAAATGTTCTGGTAAACCGCATCCGCCGTCCCCTGATACCAGTCCTCGGCGATCCGTTGCTGCGGCGGCACCACGTCGATAAAGTCGCCCATCTCCCGGAAGAAATACTTTTGCCAAGCCAACTGAATGTGCCGGTCCAGGCTCTGCGCCTTGTACTGCGTGAGCACCTGAATTCTCCGCAGGCCGCTGTTCAGGCAGTTCGACAGCGTGAAGTCGACGATCCGATATGCCCCGCCGAAGGGTACCGCCGGTTTCGCCCGATCGCGCGTGAGCGGTTCGAGCCTCGATCCCTTTCCGCCGGCCAGGACGACCGCGAGCGTGCGATTCATCATTTTGGGCATCCTCGTTGCATTCGTTACGGACCGCGAGCGCCGTGCAAATCGCGCCGCCAGCGTGCCTATTCTCCCTTCGGCAACACCGCGGGAAGTTGCCAACTTTCCGCAAGAAGAGCGGTTTGGAAGAAACTTGCCGATCGCAGCGACCTGGCCGTTTGATGCGCGTGAGAGCGCCGTGCAACTCGCCGGCAGCGGCGCTCGCAAGGACCGCAGAGCCCATCAGTTGTCCCGCGACTTCGATTCCGCGACCACCGGCTCGTCGTCGCCGAATCGCCGACCGCAGCGGTCGATGAACACGTCTTCGAGCGTCGGCTTGCCCACGCGGATCGCCGCCACGCGGCCGGGAAACGCTTCCACGATCCGCGCGATCCACTCGTGCCCGTTCGCTTGCTCCAGCCGCACGTTCCCGTCGAGCACCTGCGCCGCAACGCCGAACCGCGCCGAAATGTCGGCGGACAAGCGCGGCGCGTCGCTCGTTTCGATCGTGATCGAGTCGCCGCCGACCGCCGCCTTGAGATTATCGGGCGTATCGAGCGCCGCCAGCCGTCCCCGATCGAGAATCGCGATCCGATCGGCCTTGTCCGCTTCGTCGAGCAGATGCGTGGTCAGCGCCACGGTGACACCGTTCGCGCGGCGCACCTCTTCCAGGTAACGCCAGACCTCGCCGCGGGCCGCCGGATCGAGCGCGGTCGACGGTTCGTCCAAGAGCAACAATCGCGGGCCGTGCAGCAGGGCTTTGGCCAGCTCGACGCGCCGCTTGAGCCCGCCGGAAAGCGTTTCGACGAGATCGCCCGCCCGATCCGCGACGCCCAAGCGGCCGAGCGCCTCGCCGATCCTCGACCGCAGCGTGGAGCCGGAGATTCCGTAGAGCCGGCCCTGATGGCGAAGGTTCTCGGCGACGGTCAGCTTGCGGTCGAGGCTCGCAGCTTGAAACGCAACGCCGATCTGCCGCCGAATCGCCGCCGTTTCGCGGCGCAGGTCGAGGCCGAACACCCGTGCGCCGCCGGACTGGATCGGAGCCAGCGTCGAAAGCACGCGAAACAGCGTCGACTTGCCGCCGCCGTTGGGGCCCAAGAACGCGAAGATCTCCCCTTCGCCGATCGAAAGCGAAATCCGGTCGAGCGCCGTTCGCTCGCCGTAGCGATGGCTCAGCGTGTCGACGTCAATGGCCGCGGCCATGCTCGCCCTGCTCGGCTGCGTCGCCGCCCTCGGGTTCCGCATGGACGGGCATCGCCGCACGCTGCATCCGCCCTTCGTCGTAGTGATGCGTCCGCAGACCGACGTCGGGAACCAGCATCAACACGAGAAACACCGCCATCATCGCCGTCGGAACCGTCAGCACGTACTTCCAACTCTTCTCGTACTTTACGTGCATGAAGAACATGATGACCAACATCGCCTTGGTGCACGAGACGGCCATCATGAACGTCCAGCCGACCCATTCCTGCCCAGGGTGGTGAAACGGCCAGGCGTCCGAATACGTGAAAAACGACGCACCCGTCAACACGCACAGGGCGAAGAACACGTAGATATACAGCCACAAGCTCGGATGATGCCCGTGCTCGCCGTGGCCGTGCGGATCGTGGGCAGAGGCGTGATGATCGTTCATAGAAACTCTCATTCAACGAGCCAAATCGCGCGAATTCTCGAATCGACTGCGGAGCCTGGGACGAGCGATTGCTCGCCTGCCCGCGCCCCGAACCCCGAGCCCCGCGCCCCTCTCAAAACAAATACAACAGCGGAAACAAAAAGATCCACACCAGGTCGACGAAGTGCCAGTATAGCCCAATGTTCTCGAGGATGCCGGCGTTCTTGGCCGTAAACCTCATCGGCAACATCAGGGCAAACGCGATCAAGCCGATCAGCACGTGAATTGCGTGAAACCCGGTGAGCAGGAAATACGTGCTCGCCCACATGTTGCCGCTGGGAATCATCAGCGGCAGCTTCAGCCAGTGGGCGTCGGGGTTGTCGTCGCTCATCAAGCCGGTCTTGAGCGTCGGCAATAGTTCAATCATCGCTGGGATTTCGGTGTCGATCGCCCGACCGAGCGTGTCGTATTCGGCTTGCTTCTTGTCCTTGGCCTCCGCGTCGGTAATCGTCGGCAGTTCGGCGGCGATCGCTTCGCGCTGACCTTTCGCGGCGACGATCTCGGCCTTGAGCCGATCCTCTTCGGCGTCGATTTTCTTGCCTTCGACGCTCGAATCCGCTTCGCCCCGATGCGGCTCGGCATGGAATACGCCATACGCCAAAAGGTCGAGCGCCGCTTGCCGCTCCGCCGCCGTATTCGCCATGACGGCCTTCTTTTCCAACGGCCGGACGAATTGGTTCAATAGCGTGCTCGTCCTCGACAACTGCTCGTTCTGCTCGTCGGTCCGCTCGGGAAGTTTTTCGAGCTCCGTCCGCACGTCGGCCAGCCGCTGCCGAACGGCGGCCGCGTACACGAGATCCGCTCGCTCGTAGAGCCGGCTTCGCGGCGACGCTGATGGATGGATGCCGTGGGCGAACTTCGCTTGATACTCGTAGGCCTTCACGCCCAAGAACACGCCGCCCAGTGCGAACGTCAATGCGAGCCAGATCTTCGCGAGCGACGACTGATTCGCCTTGGCCATCTCGAACGCCAGCACGATCGTCACGCTGGAGCAGATCAGCACGAACGTGTTGAACGCCCCGATCGGCTCGCTCAAATGCACGTCGTGCGGCCTCGGCCACGTGAACGCGCCGAAGCGGATCACGATGTACACGCCGATCAGCGCGGCGAAGAACATGATCTCCGTCGACAGGAACAGCCACATGATCGTCTTGCCGCGCGAAAGCGGCAGGCCGGGATGGTATTCCAGGACGAGATGCTCGTGCGGCGCGTGTTCCGTGGTGGACATGGCAAACGTCTCGATCGGGTCGCCGCAGGTCGGGGCCCGACCGGCGGAAGGAAAGTCGTGATTTGGAATCGGTATCCGAGCGGTTTCGGCGCCCTAAACGAATGGCACGGACAAAAGCAACGCAAGCAACACGGGCAGGTACAACAGCGACGCGCGCAGCAACCGCCGGGCGCTTCCATCGTCGCGCTGCACCAGGAACCCGACGGAATAGAACAACTGCCCCAGGCCCAGCACGAGTGCCCCGGCGAAGTACACCGGCTCGATCAAGTGCCACGCGGGAACGAGGCTCACGGGAATGATCGCCAAGGCCGCGATCACCGCTTGAGCGCCGGCACGCCGTCCGCTCGCGTCGACGACCGGCAGCATCTTCAAATCGGCCGCGGCGTACTCCTTGCGGTAAATCCAAGCGATCGCCATGAAATGCGGAAGCTGCCAGAGAAACACCACGACGAACAGCGCGGCCGCCTCCAGATCGAGCGGCTTGTCTTGGCACGTCCAGCCCATCAGCACGGGCAGCGCGCCGGCGACGGCGCCGACTGCGGTGTTCGCCACACTGCGGCGCTTGAGCGGTGTGTAAACGCAAACGTAGAGCGCCCAGGTCGCGAGCGAAACGACGGCCGTCGCCACATTCACGGCGAGAATCAACGTCGCCAGGCCGATCGCCAAACTTACTCCGCCGAACACGACGACCTGCCGCGGCGCGATCCGCCCGCCCGGCAAGGGACGATCCGCGGTCCGCGGCATCAGCGAATCGCTTCGCCGTTCGAGCCATTGATTCAACGCGCTGGCGCTTGCCGCGACGAGGCCCACGCCCACGAGCGTCGCCGCGAGCGCGCCGACGGTCGGCGGACCGGCAAACAGCGCCGCCGCCGCCACGCACGCGAGCTCCAGCACGGCAATCCGCGGCTTGGTCAATTCCACGAAGTCGGCAAAGCGGGAGAACGTCGTCGTTCGCGCGGGATTGTCGCAAAGAATCGTCGAGGTGCTCATCGGACACCTCCCGACAGCGCTGGAAACATTACGCCGGCGAGCAATCCCGGCGCCGCCGTTCGCGCGAGCGCCGCCTTGGTCGCCACATGGCGATAGGACCAAAGCGCGGCGAGCACCGACATCGCCACGATCAGCGAACCCGTCGCCACATGCGCGGTCGTTACGGTCGCTTGCAAAAAGCTGCGCTCTTGAATCGTGTACGAGGCCGAAATCGGCGTATCGACGAACCATGCCGGCCAGCCGTATTTCACCACCCAAGTCGCGCCGCCAAGCGCGATCTGCACGAGAATCAACGCGAGCAATACGAGCGGCGTCCGCAAGTGCTTGCCGGTCGACTTCGCCGCCGAGCGCGCTTGCCAGCCAAGCGCGACGGCATGGCCCAAGAGGGCCGCGGCGAAAATCAAATGGAAAAACAACACCGCTCGAAACGCGGCCCCCGACATGTTCGGCGGAATGTGCCGCAAATGGGCCCCAATCACCAATTGCAGATACGCCAACGCGGCCGTGCTCGTCGCCACGCGGCGAAGCTTTGGCGCCGCGGCGTACTCGGCCGGTACCGCCTCGCGCCAGCGCGGCGAACTCATCGCCGCCAGCGCCGCGGCCAGTGCGAAAAATGCCGGCCCAAAACAGCCGTGAATCTTCGCAAGCTGGATTTCGTCGAGGTTCACGCGCAGACCGCCGAGCAAACCTTGGATGCAAACGGCAACGAGCGCCACGACGCAAAGCCAGCGAAACCAACACCGATTCTCGCACCGCCAGGCAACGACCACCAACGCAATCGACAGCAACCCGACCGCTGCGCCGAGCAGGCGATGCCCGTGCTCGATGAACAAATCCCAAGGGCCGAACACCCACGTTTCCCAGGGATAGAGAAACAAGTTGTAGCCGTAAGTCGTCGGCCAGTCGGGCACGGCCATACCCGCGTCGTAACTCGTCACCAAGCCGCCGACGAAAATCAACGGAAACGTCGCGCACGCCACCGCCAACGCCAACCGATGCGGCCAAGGACTGATCGAGTTGTGCGACGAAGACAACGACATGACCCGAAAAACTCAAGCCGCGAAAACGAATCTCAAATCTCAAATCGCAGATTACCGATTTCGCATCACCGAACCAAGATATCAACCTCTCTAACCTCCAACCTCTAACCTCCAACCTCTAACCTCTAACCTCCAACCACGCTCAATGCGGCTTCGGCTCCTCTCCCCCGCTGCTCTCGCCCTGTTTGGGCGGATGCCATTGTGGGTAGTAGTCTTCGTCCGTCTCCGGCGAGCCGTATTCGTACGGCCCGCGATACACGATCGGCTGGAAGTCGAAGTTGCCGTGTCCCGGCGGACTCGGGGCACACCATTCGAGTCCGTTCGCGTGCCACGGATTGCGGCCCGCCTTCGGCCCGTAAAACATGCTGTAGAAGAAGTTGATCGCGAAGATGATCTGCGTCGCCACCATGCCGATCGCGCACCAGGTCATGAACTGGTTCATCGGCAGCAAATGCGCGAACGTCTCGTAGTGGTACGGGTCCGCGAGCCGCCGCGGGAACCCGACCATGCCGAGCAAGTGCATCGGATAGAATGTGCCGTTCAGGAAGATGAACGTCAGCAGGAAGTGGACCTTGCCCCAGCCGTCGTGCATCATCCGGCCGAACATCTTCGGAAACCAGAAGTAAATCGCCCCCATCACCGCCATCGCCGTGCCGGAGAACAGCACGTAGTGGAAGTGGGCGACGATGAAATACGTGTCGTGGATGAAGATGTCGACCGGCGTGGCGGCCATGTAGATGCCCGAAAGACCGCCGATGATGAACATCGATACGAAGGCGACGGCGAACAGCATCGGCGTCGTGAAATGGATCTTGCCGCCCCAGATCGTGCCGAGCCAGTTGAACACTTTGATGGCGCTCGGCAGAGCGATCATCATCGTGGCGAGCATGAACGTCACGCCGAGCACGGGATTCATGCCGGACACGAACATGTGGTGCCCCCACACGATGAACCCCAAGCCCGCGATGCCGGAGATCGAATACACCATCGGCTTGTAGCCGAACAGCGGCTTGCGGGCAAAGCAGGCGATCATGTCGCTGACCATGCCCATTGCCGGCAGGATCATGATGTACACGGCGGGGTGCGAGTAGAACCAGAACAGGTGCTGCCACAAGAGCGGTTGCCCCCCGCCGCTCATCGCCGCGGCATTGTTGGCCGTGGCCCCTTCGGCGACGAAGAAGCCCGTGTCCCATACCCGATCGAGCAACTGCATGAAGCCCGCCGCCGTGAGCACGGGCAGCGCGAAGGCTTGCAGAATCGCCGTGATGAACATACCCCAGATCGTCATCGGCATCCGGAACATCGTCATGCCGGGCGCGCGCATCTGGATGATTGTCGTCATGTAGTTGACCGACCCGAGCATCGACGACACGCCGACGAAGGTGACGCCCAAAAGCCACCACGTCTGGGCCATGCCGCTGGCAGGCGCGGCGGATTCGATGACCGACAACGGCGGATAACTGGTCCAGCCCGAGCCGGCCCCGTGCCCAGCGGTGAGAAACGTCATGCCGAAGCACACGAACGCCGGCCACATGAACCAGTAGCTGAGCATGTTCAGCGTCGGAAACGCCATGTCGTCCGCGCCGATCATCAGCGGAATCAGGAAGTTGCCGAACGCCCCGGCGAGAATCGGAATAATGACCAGGAAGATCATCACGGTCGCGTGCATCGTGAACAGCGCCGTGTAGAACTCCGGCGACATCTGGCCGGCCTCGCCCGAAAAGAGCATGTCCCCGAGAATCGGCAGCTTCGACCAGGGATAGGCGAGTTGCCAGCGGATGCCCAAAGCGAGCAAACCGCCGACGATGAACCACAGCAGCGTCGAAAACAAGAACTGCAACCCGATGATCTTGTGATCCCTCGAGAAGATGTACTTGCCGATAAAGCTCATCTGGTGGCCGTGCGCGGCGTGATCGTGCAGATCGTGCGCGTGGGCGGCGTGTCCGTGATCGCCTAGGGCGTGACTACTCATGACGCGGTACTCGTTTCGAACGAATGGCGGCGACGCTTGCGGGAGCGGCTTGCCGGTTGGGGATATGGAATTCTTTGGACATCTGTAGGAGGCGAATCCTTTCGCCGACGGAGCTTTCTCGCGGCGCTTTTCGGCGAAAGGATTCGCCTCCTACAGTCGAATGTTATTGCTCTTCCGCGGTCGCCGGCGGCGGTTCCGACGTCTTGTGCTGCTCGAACGACAGCTTTTCGAGCCACGCCCGATAGTCGGATTGCGTATCGACGGTCACGCGGCCCTTCATCTTGTAATGCCCCCAGCCGCACAGCTCGGCGCACACCAGGTCGTAGCTGCGGCCTTCGCTGCCTTTGACGGCCTTGAACCAGACCTTCTGCTTCATGCCCGGCACCACGTCTTGCTTGACGCGGAAATTCGGCAGGAAGAAGCTGTGCAGCACGTCTTCGCTCTTGATGACGAGCACCAGCTCTTCGTCGACCGGAATGTGTAGGTCGTTGACGTCCAAGAGATCGTCTCGCGTGTGCAGAACGCCGTCCGGGCCGGGATAGCGAATCCGCCATTCGAATTGCCGCCCGGTGACCTCCGCGATCGGCGCCTTGGGCACGTCGTCGGCCGTTCCCCGCACGCCGTCGGGACCGACCGACTCGACCGGCGCGCGGCGGACGAGCTTCTGATCCGCCCAGGCGTTGATCTGGTAAATGGCGATGAACAACAGCGTCGCCGCGGGAAGGATCGTCCACACGACTTCGAGACTGTGGCTGCCGTGGGTGAATTTGGTCGGCGCGGGGTTGCTCTTCGAATCGTATTTCCACAGATACCATACCAGGGCGCATTCGGTCGCCACGAACACCGCGCCCGTCAGGTACATAATGAACACGAACAAATGGTCGATCGTGTGCCCGTGCTCGGATACGTCGGCGGGGAGCCACATCCTCAGCGCCGGGGCGGCCACGAACAGCCCCACGCCAAAGATCGGCACCATCAGATACACGATGCTCCAATACTTCGCCTTACCCATGATGCTCCTCGGCGCCCTGTCGGCGGCGATCGCTCGCTTGTCGCTTGTCGGTGTTTGTTCTTTGGTTCGATCCGCGTAGAACGGACTTGAAGACCGTCCTACGTCGATTCAGTTCGCCCGCGTGTTTTCGCTCTGCGTCGGTCCCGGCTCGTTGAATTCGTACGGCAACGACTTCACGTAATCGACCAGATGCCAGACTTCCTCGGGTGGAATCGTCGGAGCGGGCATACCCACCGCGTCGATGCCGTTGCGCAGCCGGCGATAGAGGTCGATATCGCGGCTCGGGCCGCGGATGACCGTGTAGCGCAAGTTACGGGGCTTGAGCGCCTGCATCGGGAACGATGGGTTGACCAACTGCTTGATCGCGTTGCTCCGCGTCGCGTCGATGTCGTTGACGTAATATGTCTGGCCGTCGCCCATCGCCGAATCGCCGTGACACTGTACGCAACCGCCCTTGCCGTAGAAAATCTCGCGGCCTTTTTGGATCGATTCCTCGGACGAGACTTCCGGCCGCGGGACCACCTCGACGATTCGCTCGTTCGCCCGCTTCCACGTAGCCATCACGCCGGTCGCTTCGTCGGAGAGGAGATCTTCGATGATGAGCGCGCGAAACTCGTCGCCCGCTTCGCCCCCTTTCATGGCGCCGGCGAGCATTTCCTTGATGCCGTCGTCGTCGAAGCGTTTGTAGAGCGTGTTCTCCACTTCGCCGCGGATGCTCAAATACTTGACGTACTCGACGAGCGCGTCGATTTCGGCGGCCGGGAGCAGCTTGAATGACGGCATCGCCGTGCCGTTAATCCCTTCGCGCAGGATGCGGCGAAGGTCGTCGTCGGTGGGCTTCTCGTTGATGCCCGTCGACTTGAACTTGAACCAGCCGTGGCGGAAGTCGCGCGGATAGGGGTTGAGAAACTCGGCCGTCGGCCCGGCGCCGTTACCCGCGACGCCGTGACAGTGGACGCAATGCCGGCGATAGAGTCCGCCGGTGTTACCGTCTTGGTTGGCCGTAGTAGGGCCGGCGGCGAGGCGAATCTTGTTCGCGTCCAAGCCGGTCGCGGAAAGCACGATCGGTTTGTCCGGCGTGCCGAACATCGCGTCGACGATCGTCGTGACGATGCGTTGCTTCTCGGGAAGTGCGCCGAGCTCCTCTTCGAGGTTCTTGATGCTCGTGCGGATGTCTTCCTTCTGTTCGTCTTTGGCGGTGGCCAGGCTGGCGTCGAGCCGGTCGATCGAGCGTTGAATCTCGGCTTTCGGCGCGCTCGTCGCCGTAAAGTAGGCCTGCGACGACTGGTCGCAGCCGGCCAGCGATGCGAGCGACGCCGCGAGCGTCACGAGCGCCAGGACCGATGGTCGCGCTTTGGAAAGTGTACGTTTCATATCGAACTGTTGGGCCGTAGTGTCGAACTTTCGTGTCTTTTTCTCGCCGCGGGGTATCGCGATCGTTAGGCGCCCGGCAGCGACGCTGGTGGCACCGCGATATCGAGTTCCGCGGGCGGGTTGTCCTTGTCGAGCGTGATCGTGAATCCGCCCTTGATCGCCGTGGCCGCGCCGCCGCCGATCGTCAGTCCGTTGATCGCCCCGCCCTTGTCGCCGCGCGAGCCGGCTTCGTGCCAGACCTGAATCGTCAGCTTGTCGCCGGTCGGAAGGTTCTCGATCTTGAAATTGCCGTTCTCGTCCGTCACGGCGAAGTAATTGTTCCCGCGGACGTGCAGATAGCCCTTCATCCACGGGTGGATCGTGCAGCTTACCGGCGCGGGCATCGGTTCTTCGGCCGTCACCTCGTACGTGCTCGACGAGTTTTTCGGGATCGTCGAGTTCTTGCCGATGTTCACGACCGTCTGGATGTTCATATTGTGATCGACCGGGTCGAGATTCTTGAGCGGAATCGAGCCGACCGCGAAGTTCACGACCGTAATGTGCGGCACGAACAAGCAGTCCTTGTTATCCATCGACGGAACCGCGCCGGAGGGCGTCTTGGCCGATTCGTGAAGGGGCACTTCGCGTCCCTTCTCCGTCTTGAGGAACAAAATCACGTTCTTGATGCCGTTGTTCTGGCCGTTGACGATCAGCGCCGGCGAAAGGACATCCGCGCCGCCCGGGGCGCAGATTTCGCGGTCTTTCGTGATGCTGTCGAGCATCGACTTCCGTGGGGGCGGCGTGCCGTCGAACCGGATGCGGCCGCTGATCGTCTGAAAACCGCCCGTGTGCTGGAACGTCGCCGCGGCGGGCGTTTCCGTGGCCGCCTTTTCGCCGGCGGTGAACAGCTTCGTGAGCGCCTCGACTTCGGAGGCGTCGGCGGTCGCCCGCGACTCGGTCTCGTGCGAACAGCCGGACGCCGACAGCGCGATCGCGGCCAACATGAGCGCGGCGATCGCGAATGTGATTCGATGGGAACGCATGATGGCTCGGATTCCTGAACGTGAAACGCTATTTCAGCATGTCGAGTTGCTTCGCGTAATCCTTGGCGGCAGCGGCAATTTCGCCGAGGTCGTTGTCGCCCGGCTTGACGGCGAAGGCGTGAACGCCCTTCTTGTCCTCCCGCGACTTGCCGCCGACCGCAATCGTTTTCAGGTAGCCGAGCGACTCGTGCCAAAGCTGGAGCGAAAACTCACCGGCAGGAAGGTTCGCGATGTTGAACGTGCCGTCCTTGGCGGAAACGGCGAAGTACGGGTCGGGGCGGACGAGGATGTAGCCCTTCATCCACGGATGAATTGAACACGAAACTGGGAACGGCAATCGCTCGGGCTTGCGAAAATCGACGTAATACTCGCTGCTGGCAGGAATCAGCGGACTGATCGCTGGGTTGGCGAACGGTTGTCCGAATGCGTTGTGGCCGATGCTCGGGTCCGAATTGCGGTAGAGGAATCGCTGCTGCGTCCACCCCGCGACGACGTGCGGCTCGAACCGGCAATTCACGTTGTCGAGCAGAACGTCGGTCTTCTTCCTGGATTCATAAGACGGATGAATCGGCGAAATGGCATCGCCCCACTTGGCCGAATCGCGCATCGCGTACACAACCACGTTCGCCAATTCGCCGGATTTGCCGACAATCAAGTGCTCGTCGCGTAGCGTCTCTTTTACCCCGCAAACGAAAGCATCCTTATAGGGGTAGATGTCCTTCATTTCCGGCGCGTCGCCGACGAACTTGAATTTGCCCGAGATCGTGCCCCATTCGCCCGCGGCGGCATCGGGCGGCGGATTCTCGGCAGCCGCGGCAGTCGGTTGCGAACTCGTCGCGGCGGCCGCGACCGGCGAAACAATTGCTTGCGTCGCGAGCGGCTTTGCGGCCTCGCCCGCAGCCGTGTCCAATCGCGATTCCGCACGCTTCGCAGCCGGCGGCGGCGCGCAACCGACCGCCGCGAGCATGAAGAACCATGCCGCGAGGTAGGTCAGCGTGCGGGGGAGCCGGGTCATGCGGGCCGATGTTTTTCGTCCGCGAGTGCGCCGGCCGATCGAAAAGTCGACCGGCCAACGCGACGGCGGATTCGTAATGGGAGCTTCCGGCGAGTCCTTACTTCACCTTGTCGATCTGCGTCTTGAAGTCCTTGGCGTCGACGACGATCTTCAACTCGTTGTCGCCCTTCTTGACGGCGATCTTATATTGTCCGCGGCGTTCCTTTTCCGCTTTGCCATTGATCGTAACGGCCTTAAGATAGCCGAGCGTTTCCTGCCAGAGTTGGAACGTGTGCTCGCCGACCGGGACGTTGACCATCTCGAACGCGCCCGTCTCGCCCGAAACGGCCGCATACGGATCCGGCCGCACGATGACGTAGCTCCCCATCCACGGATGGATGCTACACGAGACCTTGAACGGCAGTTTCTCGGGCTTGTCGAGCGGCACGGTCACGCTGCCGCCCGCGGGAATCAGCGGATTGAACGCCGGGTTGGCGAAGGGCTGGCCGAAGCTGTTGTGACCGATGCTCGGATCGGAGTTCTTGATCGTGAACTTCTGGGCGGTCCAGACGACGGCCAGCCGCGGTTCGAATCGGCAGCCCTTGTTGTCGAGCACGGCCGCTTCGGCCTTGAGCGCGTTGTAGCTTTCGTGAATGTTGGCCATCGGCTTGTTGGCGTCCTTTGCATCGCCGAGCGCGTAGATCAGCGCGTTGGCCAGGCCGCCGTCCTTCCCGACGACGAGCACTTCTTCGTGCAACTCCTGCTTGCCGCAGACCTCGACGTCCTTGTTCGGCACGATCTTCTTCATCGACGGCGTCATGCCCTTGATCGTAAACGTCCCCTTGATCGTGCCGTAATCGACGGCGTGGGCGACTTGCGCGGACACGAGCGCCGCGACGGCGGTCAGCATCAGGACCTGAACTTGTCTCATCATCATCTCTCCTTGGCCGTCGCGGCGATTCAGTTCGCACGAACGCTCGACCGGTGGGTACCGCCCGCGATGATCCCTGGGCGGCGAGGAAACGAACGACTCACGAAAGGCTACGCAAAAAAAGGCGGGAACGGCGGAGACGGGAGCGAAAACGGCCAACTCGAATGAGCCGCCGTCGCGCGACCGGCACAACCGTTACGATAGGGAGGCTCCTTTATTGTATGGGTCGAACGCAGGACTACTACGCCCACGTTTTCCGTATTGACGTTGCTCTACTGCGTGGTTTCCGGTTCGGCGGTGCTCGTCGGCTGAGCCGTGCCCGCGGCCGCGTCCGTCGCGGCTGCCGGCGGCGCCCATTCTTCGACGAGCTTGCTGACCGTGGTCCGCTCCTTCATGATCTGATCGTAGTTCAGCAACAGGTCGACCACCGCGTCGAGCTGTTCCTGGCTCGTGCCGTGGTATAGGCCCTGGTTGTTCAGTTCGTACCGCTCGAAGTTGGCGGGCATATTCGTGTACGGCAGGATCGACGTCGGCTTGGCGAGCCATTGCCGCAGATAATCGGGCCGAATCCGCTTGTGGATCCGTTCGAGATTCGGGGCCATTGCCGCCGCATAGCCGGCCGGCTTGAAGTCGCCGATGAGGTGGCACTGTTTGCACACCACCACCGCGAGCTTCAAAGCGTCGTCGAGGCGGTTTTCGCGCTCCGCTTCGGCCGCGGCGAGATGGGCAGAGCGCGTCCGCGGATCGAACGTATACGGATGCTCGGCCTCTTCGGCCGCGGCGAAATACGCCACGAGCTTGTTGGCTTCGTCGGTCGACATGTTGAACTTCGGCATCCGCAACACGGCCGCGGGGCGGATCGGATGCGGATCGAGCAGGAAGTCGTATAGCCACGCCGACTGCGTCTTGTGGCCTTGCCCAATGAGCGGCGGCGGAACCAGCGCCCACGTGCCATCGCCGGTCAAGTCGCCGCGGACGGGCTTGGTGAGCGAATACACGAGCGGCATCATCAGCCGCGCGGCCGTTCCGCCCCAGGCCGGCGCCGATTGCGACTCGTCCACGAGCCACGTCGGCACGTTGGTCGGCTTCTGACCGACGTAGTGCATCTTGCCGTCGACGAGTACGTCCTTCCACAGCAGGAACGGACGGAACAACTCGGCCGGCGGCGGCGACTCCGGATCGGGCTCGTAGACCGTGCCGTCCTCTTCGATTAGGTAGGGCTTTAAGTCGGGAGCAGACATGGCCGGCAGCCCGTGCAGCACGGCCAGCGTCCGCGCGTCGTAGCCGGCCGCCAGCGACTGGGCCACCGCTTGGGGCGTCGGCTCCTTGCGGAGGAAGTCGTAGCCCCGGAACGCCTCGGGCGCCGGGAAGCGACTCGGCTCGTCGCCGCGCGACGGCTCGAACTTCACCGCGACGCGCTCCGGCCGCAGCACGTGGCACCCGGCGCAGTTGAATTTTTCGAGCACTTTCAGCCCTTCCACGACGGCTTTTTGCCGCGGCGGCGGGTTGTAGACGTACTGCGGCGCCGGCGGCTCCGATACGAGGCCGAGCACGAACGTCATGACGGCTTCGATGTCGTCCTCGCCCTGCGGGAAGTTGAACATCGGCATCCGCAGCCATTCGTTGTACGTCTTCGTTTCCGTCTTCCTGTAATCGTAGCTCCGCGGTTCGCGAAGTTTTTGCCAGATGAAACCGTCGCGCGTGCCGTGCAACAGTTGGTGGTGGAAGTACTCGTGGTTGTCGGCCTTGCGTTTTTCCTCGTCGGTCATCGCGCCGTTGCCGCTCGCCGAACCGTGGCCGCTTTCCGCGCCGTGTGCATCGCCGGGACCGGCCGGACCGTGGCCGCCGCTGTGGTAGTGGGCGATTTGCTCGAAGGCCAGCTTGTCGACTTCCTTGCGTCCCCAGTCGGCCAGGCCCGTGCCGATCGGCTTCGCGTCCTCGAAGCCGGGAATGTCGTGGCAGCCGAAGCAGCCGTACTTGCTGATCGCGCGGCGGCCGACGTAGAGCAGCTTGCGGCGTTCGAGTTCTTGCGGCGAAAGCGTCGGCGCCGGCTCATTGGGCTTGCCGCGGCCGATGGCCAATTCGACGTCGTCGCCCTTGAGCTCGGCCGGATCGCGACGCAGACCCGTCTTGAGAATCTCGACCGCCTCCGATTCGCGATAAGCCTTGGCGAGGTGCATGAGGGCCAGCTCGTCGAGGTCCTTCACGTTCAGCGCCGGAGCGGGCGTCGGCTCCCAACCTCCGAGGTTCAACAGATACGCCGCGATGTCGGCGGCCGGATCGGTCGTCTTGGCGACGTGCCTGCCGTCGCGGTCCTCCATCACCGGCTTGCCCGTCGCGTCCAGTACTTCGACCGGATCGAGCAGCAGGTTCGGCATTTTGGTGCGGGCGTGATACCGATTCGGCTGCTTGAGCCAGGTGTAGAGCCAACTGGCGGGATCGCGGCCATTTTCGCGGGCGCCCGCGGCGAGCTTTGCTCCGATCTTTGAGAGATCGGGACCCTGGTGTTCGTTGCCGGCCGCGAGCGCGGCCGCGACGAGATCGTCCGCATCCGCGCGGCCCTCGTCCTTAAGGCTATGGCAGGCCAGGCACCCGCGCGTGGTGAACGACTGCCGGCCGCGTTCGACTTGTGCGTCGGCCTCCTCGTCGGACTGCGGCGGCGTCATGTACGTGAACGGCTGGCTCTTGTCCATCAAATAGGCAACGACGCCTTGAATCTCGACGGCCTCGAACCGCTTCGCGTCGGCGAGGCTCTTGCCTTCGAGATGGGCGTGCTGGCCGAACACGCGGGGCATCTTGGTCGTCGGGCGGAAGTGCGTCGGATTGCTGATCCAATCGTGCAGAAACGCGCCGTCGACCTTCGCGCCGACGAACCGCAAGCTCGGACCAACCTTGCGCATGTCGCCGGGCGTTTCCACGTCCTTGAACTTGTCGCCCATGCGATGGGCGGCGGCCGAAAGCAAAGGCGCCGTCGCCGTCCCGGCAACCTCGTCCGTGGCGTCGCTGCCAACTTTTGCCTTTTCGGCATCGTCGGCGAGCGCGGACATGATCTTCGCCCGCGCGGCGGCGTCTTCCGGCATCACGCGGACGTGCTCGGCAAGATCCAACAAGCGCCGCAGCTCGCCGATCGGCGTTTCGACGGCGATCCGTTTCGCGGTCGCTTCGGCCAGCGATTTCTTGAGCTCTTCCTCCTTCGCCGTCAGCTCGGCGACGTCCGCGTCGCGCTTTTCGGCAGTGGCCTGCGTCTTTTCGGCCGCGATCTTGTCGCGCTCCGCGGCGATCTTCATCTCCGCATCGAGCGCCGTCTGCAACTGCGGACCATGTTCCATAAGCCGCGGTTCGATCTGTTGCTTGAGCAAAATCGCCCAGGCGTAGTAGTCGGGTTCCACGCGGATGTCCGGGCCGATCCGCTTGTCGGGACCGGCATAGCCTTTCACTTCGTGACAGCCGAAGCAGCCGTACTCGCGGATCAGGTCGTAGCCGTGCACGAGCTTCGGCGCGGGCGGTTGCGGAAAGCGGTCGGTGGGCCGCAGATCGACTACCTCGTGATGGCACTTCAAGCAACTGCTCTCGACGAACCGCTTCGGCTTCTGCGGCCAGTCCCAGTAGTGGTTCGAGTACCACTTGAAGTCGCGGCGCCAGCGGTCTTCGTCGGCGACGGTGCTCGGCGTGTGCTCGGCGTGTTGAAACGCCGTCGCCGTCCCCTGGCCTTCGTGGCAAATCGTGCACCCGAAGCGTCCGAACGGATGCGGGCTCGAATCGGAGCCGAACAGGTCGAGCCGCGGATGCGCCGAGAACGGATGCGGCAGGCCGCGGCGCACCTCGACGGCAATCGGCTCGCCCCACTTGGCGCCGTCGACAAGCAGCCGCCGGGCCATCTCGCGGTCGATGACACGGGCGCCGCCGATGGCCTCGATGACGTCGGCCGTTTGCATTCCCGCCTTGGCCGCATTCGACTGAGGGAACACGACGACCGTGACCGCCAAGGAGTCGAGCAGCCCTTCATCGGCGAGCTTCATTCCGTAAACGTTTTCGAGCGTCGGCGGCGTTTCCTCGCCTTCCTTGACCGGCGCCGGTTTCTGCGGGATCAAGTTGACGAATAGACGCCGCTCGTGCGGAAAGGCCGGGTCGGTGGCCGAGCCGGGCTTCGCGCGGTCCATGCCCTGGTGACACGTCATGCAGCGATCGAATCGCGCAACCTGATTGAGCGGGTACTTAATCTTGAGCTCCGGCAGCCAGATCTGGTGCGGCCGCGAGGGACCGCCGAACGCGTTGATGATCGGCATGTCGATCAGCCAGCGGACCCACGGATGTTTGCCCGAACGCTCGATTGCCGCGTTGTGCAGCCGATCGAGTTCTTTGCGGTGGTCGCTTAGGGCCTTCGCCGCGTCTTCGACCGGTTTCGTGATTTGAGCGAGGAACCCATCGAGCTTCGTGCGGCCGTTCTTGATTTCCTGGATCCGGCGGTCGAGCTCGGCCACCTCGGCTTCGACCTTCTGATAGGCTGCCAGACGCTCGTCGGCAACCTTGGCGGACAATTCATCGCGGTTGGCGAGATCGTAGCTGCTGCGGGCCTGGTCGCGAATCGAACCGGCCGTTTTCTTCTCGTTGGCCGTGACGTTCTCGACGAAATGGACCTGCTTGATGACGGCCCGCATCGCCGAGACAAGCTCTTCGCGAGCGGCGGTCGCCGCGTCCGCGTTATCCGGTTTTGCGGCGGCTTCATTGAGCTTTTCTTGCGCCTTCGCGACGGCGTCGATTCGGGCATCGCCAACCTTCGTCTGGAAATCCTCGTCGAGACTGCGGGCTAGGGCCACGAACCCTTCGACGATCTCCGCCGGCACCGCCGACGCTTTGGCGGCCTTTTCGGCGCGTTCGAGTTCCGCCAAGCGGGCCTCGAACGCCGCCGTTTCCTGCTCGAGCGCCTTCATATTCAGATACCGCGTTTCGACGACGCGGAACTGTCGCTGCGGCTCGCGCCATGGCTTGTTGTGGTCGGCCACGAGCATCCACAGCGTCGTCACCAACAAGGCGAGCGCGGACACGCCAAAGACGACGTGCATCGTCTTGAGACTGCGCCAGGTTTGTTCCGTTGCAGGCATGGGTCGCGGGTCGGGGGTCAGGGGTCGAGGGTCGGCAAATGCAAACGGGACAGCGCTAGAAATTCAGGAACCACTCGTCGATGTGGATGATGTACTTCAGGTTGAACGACCAGCGGAGGGCCATCTTGATCGGCAGAATGGCCATCATCAGCAGCAGGTTCGTCATCAGCATGTACCGCAAGAAGCCCATCTTGAGGTACATGTTGCGGAACAGCGTCGTGCCGATGGCGAGCGCCGGCGGCACGACGAACAGATAAATCCCCATCAGGATGAAGCCGGGCGACTCGCGGAGCAGAATGTAGCCCAGCTCGACGAAGAAGCCGCTGCCTGTCGGCGCCTTGGGAAGGCCGCGGTTCAAGAGCCCGATCCAGAAGTACTCCGACAAGTCGACGTTCTTAAGCGCCTCGACCTTGTGCGAGTCCCACGGCTCAAAGGGACCGAAGAAGTTCCAGTTCGGTCCGCGGAGCACGGTGCCCATAACGATCAGCGTGACCCACAAAACGAGAAAGCCGAATTGGAAGTTCAGATATGCGAACTTCCGCTCGTTGATCGTGTAATAGCCCATTCCCTTCTTGTTGAAGTCGAGATAGGGAATCGCCATCAGGCCGACGATGATCAGGCTCGGCGCGACCACGCCCGCCATCCACGGGTCGAAGTAGACGAGCATCTCTTGCAGGCCGAGGAAGTACCACGGCGCCTTGGACGGGTTGGGGGTTTTGACCGAGCTGGCGGGCTGTTCGAGCGGCGCCTGGATTAGAATGCCCCACACCAACAAGAACGCCGTCAGGGCGAGCATGCACACGAGCTCGGTATAGACCAGGTCCGGCCAGACGAGCACCTTTTCGTCGTCGAGCTTTTCCAGCGGCGGAAGCCCTTCGGCGATCCGCTTGTCGTTGATCACGGCGCGGTACGTCGCGAGCCACGTGAAGAAGCCCAAGAGAAACATCAGGCCGACGATCGGGATGTTGTCGCCCTTGCTCACGACTTGCCAGAAATTCTGGTTGACCATCGACAGGCCCATCGCCAGCAGCGCAAGGTTCAGGCCGGTCCAAGCGACCATCGGGCGGACGAAGAAGTCGCGCCCGAGATACAACACGCTCAAGAACACGACCGAGCCGATCGTGTAGACGATCGCCCCGACCTGGCCGGACAGCCAAGAGTTGAGGAAGCTGACGATTGCCTCGGGCATGCGCGGCGTCCAATACGGGTCGCCGCTGCCGGCCATCGGGGCGAGGATGCCGCCGAAAACCGTGGCGACGATCGTCCAGACGAGCGCCGCCTTAGGGCGATGCCAATGATGCCACAGCAAGAAAGCCGCGACGGCATTGGTGATCGCCAGGCCGAGGTAGTAAATCGTCAAGAAGCCCTTGACGCCGCTCAGGAACGTTGCCTGATCGATCAAACCGCCGGCGGCCAATAGTGCGGGAAAGTGCATAGCCGGAAAGTCGCTCGTTTGTCCCGCCATGGCGACGGGCTTCGGTTAAAGCAATCGCATCGCCAACGCTTAGGGTGGGTCGAAAGTGAGGCCCACCGCCAATTCAACCGCGAAATGCAATCCGGTGGGCCTCACTTCGTTCGCCCCACCCTACAAATCACCCAACAAAAAATCGCGGCACTATAGCGGCGCGCTGATGCCGCCGTCTTTGCGCACGCGCCAAAAATGAATCGCTATCAACAATGCGGCCGCCAAGGGAATGGCGACGCAGTGCAACACGTAAAAGCGGTTCAGCGTCTCTTCGCCGACGAACCGCGCGCCGAGCAGCCCGAAGCGGGCGTCGGAACCTTGCGTGATCATGTCGATGCCATCGACGTTCAGCACGCCCTGGAACGGACCTTCGTAGCCGAGAATCGGCGTGGCGCGGGCCATGTTCGAACCGACCGTGATGGCCCAAATCGCCAACTGGTCCCACGGCAGCAAGTAACCCGTAAAGGATAACAGCAACGTCAAAAGCAACAGCACGACGCCGACGACCCAGTTGAACTCGCGGGGCGGCTTGTAGCTGCCGGTCAAGAACACGCGGTACATGTGGAGCCAGACGGTAATCACCATCGCATGGGCGCCCCAGCGATGCAACTCGCGCAATATCCCCAGGGACGCCACGTCGCGCAGCGCGAGGATATCGGCATACGCCCATTCGAGCGTGGGCCGATAGTAGAACATCAAGAGCACGCCGGTGACCGTTTCGACCAGGAACAGAAAGAACGTCACGCCGCCCATACACCACGTGTAGCTCAGCGCGATGCCCTGCTTCTTGACCGACACGGGGTGCAGGTGCAAGAAGAAGTTGGTGAGCATCACCACGATCCGGTTGCGCCGATCGAGCGGCGCAGGATGGCGGAAGACGCTCTTCCAAATCTGCGAGTTGCGGACGAGTTCGCCGAGTGAGGGCATGGGGAGCGGCCGGAGGCTGTGGGCTGAAGACCTAGGGAAAGACAGGATCGACGTTACGCCGTTGCCGGGATGAAGGATGCCGGGTCGGCCCATTGGCCGAGTTCCTCTTGGAACGTGCGGCTGCGGTCGATTTCCACCTGACCGTCATCGGCGATGCGAATCGCATAGCGTTCGAGCGGACGCGGGGCCGGACCCTCGAAGTTGATCCCGTCCTTATAAAAACCGCTGCCGTGGCAGGGGCATTTGAATTTCTGCTCGGCCTCAAGCCAGTTCGGCGTGCAGCCTAGATGGGTGCAAACGGTCTTGAGCGCGTAGATCTGTTGCTGGCCGTTGTAGTCGCCATTGACGACCCACACGCCGTATTGCGCCTTGAACTTCTCTTCCACCGTGCCGGGCGAGAAGCCTTCCTTCGGACCCGCTTTGAAGCGGCTCGGCGGCTCGGTGAGAATGTTCGGAAACATAAAGCGGGCAAACCCGAGCGTCCACAATGCGGAAACGCTGGCCAGCGACGTCATCCCAATGCCCAGGAACGAGCCGAGCATCACGTGCAAAAATCCGCGGCGCGATTCGTCGGCCGAGACAGCTTTTGCCACCGGCTTCGGACTCGGTTTTGCGTAATCGGGCTTAGTCGGCATCGGCGGCGCGACCGCTTTGGGCTTCGCTGGGGGCGATGTGGCCGCAGCGGCCGCTTCGGCCTTCGTCATTGGACCCGGCTTCGCGCCGCGGGCCGCGGCAAGAATACTCGCGGTGTCCTTCGGGCCGCCGGACTTGGCGGGAGCCGACTTCTCGGCGGCCGGTTTTACAGCCGCGGGTTTGGCAGCGGGTTTTTCGACCGGCTTCTTCTCGGTGGGTGGCTTTTCCGCGGGAGCCGCACTCTTCGCGCCGCCTTGGGCGCGGGCCATAGCCATCATTTCCGCAACGCTGGGCCGAGCGCCGCCTTTCGCCGCCGGCTTGGGCGCCGGTTTCTTCTCGACGGCGGCCGCGGAATCTGGCTCGGCCGAAGCGGCGGGCAGCTCACTCGCCGGTGCCGCAGATTCCGGCGATGGCGACTCGCCGGCGGGCTTGGCAGCGGATGCCTCGGCCGCCTTGCCGCGGGCCATCGCCAGGATTTCGGCGGTCGACAGTTTCTTCTTTTCCGCCATTGCAATACACTCTGTACCGAGTCCCCAGTGCGGACGTGCTCTCAAAAACTCGGCTGACCGCGGTGTGCACGGCCTTTGGCAGGCCGATCGCAAACCGTTTGCAGATACGAGCTTGGGGGCAAGAATTGGGCGCGAAAATGGCCCGCGGAACCAGCTTGTGATTTTTTTCACAAAGTCCCGCTCCTAATTTGTAGCCCTTTCACGCTCCTTGTCAACCACCCCCGGCAATTACCCCCAATTTCGCCGCTTCCAACGACAGCCCCGTCGCCGGAAATCCGGCCACGACCCCGCGCCGCTCGAACCATAAAGCCGCAGATTCTAGCACGTCCGCAGATAGCTGCGAATCCCGTCGCGCCGTGAAATCTTGATGCCGCGCGGATCGGTTCGGCTCTCCGCGAGCCGCATTGAGCGCGCACTACCGCATGAGTCCGAAAATGCCTGATGCCGAAGGCCGCAAACGGACCGATTTGTCGACGACACCGCCGTGGTCCGAGTGGGAGACCCTCATTCGACGCGATCCCGGCGGTCGCGGTGTGGCGAGCTTCGTTTACGACGGGCGACCGCTGGGATTCGGCGATCTCGAAAGCGCCGCGCGCCATCTAGCTCGGTCTGCCAGCCGCGTCGCGCTCATCACCGGATTCTGCATCGTCGACGCCGATCCACCGGCCGCCGAAACCGACGGTCCGCCGGGAACGCTGTTTCTCGCGCGGGCGCTCGGCGAGCTTGGCGTCAACGTGGTGCTCTTGAGCGACGCGTATGGCGTACCGTTGCTCGACGCGGGCCGCTCGTTGTGGAATTTGACTTCGCCGCGCTGCGAGATCGTCGAAATGCCGATCGACGTCGTGAGTGCGGACGCCTGGACCGAAGCGTTTCTCGATGAGCAACTCGCGTGCGGCCTGACGCACGTCGTGGCCATTGAACGCGCCGGGCCGAGCCATACGATCGAAAGCGTCGCCGATCGCGAAGGGGCTGCCGCCGCGGAACGCTTTGCGCGCGAAGTCCCGCCGGAACATCGCGGCGTGCATCACAACATGCGCGGTACGGTGATCGACCGGGTGACGGCGCGCGCCGGTCAGATCTTCGAGCAAATTACCGCGCGACGACTCGACGTCGCGACGATTGGCGTCGGCGACGGCGGCAATGAACTCGGCATGGGCAAGTTTCCCTGGTCAGTGCTGCGCGAGGCCATTCGCATCGGCCCGGCGGCTTGCACGGCGTGCCGCATTGCCGCGAACGATACGATCGTCGCCGGCGTAAGCGACTGGGGCGCCTATGCACTCGCCCTGAGCGTCGCCGTGCTTCGCGGACGAGCCGACCTGGCCGCGAACTGGACCGGCGCGGAACAGCGCCGGCTGATCGAACGTCTCGTCGCCGCCGGGGCCGTCGATGGCGTCGCGAAACAGCGGGCCGTTAGCGTAGACGGTTTGGCGATGGAGGAATATTTGAGGGTGCTCGAATCGTTGCGATCGTCGGCGTTGCAGTGCGGTATGGGAGTGCAGTTGCCGCAGCGGCAAGGTTAGCAAACGACATCGGCCGGCGATCATTCCGCCGGCCGACGCGAGATTCGCATTGAAAAAAGTGAACTGTCGAACGATCGTCAATTCTTGCGGCGACGCCAGGCGATGCCGCCCAGCGCGAGCGCGCCCATCGCGACAATTACGATCGAACTCGGTTCGGGCACGATGCTGGCAAAGCCCGTAAGCGAAGCGATGTCGCCGCCGCCCGACAGCGTGAACGAAACGCGCGATTGCAGCGAGGTCCATACGCCGGGCGGGCCAGCGATGGGGCCGGAGGTGAACGGACCGTAGGTGTAGTTCGCGCCGGGAATGCCTGGGCCGAACGCCACTGCGCCACCGACATCCACGCCCATGTTCGTGAACACCGGCGGGCCGCCGACGCCAACTTCGTTAACCTGCAGTTCTGCAACGGTGTCGCCGTCCGGATCACCCAGCGCCGCGTCGGGCGTGATCGAAACGCCGTTGCCCGTTACGTCCGTCAAACCGCCCGAAACCGAGCCGGCGACGACGCTTGGGTTGCCGGTCGGAACGATCGGCGTCGTAAACGTGAACGAAAACGTCGAGGGAGCGCCGAAGTCGGTAACGGCGATGCCCCAAGCGATCGACGGGTCGGGATCGAGCACGCCCGACACGATGGCCCGAAATCCATCGCCGTTTACGTCGTCTTCATAGATCCACTGAAAGGTACGGCGATCGGAGCCGACGATGGCTTGGATCGGAAGATTCCAAACGCGATTGTTCGCCCGCATCTGAACGCCGAACGGAACTTGCCCTTCTCCGCCGACGGGAACCCAGTCCGGAGAACCACCACCGACGTCGATCGGATCGGCGGACGACGCGCCGGCGAATACAAGGCCCAAAGCCAGGGCCACGAATGCACGATAGAAGTGAGCCGTCATTAGCCTTACCTCTCGATGAAGATGCTCAACTGCGGTGTTCGATCGACCCGGTACTCCAAATATGTCGCGCTCGCCCGATTGTTCCGCGGGTTTCCTCAGTTCTTGTGACGGCGCCGCAGCTTTGCTGCGCCCAAAGCGGCGAGTCCGCAGATGCCCAGCACCCACGTGCTTGGTTCGGGAACGATTCCGCCGTCCTCGGCAATCGCCGTAAAACCCGTCAAAGCGGCAATGTCGCCGGAGCCCGACAACATGAATCCGACGTCGAGTTGCAGCGTCGTATACGGCCCGTTCACGGGTCCGGCCTGAATCGGCGTGGCGTACGGCCCATACACGTATTGGGCGCCCGCCGGACCGGGGCCAAAGGACGCCGCCAAACCGACATCGGCGCCGGAATTCTCCAGCGGCAAGCCGGCGCTGGCAATCTGCAACTCAGCGAAGCCGTCGCCATCGGCGTCGGCCAGGGTCGGCGTGATCGAAATGCCGTTGCCGGTGACATCGTTCAACCCGCCGTCGATCGAGGCCACGACTTCCGTCGGCGCAGGAACGGCGACGATGGGCGACGCAATCGTAAACCCGAAGCTGCTCGGAGCGCCAAAGTCGGTCACTGCCAAGCCATAGCCGATCGACGGATCCGGATCGACCATACCGGTGAAGCTAATGCGGTAACCGGCCGTCTCTTGAAAGAAGTTGAAGCCCCAAAGACCGGACTCCGTATCGAGTTCGAACTCGACGGGATAGGTAGCGTTGTCGGCACGAACCGTACCGACGGGCGCAGTCGGAGTGATAACGCCGGCCGGACAAACGCCGGCAAGCGCAAGCACGCCGACGACACAGGTCAGAATTTCGCGAACCCGCATTAGCCACCTCCTCGTCCTCGGAAAGGTGTATCGTCAAAGCCATGGTGGACGAACGTGCGTCGAGCCGGAGGATGCCCCTTCCGTATCCCGCAGCAATACAACGACGAAATCGTGCTCGTTGGCACAATGAATATACACGACGCGATTTCGATTTCAACGATTTGGCGACCGAATTTTCGATATTTTTTATAAAAAGCAGTATCCCTAGATCGAGGGCGGTCCGCAAACAAGACTATTCTCGGAGGTCCCGACGGTATCCATGCCCTTGCGCGTGGACCAAGGGGCTTAGCGTTTGGCCTTCTTCCCCGGCTTTTTGGCCGGTTTCTTGGCGGCGCCCCGTTTCTTCTCCCGTTTCGCCCACTCGTCCTTCATAAAGGCCAAACCGTCCTTGGCGAGCTGCATTTCGCTTTTGAACATCCGCCGCCAAATCTTCGTTGCTGCGGCCAAGGCCGGCAGAGCCAGCCCGAACGCCTCGATCATCAGCCACCCGTCGTAGCCAACTTCCTTGAGCGTGTCGAACGTCTCGGCCCACGGGACGTGCCCTTGCCCGGGCGTGCTCCGGTCGTTTTCCGAAATATGGACGTGAACCATGTGCTTTGACGCGGTCCGGATCGCCTCGGGAATGTCTTTTTCTTCGATATTCGCGTGGAACGTGTCGTACATCATGCGGCAATACGGATGCTTAACCGCTTTGACGAACTTGACCGTCTGGGCAACGCTGGTCAGCAAATACGTCTCGAACCGGTTGAGGTATTCGACGCCGAGCATCACGCCGGCCTGTTGCGCATACTCGGCCGTCTGCCGCATCGAATCGACGCCCCAGTTGAACTCGTCGTCGGTGGGAACCTGGCCGCTGAATACGCCGATCGCCGAGTGATACGGTCCGACGAGAATGGTGGCGCCGGCCGCGTGGCAGCAATCGAGCGTCCGCTTGTTGTTCTCGACGCCCTTGGCGCGCACTATGGGATCGGGATTGATCGGATTGTCGTCGCCGCCGCGCACCGTGACGGCCGTGCGCCCCAGTCCCAAATCATCGAGGATCTTGCCCCAGCGGGCGTACTTGTCGACGTCCAACTCGAAAATCGGCAACTCGACGCCGTCATAGCCCAGCTTCTTGAGCTGTTTGAGCACGGGAATCAACTCGTCCTTGAGCGTGTCGGTCCACAGCAGCAGATTCATTCCGAATTTCATTGGTCGAGACTCCGAGGATGGAGGAGCGAGGATTGAGGTTCGAGGGACGTGGAGCGATTTGGCTCTC
>QEVJ01000093.1 GCA_003576845.1 Planctomycetota bacterium
CCCTGTCCGCGCGCCGGCTGCTACCTTGGTCCGCTATGACGAACACCGAGCCAAACGCCGCCGCCACCGACGCCCGCCTGCAACTCGCGATTCGCATCGCCCGCGTCGCCGGCGAACTGACGCTGCGCTACTTCGGCGCGACAGACCTCGCGGTCGAACGCAAGTCAGACGCCTCGCCGGTCACCGTCGCCGATCGCAATGCCGAGCTCTACCTTCGCGACGAAATCTCCGCTGCGTTTCCCGACGACGCGATACTCGGCGAGGAGTTTCCGGCGAAGGAAGGCACGTCCGGCTTTCGCTGGATTCTCGACCCCATCGACGGCACGAAGTCGTTCATTTCCGGAGTGCCGCTCTACGGAACGCTCATCGGCATCGAACGTGGCGACGAAAGCGTGATCGGCGTGATCGAGATTCCCGCGCTCGACGAGCGCGTCTGGGCGGTCCGCGGCTGCGGCGCTTGGCACGCACGCGGGAACAATCCGTCCGCGCCGGCCCGTGTCTCGCAAAAGATGTCGCTCGCCGACGGCCTGTTCGTCGTTTCGCAAGTCGACAGCTTCGCCAGGCAGGGCAGGGCAGGGGCCTTCCTCCGGCTCCAGGCCGCCGCCGGTATCACCCGAACCTGGGGCGATTGCTACGGCTACCTGCTCGTCGCCACAGGCCGCGCCGAAGCCATGGTCGACCCCATCATGAGCGCCTGGGACGCCGGCGCGCTCTTGCCGATCCTCGTCGAAGCCGGCGGCACGTTCACCGATTGGCGAGGTCAACCGACGATCCACAGCGGCGAAGGCATCGCCACGAACGGCCTCGTCTTCGACGAAGTGTTGCGCTTGTTGTAGCCCACGCGGCCGGTCTACCCGAAGTGGTGCTCCGGCGGCACTTGCCCCGCGGCGCTCTGGATCAGGATCAAGAGCGCGTTCGGATCGAACGGCTTGCGCACGAAGTACGTGCATCCCGCCGCCCGCGCCCGGCGAATGATGTCCGGCCGCTCCATGCCGCTCAGAATGATCACCGGAATGTGGCACGTCGCTGGGTCCGAATCGAGCTGCTCGCACACGGTAAACCCATCGATGTCCGGCAAACGCAAATCCAAAAGCACGATATGCGGCCGCTCGGCCCGAGCCATTGCCAGTCCGCGCTCGCCGGCATGGGCGATCAGCGTGTGATATCCCTGCTTTTGCAGCCGAAACGCCAGCGACTCGGCGATCGCCTCGTCGTCGTCGACGATCAATACCGTTTGCCCCTCGCGCGGCGGCAACGACGAACGCTTCGGACGCAACAAGGTCTCGGCGGGCATGTCGAGCGTTCCCCAAGGCTTCGTCGTCGCGGCGCACATGGCCGGAAGTCTCCGTGCGGTCATCCGATTTCATCGTCGGCCCCCGAGCCAACATGGAGGTTTGGCGAAAAGTTTCCGTATTTCGCGCTCTTAGTGATCGCTCCGGACGTACAGGACATAGCGACCAATACCGCCCGAACACGTCGTGGTGACGAACGCCGTTCGTGAATCCATCGGCATTGAGAACCGAGGGAAGGGCAGGGTAGGGCAGTGCAGGGCTGTCTAAGGAAGGGAATGGAAGCGAAGGGAAAGGAAGGAAACGGCGATGGTCAGGATCCTGGATTTCAAATTTGAGATTTCCGATTTCAAATCTCCGACTCGGGGCAGGGCAGGGCCACGCAAACCGAGCCGGTCGACAGCATGAAATACCCTAATAAACTCCCCAACGGCCGTTCATCGCTCAGCGCTCATCAATCATCACTGATTCCCAAGACCCGACCGGCAACACGTCGCCAAGCTCCATCAGCGCCGCGCTCGTCCTCGTCACTCTGCCAACCGCGCCTCCCCGTCCGCCGCCACGCGCCACGGCCGCCAAACCAGCACGACCCGCGAAACGTCCACGTCTGCCTTCTTCGGCTTCACTTCCGTCGCGTCGAGCACGAGCGCCTCGGCGCTGAACGCCGCGCGAATCTTCTCCGTTTCCACTGCGAACTCGGTTTCGAGTTGCTTGAGCCTCGCCTGATACGCCTCGACCGTGTCTTCCGCTTGCCCGATGTCTTGCCGCTCCTTCGCGACGCGCCCTGCCGACCTGGCTGCCGTCGCCGCTTTCGAAACGTTTGCCGCGCTCGCCATCTTGCGGCTCATGAGCGCTCCGAACACCGATGAGCCGAACGATAGCGCCGCCGAGAACATCGACTGCTTCGATTGCTCCTTCTCGCGATCGACTCGCTGCTGTGCCTTGCGAATCTGCTCCCGCACTGAGTCCAGTTTCGGCCGATACTTCACGCGCAGCTTTTCGATCGCCGCGTCGCGCCGTTCGTTCGCCGCATGCGCCAGCCGGATCCGGAACTCCGCCTCCGCCTCACCGGTCCGCGACGTTTCCTTCAACTCCGCCGACTTCCAGATCGTCAGCCGCCGATTGCGATACAAATAGTTCTTAAGCGACGCCACGAGCGACTTGTACGTTTTCGCCTGCGCGAGAGGGGAGGGCAGGGGAGCAAACGTCGCCCCGTCGTCGGCCCGGGTATCCAACTCCGGTGGCTCGTCGTCGCGAATCTCCGCGTCCTCCCAAACTTCCTCCGGCAGCGCTTCGCCGTCCACGTCAACCAGCACCGCCAGCGACTCCCGCGTCTCGATCCCCAATTTCGCGTTCGCATAATGCACCTTCGCCGAACCGAGTAGGGCAGGGCGGTACACCAGTTTCTCCCCCGGCGAAATCGCATCGCGACACGGCACGAAAAACTCCTCGATGTCCGGCGGCAGCACCGTTCGCGCGCCCGTGCTCGAGACCGCCGCGTGTGCGTGCGCCCCGCCGCCGTGCGTCATCGCCGCCGCGACCGCAACTTTTGCGTCTTGCATGAGCGTGGCAATTTGATCGCGGGTGAGCGGCCCGCGCAAATACGACATGGCCCACCGCGTCTCGAAGACCGCCGGCGCGTCTTCGTGCACGTCGTTCAACAAGAACACGCGATTCCGCAACCCCGAAATCATCGCGTCCATCGTCGCCCGATCGAACGCCGCCCCCGCCGCCGCGGACGCGCCTTCCAAACCATCGAGCACCCGCGCCTTGTCCCGCTCCGTCTGCAACCGCCCGATAAACCACGTCCCCGCGTTCGACAGCGCCTTGTAATCGAGGTCCACCGGGTTCTGCGTCGCCAGCACCAATCCCAGCCCGTATGCCCGCGCCTGCTTGAGCAGCGTCAGCATCGGCGTCTTCGACGGCGGATTGGCGGTCGGCGGCAAATACCCGAACACTTCGTCCATGTACAGGATCGCCCGCAAGCTCGACGTGCCCGACTGCTTGCGCATCCACGCGATCAACTCGTTGAGCAGGATCGTGACGAAGAACATCCGCTCGGCTTCGGACAAATGGGCGATCGACACGATCGACACCCGCGGCCTGCCCGCGCTCGTGTACAGCAACCGCTGCACGTCGAGCACTTCGCCGCTGGCCCAGCCCGAAAACCCCGGCGACGCGAGCAGATTGTTGAGACTCATCGCCAGTTCGAAGCGATCCTTCGCCGGAAAGAAGCTTTCCAGATCGAGAAAGCCGACCTTGTCGAACGGCGGCGTCTGAATCTGGCGGATCAGGTTGCCGAGATCGACGTCCTCGCCGCCGCGCCACGCGCGATCGAGTATGTTCGCGAGCAGAATATGCTCGCGGCTCCGCAGAGGATCGGCGTCGATGCCCAACAGTGCGAGCAAGCCCGACGCCGACGACGTGATCCGCTCGCGTAACATGTCGCCGTCGCCGAGCAAATCGGCCGGCGGCGCCGCAAAGCTCCGCAGCACGGTTAGCGGAATGCCCGCCTGGCTGCCCGGCGTATAGATCGTGACCTCCGCCGCCGCGCGCAATCGTTCGATCCGCTCCGGCTCCTGTCCCCACGACGCAAGCCCCTCGCGCCACTGCGTCGCCGTCGCCAGGGCGAAATCATCCGGCGTCATCCCCGCCCGCGCCGCGGTCGCCGGATCGACCCATGGGCGAAAGTCCTCGGGCAGTAGTTGCGGGAACGTGAGCAACAAGTTCCCAATGTCCCCCTTGGGATCGATCGCAATCGCCGGAATCCCGTCGATCGCGGCTTCTTCGAGCAGCGTGAGGCAGAGTCCCGTCTTGCCGCTCCCCGTCATGCCGACGCAAACGGCGTGCGTCGTCAAGTCCTTCGCGTCATAGAGCAACAGGTCGTCGCGCCGCGTTTGCGCCTCGGGATCGAACGTCTTGCCAAGATAAAACGCGCCGAGCTTTTCGTAATCTTGCATCGCGTCGTGTCACGAAGAAAGAGCACCCATACCATGCCGCGGCCGAAAAAAAACTCAGCCACAGCCCAGCGACCAGCGTCCGACGCGCAGAAAAAACAATGGGGACATGTGCGGATTAATTCCCTCGCGTCAGGAAACGAGTTTCACGAAATCCGCTGAATACAACGCCCACAAACCAGCGTCGACGCCACCGAATCAACCGCAAATAATCTCAATCCCGCCAAATGCACCGCACGGACGCAAAACCGACCCCATTCTACCGATTCCCCGCCCACAAGAAAGCAAGAATTTGACACCTGAGCAAATTCGTCGATGGTCCCGCGTCAACAAGTCGCCACACACGGCCGATCAAGCCTCCGCGATTGCCGCAACCTTCGGCGACGCCGCAAAGCCCGATCAACCAAGGGCAGGGCAGGGGAGTGAACCTCACCTGGCCCGCCCAAGAAGCACTCATCGCTCGTCACCGGCAACCACGGAGCAGGGCAGAGCAGGGCAGGGGAAGTGTACTGCGCGTCCAGGACGCTCACGCCGTTCGCCACGCCGTCGAGGCAAGTGTCCCGCTATTCGGCTACCGTCACCACGCGATATCCGAGCGCTCGGAACCACAGAAAGTTCAGATACGGCACAAAGCCCAGGAATGCGGCCGGCGTATCGCGCCAGACGCGAATCCACGTGAGGTCACCGCGGACGGCGTATCCACCCAGCAACATCAGCCATACACCGGCGACGGCCGCCGCCAGTACGCCTAACCAACGCGCCGCGCCGCGATCCCCAAGCGCTGCCGGTAGGCCGAAGATGCCCAGCGCCGCACCGACGAAACCGATTGCCAGTGGAATCGCGATTTGCCGCCAGTCGAGCGCGTGCAGATTGGCGCCGAGGAACCAGAACGTTGTGAAGGCGCTGGCCGCTTGCAGTCCGACGCAGATTGCGATTGCCGAACCGTGAAGTCGCCAAATTGGTCTCGCCGTGACGACCGACTCGCCGACGCACACAATCCGCAGGCCGGCGCTTCGCAACATGCGTAACATCAAGAAGAGCGGCCCGAGCCAATACCCGCACGTCGCGACGGCGACCATCATTGGAGATATGCGGACGGTCTCGTTCAATTCAGGGAGGTAACCCGAAAGAACCCATGCCTGGCACACGGCCGCTGCTAGAACGACCAGCCACCTCTCGTGTACTCGCCGTCGCGACAACGCGAACCAGACTGCGACCAGCCCGATGTCGAGCATTGCCATCGGCGCGGCATAGCCCTGGGGATGATTCGGGTTTGCCCCAACGTCCAGTTCGACGAATAGGGCCGTGGCGGCCCACTGCGCAGCCAGAAACAGGCCGGCGCCGAGCCGCCGCACGATCGGAGAGCGAACGCCGTATCCCTCGACGAAAGTCGCGCCGGCAGTCAGCAGGTCGTTCATGGCAATAGCATCTCGACGCACTCCGAGCATGCGACGTCCCCGACCGACGGAGGCCATCGCGGACGAGGCGGGGCGACACGCGATGCCTGTCAACACAATTCGACGGAGTGGCCCCGAGCTATTGCAAAGCATTAGCAGGCAGCCTGCGCGCCCTTCGGGCTGACCGGCAAATGGAGAGCGACGCTGAAGCTCAAACGGACGGCAAAAACGCCGCCCGGGCAACGTCCGATAATGTTTCTTATGTTCGGTAAAGCCGCCTAAAAACGCCGGGAATCGCGCAGATTCGCTCCGCCGTCGTTCGCCGCTCTGCCGGGGCCAAATCGACGCGGTCTCGCTCGCGCCCGTTGCGTTCAAAATGTCCGCCCCGATTCGGGACGCAGCTCACTTTCGCCGCCGGTTCTCGCGCCGCGTTTGCTCCGCTCCGCGGCGCTCAGCGATCATAAAACGACCGCTCGCGCGGCGCCGGAGCGACGGGCAAATCGCTCTCCAGAACGCGCGGCGCAGGCGCGTTCGGCCAGGCCGCACTCCCCTGCCCGGCGTCTGCTTCGCCCGGTGTGCCCTGCGCATCCGGCACGTCCCCGCCCGGTGGCGTCGTGCCGGTCGAATCGAATGCGCCGCCGAGTCCGCCAAGGATACGTGCCGGCACGCCGCCCAAGGGACGCGGCGAATCGCTGCCGGGCGCCGCGGGTCCCGGCGAAGACTTCGGCGTCGGCACGTCGGGATCGAGTCCCTTGTTGATCTTCTCCAGATACGGCCCGAGTACGTCTTTCACTTCCGCCGGCATCACTGCGTCCGCCCGATCCATGATCTTCGCGATGTAGAGCCCGCTGTGCGAGTGCAGCACCTTGTCGCGCATGTCCGGCCACAGCGTCACGACGAAGAACGTAATGAGCACGCAATACAACACGCCCTTCGCCGCGCCGACGAGAAACCCGATCTGTCGATCGAACTCCTTGAGTTTCACGCGGTCGATGATGTCGTGAACGAGCCGAAACAACACCCAAATCGCCAGCGACGTCGCAATGAAGATCGCCAGCATCGCCCCGAACCGGTTCCAACGCTCGTCGGCGCCGATATAAGGCGCCACCGCGTCGCGAAACTTCAGCGCCGCCAGATAGCTCAACACCACCGACGACACCGAAGCAACCTGCCACGCCAGGCCCTTCATCGCGCCAAAAATGGCCGCGCCGCAAAGCACGCCGATCATCAAGAAGTCGTAGAACTGCATGGGTCAGGGGTCGGGGGTCAGGTTTCAGGGGTCAGGGTAGGGCACGAACAGCTCGAACCGCGCCATTTAGCCCCCGGTGAATACACCGGGGGCAATCGACGTCGACAAGCCAAGTGGACTCGGGATTCGGCTCGCCGTTGCGCTGTAAACCGGCCCCCAACTATTGCCACTCGCAAGGAACTTTACCGACTTCTCTCTCCCTACCCAATAGCGGAACGTCGCGGCCACGACGCGACAGCAATGCCAGCACGCCGCATTCATCCACGCAATTGCCCTTCGCCCGCTCACGAGCCATCGCTAAACTCCGCGCGAAATACGGCATCGCACTGCCCACTATCCACCGCCCACTGCCACTATTCACTCTCCCCTCCCCTGCCCTTCCCCGAATCCTGAATCCCGAATCCCGACCCCCGAAAAATGGCCGACTTCCGCACCCACATCTCGTTCAGCACGATCCTCGGCTTCGGCTACGGCGCCGCCGGCCATTGGTACTTCGGACTCCCTCCCGACACGTCGATGCTCGGCGCGTGCTTGTGTAGCGTCGCCGGCATGTTGCCCGACCTCGATAGCGCGTCCGGCCGCCCGATTCGCGAGAGTCTCGCCTTCGGTGCCGCCGTCGTGCCGATGTTGCTCATCGATCGCTTCCAGCAACTCGGCCTGCCGCCGGCCACGATGGTGCTCTCGGGCGCGCTCGTTTATTTGCTGATCCGCTTCGGCCTGGGTTGGTTCCTGAAGAACTATACGGTCCACCGCGGCATGTTCCACAGCATTCCCGCGCTCGCCATCGTGGCCATCGTCGGCTATCTCGTCACCGGCAGCGCCGAAATGCACGTCCGCTATTTCCACTCGGGCGCACTCGCGCTCGGCTACCTGTCGCACCTCGTCCTCGACGAAATCTACAGCGTCGACCTCCGCCGCGTCCGCATCAAAAGCAGCTTCGGCACCGCGCTCAAGTTCTGGGGCCCAAGCCTCTGGGGCAACGTCTCCGTCTACGCCAAGCTAATCCTGCTCGCCATCGTCGCATTCGGCGATCCAATCTACATGGACGAGCTCAAACACAACGCCGAAAACACCGCCCAAACGAGCACGGAGCGGATCCAACGCACGGCGCAAGAAATGGTCCACCGCATTTGGCGGTAAGGATTCTCACTCCTCGGTCGCGTGCGGAACGCCACTCCCAATTCGAGGTGCGAAATGAATTGGCATCGTTTGCTCAAATTGCTCACCATTGCGTCCGCAGTCGTGTTGCTCTCCGCATTATCTCGAAAAGGTCATTGCGGCGACCAACCGGACGCGCAGATCTATTTCGAAAGCCCGGAAGCAGCCGTTGTTGCATGGGGCGGAGAAACGTCCGACGAGCGCACTACGCTACCAGGACGGCAGAATTTTCCGCTCGGCGCCAGCTACGACCTTCATGTGTCGAAACTACCTGGGCTTAAGGCGCAACGCGCATCGATGCGACTTACGCTCGTTGCCTCGCCGGGCCCCGAAGCGGATCGCTATCTCGAACACAATCCGATTCCGGTAACGATTACTGTGGACGACGTCGACCAATTGAATGCGAGGCAGCGTGTTGTAAAGGCGATCTACGTTCCTAAAGTTGAATTCCGCGAACTGGCAAACGCGGCTACCCAATCGCTCGTCAGTACGCGACAAGACCCGGGCACGGACGTGATTGCGATGGCCAACTCGCGCGGTACGCTGCTGTGCGTCCTGGAACTCGCGCCGAGCGAGGCGAACGATGCGAAGTCGCGGACAACGGAGCCCAAGCCGGAACCCTCCGACGCCGGCGACAACAGCGACTCGTTTCGCGAGGGCCTGCGCATTGCCCTTATGGACACGAATCCGCTCGTTGCCAAACACGCGGCGATCGCGCTTGGCGAAGCTCACGACAGATCCTCGATTCCCGCGCTCCGCCGCGCGCTCGCGCACCCAGATCAACGGGTTCGCGACGCGGCCGCAGGTGCACTTGAGCAGATTCTTAAATGATCTGCATAGTTGATAGAGACGCGATGAAGCGACCGTCGCTGCACGCCCCTGCCCTGCCCCGTTGCGACGTCGCAGCTTCGCAGGCCGGTACGATCGAAGAAAGTTGTCTCGAACAAGGCGAAATAGCTACAATAATACGATGGCATGCGTTTTAGGAATCGGTGGAAAAACCTCAATCAATTCGAGTCGCACCATGGTCGATGTCGTCGTCACCGACGATCAAGCTCGCGAGATCCTCGCCCGATCGGATACCGTGCGGATTTGCGACCCGCGAGGTCGTGTGCTCTACACGATCGCAGCGCGTCCTGCCGATGTACCTGACGACATTGCCGACATGCGTCGCGCGCTCGCGTCGGATCAACCGCGCTATACGACCGCCCAAGTGCTCGACCACCTGCGCTCGCTCTCGAACCAATGACGCGCGACACCGTCGTTTGGCTTCAGGAGGCGTTGGACGATGTCACCTGGCTTTGGCTTGCGGCCGATGACTGAGCCGAAGTAACGGCGGCAACCGCAAGCGTGGATTCGCTCCCGAGCGGCAACCCATCGTGTGCCGGCAGTCCAGTGACCGAAGGGTTGTTTCGGTTGGACGTTCCCCCGCTCACTGTCGACTGAGTTCGCGAAGACGACCGCTTGGTCGAAGTGGTGCGCGTCCACAGAACGCGAACAATGGAGCGGCCGACGGAATGATCGTCGTCGCGGCACATCGCGAGCATTCCTCTCCTCCCCTGCCCCGCCGATTCGTCGTCGCCCTATCGCCCATCGCGGTTCACGACAGCCCGCTTCGCCTGTGCGCTCGCTGCCGCATACTCGGCCAAATGCTGGGCGAGAACAGCTTGCACCTTCCGCACCGTCTCCTCTTCGCGATGCACGCGCTCGTGGCGGGCCGGAATATAGGTCGTCGTCTCGGCGCTCGCATGATAGGCACTCGCGGCCGGTACGACTCCGTCGCTCGGCTCGACCGCCGAGAACATCCCGCCCGTGCCGATCACCGAATGCACGCGAACCTCCGGCACAACCGGCAAGCCGCGAATCGCCACGAGCAGCGGGTTTGACGGTTCGAGCATGTCGATGCTCGTCGGCAGCCGCCGCTGGACCGCCGGCGCGAATACGTCGGGATTGTCGGCAATCAGCCGGGCGTGCATCGCATCGCGCGTTGCGTCGCCGCGCACCAGCGACGATGCCACGCGTCCCACGGGCCGCGTCGCCCACGACGAGCCGCCGTGCGGAACCGCGATGAACACCACGCGCCGCACGTGCGGATTCCGCTCGAAGAACAGCACTTCCGCCAACTCCTGCCGCGTCGCCGCATCGGCCGCGATCTGCTCCAACGGACGCGCCGCCACCGAGCGCCATAGCGTGTCCCCGCTGTCGACGACCTGTAGCTTCGAGACGAGTCCGCCCATGCTATGTCCAACGAGCACCATCGAGTCGAGCGCCGCGTCTTCGCCGTGCGGATCGACGGTCGCCGCCGCTTCATACAGCGACCGTCGCAAATGGGCCGCCGCCCGCAAGAACGAACTGCCGGTCGCGTAGCGAAACGCCCACACTTGAAAATGCTCGTCGAATCCCGGCGTCGCCCGCAAATCGTTGACCATGTCCGTCCACGTGCTCGGCGATGAAACCAGGCCATGCACGAACACGATCGGAATCTTGCCCGGTTGATACGGTTCGAGGAAGTAGAGCCCTTGGTCGCCCGTGCTCGCGCCGGGATCGAGAAACGAGGCAATCGGATTGACCCCGCCCGATTCGCGAATCGCGTGGTACGCGAGCGCGGCCGACAAGTCGCCGGCCAGCGGCATCCGTCTCCCGCCAAAATCGATCGTCGCAATCGCATGGGGATTGTAAAGTTCGAGCGTCGCCGCCGTACCCTTCGCACTCGCGTCGTCCTGCGCCGCAGGCCGCAACACGGCCGTCGCCGCAAACACCAAACGCGCGGGCAAGAACCGCTCGCACGCCCTGCCCGTTCGCTGACGCCGCTCGATCACCACGGGCACGCCCACGCCACACCGCCGATGCACGTGCGACAGCGATTCCGCGCCATACGATTCGACGACCGTCAACCGCTGAACGTCCTCGGCGTCCCAAGCAAACCCGTGCATCGACACGGTCAACGGCGCCGCTTGCCCGTCGACCGTTACGACCAACGGGCCACCCACCGACGACGGAGTTTGCCGAGCAAGTGCGGCGAGCAATCCTTTCGAGCTCGCCTGGTAAGTTTCCCAGGCAACACGACGCACGGCGTCATCGACGTCCGCAGCATCGAGGCACCGTGCGCTCGCCAATGCCGCGCCGTAGTACAGGCCGGCTGCTTCGGCGCTATATGGTTCTGCCTCCGTGGCCGAAACGAGCTGGCGCGTGCCGCAGTCGCAAAGCGCCGTGCGCTGCCATCGCGCATGCAACGCGCGCGCATCGGCGACCGCTGGCGGCTGCGCGTCCTGCCAGTACCCGCGCGACCTTCCCCATTGACACCCCGTCGCTGCGAAGACCGCGCAAAGCAACGTCGCGAGCGTCAGCGCACGCCGCAAGCCCCCGGCGCACGATGGTCGGGGCGTCACGCGCTTCTCGATGCCAGGCGGTGAACGATTCATCATGTCGAAGCTTGGCGCGGGTGTCCGCGGCGTCGCTCGCGACACGGCGCGGCCGCACGGCGGCGAACTACGCGCGTCCCGGCTTGTTCGCCGCGCCCTTCTCCGCAAGGCAGTGGTACATCCCACCCAGAATCAGCGCCACCACGCCGGCTACGACCAGCGCCGACGGAGCAACTTCCCGATGCGGCGTCCAGCCATATAGCCGGCCGTACATCCCGCCCAACAGGCAAACCATGCTTACGCCCCACGCCAAATGTCCGAGCATCCGGAACATCCGCGAACTCCTGTCGCCCGAGTGCCACTTGCCAGCCAAACCAAGGCAAGCCCATAGCGCCGGCATCGTCGCGCAACGATCCTCGCCTTGACGTCGGCGTGGCAATTGTCGTCTCGACCGATTGCGTTAAGATCGACCGTCGCAGCGGAAGCGCACGATTTATCGCCGGGCGAGCGCTTTAAGCCGGTTCCCTTGGAAACCCTTTGCCTAAAACGCCGCCCAGTCGTTAGAGGTTCCGGGCGCGTTGCCTGACGGTCGCGCGTACGTGGAGCGCGATTATTAGAAGCCGCCGGCCAACACTTGCTCGATCGCCTCGTCATGGTATTGGCGAAACTCAAGCCTCTCTGAACGACTGGAAAGCACGAGCGATCGAGCCTCCTGGAGAACAGCAAGCGCCTCGGGCGACGCGAACGCGACCAGACCGTCGAGCGCCTGATATCGCACGCGGCGATCTGAATCGCGGAGCGCGGCATGAAGAACCGCAATCGCAGATGCATTGCGCATCTCCCAAATCGCTTGGATAAGTAACTCGCGAATGCTGGCGTCGCGTTCCTTTCCAAACGCTTCGACCAGCGCGGGCAACGCATCGTCGCCCAGCTCGCGAAGACCGTGAAAGGCGTTGTCCGCGTCTCCGTGCCTCGCTAGGTCCAAGTAGCAGGCAATCTGCTCTCTGAATCGCGCCATCAAAACACCTTCCGACTATCCAACAGCACCGTCACCGGCCCATCGTTTACAAGTGCCACGTCCATGTGCGCCCGAAACCTCCCCGTCGCGACGAAGATATCCCGCTGCCGAGCGCGTTCGACGAACACCTGATACAGATCCTCCGCCAGCTCCGGCGGCGCGGCCGCGATGAAGCTTGGCCTCCGCCCTTTGCGGCAGTCGCCCAAGAGCGTGAACTGGCTGACGACCAGCAACCCTGCCCTGCCCTGTCCCGCCCTACCCTGCCCCGCCCTGCCCCGTTCCGCTTCGTCCTGTTCCGCCTCTCGAACGATCTCCAACAGCGACCGGTTCATCTTTCCCGCGTCGTCGTTGAAGATTCGCAGTTCGACGATCTTGTCCGCCAACTGCTCCGCATCCTCCCGCGTATCTTCCGCCGCCACGCCCAAGAGTACCAACAGCCCGCGGCCGATCTGCCCAACGACCTCGCCATCGACCGTCACCGCAGCAGAAGAAACCCGTTGCAAGCAAGCACGCATCGACGGACCCAACCTCAATCGCCGAGTGATAACCTCATACGCTAAAATGCACGCCAATTCTACCGCCAGACCCAAATCCCCGAATCCCGATTCCCGCGCCCCAAGCCCCGCGCCCCTCACCCCGAATGATCTCCTTCATCATCCCCGCCCACAACGAGGAAGCCTGGATCGCGCGGAGCGTCGCGGCCGTTCACGCGGCGATGGCTTCGCTCGGCGACGACTACGAACTGATCGTCGTCGACGACGCCTGCGACGACGCGACTGCCGAACTCGCCGCGGACCACGGAGCGAAGGTGATCCGCGTCAACGCCCGCCACATCTCGGCCGCACGCAACGCCGGCGCCCGAGCTGCCCGCGGCGACTTCTACATCTTCGTCGACGCCGACACGCTCGTCAGCGAAGCGATCGTCGCGGCCGCACGCGATGCGATGCGGCAAGGCGCGGCCGGCGGCGGTTGCGTGCCGCGGTTCGACGGACGCCTGCCCTGGTGGTCGCATTTCATTTATCCGCCGTTCGCGCTGGCCGGACGGCTCTTGCGGCTCACCGGCGGCGCGTGCCAGTTTTGTCGCCGCGACGTGTTCGAGGCCGTCGGCGGTTTCAGCGAGTCCCATTTCGCCGCCGAAGACCTCGTCTTCGCCAGAGCCATCAAACGCCACGGTCCCTACGTCGTTCCGCGAGCAACCGTGCTGACATCTGGCCGCAACCTGCGGGCGCACTCCCCGCGGGCCCTGCTGCCGTTGCTCCTGCGGCTCGTGGTTCGCGGGCCGAACGCGTTTCTCAAGCGCGAGGGATTGGAGATTTGGTACGAGCCGCGTCGCGAGGAAACCTGACATGGCGACATTCGGCGACGTCGCGCGCCGCGTGAAAAAATCTCCGCCGTCTTGAGAGACTTTCCGGCGAGATCGCCCTGCCCCGCCCTGCGCGGCCCTCCCCTGCCCTGCCCCGGCGTCGAACGCCTCGATTTACCGCCGGGCCGCAAAACCGAAGTGTTCCGCAGACTCGCCGCGGGTGGTATTTTAAAGAGATTCGCCCGTCCCACCCACCGAATCTCTCCCGCCTTGCGAAAGGTCTCTCCATGTCCCGTGTCGACGTGTCGCTTTGTTGGCAAGATTCTCGTTCGCTTGCAGTGGTTGGCTCGCTCGTCCTCCTGATACTCGCGTATGCCGCACCTGCTGCGGCAAATCACCCCGCTGACGCAGCGAACGACGACGCGAAGCCTGCCGCGAACCAACCCGCCGCCGAAAAGCCCGCCGCCCCCAAGGGCGTCCTCCCCGTCGGCGCAGACGGCAAGCCGCTCAACCTCGACTTCGAAACGGGCACGCTCAAGGATTGGACCGCCGAAGGCGATGCCTTCAAGGATCAGCCCATCAAGGGCGAAATCAATCAGAACCGCGAGTTCGGCGAAGGCAAACGCTCCCGCTTGCAAGGCGAATACTGGATCGGTGGCTATGAAAAATACAAAGACCCGCCGACCGGCACGCTCACCAGTGCCCCGTTCAAGGTCACGCATAGTTTCGCCGCTTTCCGTGTCGGCGGCGGGTCGTTCAAAGAGACCCGCGTCGAGTTGGTCCGAAAGGAGACGCAAAAACCGTTCTTCATCGTCTCGGGCCAGAACCAGGAGGACATGTACCCGATCGTCGTCGACCTGCGAAACCAGAAAGGCCACGAAATCTTCATCCGCATCGTCGACCAGCACACCGGCGGCTGGGGCCACGTGAACTTCGACGATTTCCGCTTCTACGACAGTCAGCCGTTCTTCGATACGACGGGCCTGCCGTCCAAGCAAGACATTTACGAACACGCGGGCCTGTCGCCCGACGAAGCCGCCAAGGCGATGAAGTTGCCCAAGGGCTTCCGCGCGATTGCCTTTGCCGGCGAGCCGGACGTGCATCAGCCGATCGCCATGACGATCGACGACCGCGGCCGCGTATGGATCGCGGAAGCCTACGAATACCCGCGCCGCGCTCCGGAAGGCAAAGGCCGCGACCGCATCCTCATTTTCGACGACGCCGACAACGACGGCAAATTCGACAAACGCACGGTCTTCATGGAAGGGCTGAATCTCGTTTCGGGTCTGGAAGTCGGTTTCGGCGGCGTGTGGGTCGGCGCGGCGCCGTATTTGATGTTCATTCCCGACAAGAACGGCGACGACAAGCCGGACGGCCCGCCAGAAATCCTGCTCGACGGCTGGGGCTATCAAGACACGCACGAAACGCTCAACGCCTTCATCTGGGGCCCGGACGGTTGGCTTTACGGCTGCCACGGCGTGTTCACGCACAGCCGCGTCGGCAAGCCCGGCACGCCGGACAAGGATCGCACGCCGCTCAACTGCGCCGTCTGGCGTTATCACCCGACGCGCCACGTGTTCGAGGCCTTCGCCAACGGCACGAGCAATCCCTGGGGCGTCGATTTCGACGACTACGGCAACTGCTTCATCACCGCCTGCGTCATTCCGCACATGTATCACATGATCCAAGGCGGCCGCTACGAACGCCAAGGCGGCGAGCACTTTAACAAGTACACCTATGACGACATCAAGACGATCGCCGACCATCGGCACTACGTCGGCGCGAATCCGCACGGCGGCAACAACCGCAGCGACGAAGCCGGCGGCGGTCACGCCCATGCGGGCGCGATGATCTATCAAGGCGGCACGTGGCCCGACGAATACCGCGGCAAGATCTTCATGAACAACATCCACGGCCAGCGGATCAACATGGACGTGCTCAATCCGAAAGGCTCCGGCTTCGTCGCCAGCCACGGCCCGGACTTCTTGCTGACGAACGATCTTTGGTCGCAGATTCTCTATCTCCGGTACGGGCCGGACGGCAACGTCTACATGATCGACTGGTACGACGCAAATGCCTGCCATCACGGCAACGAGGCGGGGCATGATCGGTCGAATGGCCGCGTATTCAAGATTGTTTATGAGGATGGTAGGGACAATCCGCATGCGCGTCGACTCTCGGGCTTGCCGCTTGCTCAAATCGGCGACGTGGATTTGGCGAATATGGTTGAGGAGAAGAACGAGTGGTTCGTGCGAACAGCGCGACGGTTGTTGCAGGAGCGAGCAACGAAGCGCGAGATTCAGCAGAACGCGATTAACGCACTTGTCCAAGTTGCCACTAAGCACAAGGATCCAACGCGCCGCCTACGGGCACTATGGTCGCTGCATGTCATCGAAACGTCGACGCAAGCACGTGAAAAGGAAGAAACCAAACGAACCGACATCCTGACCGAAGAAATTCTGGAAGCGGCGTTGGCGGACTCCTCTCCCGCTGTCCGCGGATGGGCGATTCAGCTTTGGGTCGACAGTCGCGTTTCCAACGGCGAGGAAACTCGCAATACGTCGCGTCAGTTGCTGGCCAAGGCCGCGACCGTGGCCTCCCAAGATACATCGCCCATCGTCCGCCGATTTGGCGCTTCATTGGCAATTGGCGCGGACAGACTTCGGCCGCACATCATCGAAGAACTCGTCAAGGCAGACGATGCCAACGACCACAACCTCCCGCTCATGTACTGGTACGCCCTCGAACCGATCGCCGCCGCCGATCCGGCCAAGGCGCTCGAAATCGCGGGCAATGGCAAGATTCCGTTGCTGGTGAACTTCACCGTCCGCCGCATCGGCGCGCTCGGCACTCCGGAATCGCTCGCCACGCTCGTCGACTTCCTCGGCAAGCAAGAATCGCCCGAGCGGCAGCTTGCCGTGCTTAGCGGTATCAACGCCGCGCTGCGGGGCCGCCGCAAGGTCGACGCGCCGGAGTCGTTCGCATCGGTTTACGGCAAGATCGCCCGCACGAAGGACGCGCAGGTCCAGTCGCAACTCCGCCAACTCGCGGTCACGTTCGGCGATGCCGGTGTGCAAGAGGCGATGCGGTCGATGCTGGCGGATAAAGACGTCGACGTCGCCATCCGCCGCGATGCCCTCTCGTCGCTCGTCAAAGCGAAGGACGGCGCGCTCTTGGGCGTGCTCATCAAGCTGCTCGACGAAGACGCCCTGCGCGGCGATGCGATTCGCGCGATGGCCGCCTACGACGACCCGCGCGTGATCGCCACGCTCACGACGATCTACAAACGGCTCAGCCCGGCCGACAAGCGCGCCGCCCTCGCCACACTTTCCTCGCGCGTCGGTTATGCCCAAGTGCTCATGGCCAGCGTCGCGTCGAAGGAAATCGCGGCGACCGACATCACGGCCGATCTCGCCCGGCAACTCCGCAACTTCAACGACCCGGCAATCAACGAAGCCCTCGACAAGCACTGGGGCAGCGTCCGCGAATCGGACGCCGACCGCGCAAAGCTCATCGCAGAGTATAAGACGATGCTCGAAACCAAACCCGCCACCGAACCGGACGTGTCGCACGGCCGCGCGGTCTTCGCCAAGACGTGCGCTCAATGCCACACCCTCTTCGGCACGGGCGGCAAGGTCGGCCCGGAGCTTACCGGCTCGAACCGCGCGAATCTCGAATACATCCTCTCGAACGTTCTCGATCCGAGCGCCGTGATGGCGAAGGAATACCTCCCGACGCTGATCCGCACCATCGACGGCCGCCAGATTACCGGCATCGTGAAGATGGAGGACGACAACTCGCTCACCGTCCAGACGGCCGAGGAAGTGCTCATCCTCAGCCAGGAAGACGTCGACGAACGCAAACTCGGCGACAAGTCGATGATGCCCGACGACTTGCTCAAGCCGCTCAAGGAAACCGACGTGCGGGCGTTGGTTGCGTACCTCGCCAGCAGCAAGCAAATGCCGATCCGCGCGACCGCCGAAAACATCGCGGGCATATTCAACGGCAAGGACCTGACGGGCTGGATCGCCGATGAGAAGCTGTGGAAAGTCGAAGACGGCCAGATCGTCGGCCGCACGTCGGGCCTACAGCACAACGACTGGATCAAGAGCGAGTATCTGCTCGGCGATTTTCATTTCAAATGCCAGGTGAAGCTCGTCGACAACGCCGGCAACAGCGGCATCCAATTCCGCAGCGAAATGCTCGACAATGGCGAAGTCAAAGGCTATCAGGCCGACATCGGCGTCGGCTGGTGGGGCAAGCTCTATGAAGAGCACGGCCGCGCCTTGCTGTGGAAGGAATCGGGCGAAAAGCACGTCAAGCCCGGCGAATGGAACACCTATGAGATCATCGCCGACGGCAGCAAGATCGTCACCAAGATCAACGGCCAGACGTGCGTCGACATGGACGACCCGCAGGGCGCGCGGCAAGGCATCATCGCGTTCCAACTTCATGCCGGCGGCGCGACGGACGTGTACTTCAAGGACATCGAGGTCAAGCTTCTCAACACGGAAGCAGTGTCCGCAACCAACGTAGGACGGACTTCAAGTCCGTCCTACTTCCCCGCGTCGAAGCCGCTCGCCGCCGGCCAGAAAATTGCGTGGAAGAAAACCGTCCTCGACGACAAGTTCCGCAGCGAGGGCGTCTGCGCCGGCGACTTCAACAACGATGGTTACGTAGACATCGCCGCGGGCAACGTCTGGTTCGAGGCCCCCGATTGGAAGATGCACCCGATCGCCGAAAAGCCGGAGACGTTCGACCCGAAGGTGTACAGCCACTCGTTCGTCAACGCGGCCGACGACATCAACGGCGACGGCTGGCAGGACGTGGTCGTGGTCGATTTTCCCGGCACGCCGACGTGGTGGTTCGAGAACCCCAAAAAAACCGGCGAGCCGTGGAAGCAGCACATGATCGCCCCGGTGACGAATAACGAAAGCCCCGATTACCTCGACGTCGACGGCGACGGCGTCCGCGATTTGCTGCACGCCTGGCTCCCCGGCAACTTCATGGGCTTTGCACGTCGGCCGAAAGACGATCCGGCGGGCCGCTGGCTTGCGATGCCCATTTCAACCGAGAAAGCCCCGAGTACGGACAAGTTCTCGCACGGCCTGGGCTTGGGCGACATCAACGGCGACGGCCGCAAGGATATCGTCGTCACCGGCGGCTGGTGGGAAGCGCCGGAAGATCGTGCAAAATCGCCGTGGACGTTCCACAAAGTGAACTTCGGCGCCGCCTGCTCGCAGATGATCGTCTACGACTACGACGGCGACGGCGACAACGACGTGCTGTCGGCAAGTGCCCACGCCTTCGGCATCTGGTGGCACGCACAGTCGCAAGCCGCCGACGGCTCGCTCAAGTGGACCACGCACGAAATCGACAAGAGCTACAGCGAGACGCACGCCATCGTGCTGGCCGACATCAACGGCGACGGCCTCCCGGATTTCGTCACCGGCAAGCGTTGGTGGAGCCACGCCGGCGGCGGACCGGGCGGCGATCAACCCGCGGTGCTCTACTGGCACGAGCTATCGCGCAAAGACGGCGAGCCCGTTTGGACCCGCCACGAGATCGACCCCGAACAGAAAAGCGGCGTCGGCACGGCCTTCGAAGTCGCCGACATCAACGCCGATGGATTGCTCGACGTCATCATCTCCAACAAACGCGGCAGCTTCTACTTCGAGCAAACGCGGGAATAGCGCGGTTTCCGGACACTGCGACGGAAAAAGAACGTGGCGACTCTCCGATCGGACTGCGATTGCGCACGGCGGCGAGCGGACTACAATTCCCGCGGAAAAATCGTGTCGACCAAGCGCCACTGTCCGCGGCGGGTGGTCGTGGTCGCCCAATCCGGCGACTCGCATTCCATAAGCGCTGCCGTCGCCGTCTTCATTTCGATCGACTTGCCCGTGAGCCAGTAAACCGCCGCTTGCCACCCAGGGTTATGTCCCAAGGCGAGAACCGTGCGCGCGTCGTCGGGCACGGCGAGCAGGGCGTCGTTGAGCGCTTCCGTCGACCCATGATAGAGCGATGGCAAAAACTCCACGCCGCGTAGCGTGGCCAGCACGCTCCTCATTGCCTCGAACGTCTCGCGGGTGCGCCGCGAATCGCTCGACAGCACGACCTCCGGCGCCCAGCCAAGCTCGACGAGCCGCTCCGCCACGCGCGGAGCATCGCGCCGTCCGCGGTCGTTCAGCGGACGGTCGTGATCGCCCGCAGCCTCGCTGTCCCACGAGCTTTTCGCGTGTCGCATGACGATCAGGCGGCGCTGCATAACGGGATAAAAGGCAGAATGAAGAATGCAAAATGAATTGCGGCCCGTCCCGCATCTCGTCCGGCCGTCGTTTCCATTAGACGCGACGCGGACGGATTTGGAAATCGGTCCTACCAGGCCGTGCGGGCGATGCGTCTTGCGGGGCGAACCTGGAGTGGATCGACCGCTGCTTCGAGTATCGCCGCGTCGGCCGCCCGGTGCGACAAATGCACGCTCGCCGCGAACGATCCGGCGCCGCGCTGCCGCCGCGCCAACAGGCGCTCGCGCGATGACGGCGCCGCGACGGCAGTGATCGCCGCGGGCGCGGTGGGCGAGGTCGCGGGCGAAGCCGACCGGCCGAAACTGCCGGCGACCAGCGCCGCGTCCGCCCGGTTCACCGCGCCGTCGCCGTTGACGTCGCCCATGGCGCGAGTTGCGCCGCTGAGCGTTCCCAAATGCGCTTGCACGATCGCGAGGTCGCCCAGATCGACGCGGCCGTTGTTGTCCAGATCGCCGGGCAGCAAATCGCTCGATCCCGGCGAACCGCCGCCGGCGTAGCTCGCCCGCCACGCGGCCGGTTCGCTCCACGAAGCAAGCGCCGCCGTAACGTCGCGCACGACGAGCGACGGCCCCATGCCATCGGTGGCCGCGTACCATCCCGGGCCGTCGTCGTCGTAGGCGAAGTCGTGGATCGTGCTGCCCGTGGCGTCGTCGAATTTGATGGTTTCGCCGCCGTTGGAAAGATTGCCGGAGTACGTCCCGGCGATGGAAATGCCGGCCCCGTAACGTGCGGCGAAGGCAGCCGGGTTCGACGCGAGCACGGCGTAAGCTCCCGGCGCGAGTGTGCCGCCCGCGAAGGCGAACGCAATCCCCGCCGTGAACGCGACGCCCGCGAGGTCGAGCGGCGCAAGGCCGGTGTTTTGCAATTCGATGAACTCGAACGAATCGGCGTCGTCGAAGCCGTCCGCGATCTCCTCCGCCGACGGATCCGCCGGGTGATACATGATCTCGGTAATCCGCAGAAACTGCTGCGCCGGCGACGGCATCGACGGCGTCGCGATCGTGGCGACCGTCGAACCGTCCGCGGCAATCAGCTCCAGTGCTTCCCCGAAGTTCGACAGGTGCCCGGAGTACCCGCCTTGCACGGGCAGCCGCTGCCCCGCGCCCGGTCCACTCGTTCGCGCGCGAAACGCCCCGACATCCGGAGATACATACAGCTTGCCGTTCGCCGGAATGATCGTTCCCGGCCGGAACGTATGCGCGACGCCGCCCGCGATCCGCCAACCGCTGATGTCGACCGCCGCCGCGTTCGGGTTGACGAGCTCGACGAACTCCTGATCCTGATTGCCGCTCGCCGGATTCACCTCGATCGCGCCGAACTGGATCGTCGGATTGCCGACCTGAGCGTCGGGAATGCCCGCAACGTCCGTCGTGCCTGCGCCGGTCGTGTTGTTCGCGCTATGCGTGACGTAAAGGTGATTGCGGCGGCGGACGAGATAGTCGTTCTTGATGATGTTCGTCGCCGTAGCGAAGTCGTAATTCGCGCCGTAAGGATTGCCCCACTTCGCCCGGTCCAACGCCACGTCGGGCGCCATCAGCGCGACCAGCTCGTCGATGCGGCTTTCGAGCTTCCGCTCGGCCAGCGGCGTGCTGGCCGGTTCGAGGATCTCGTCCATAACGGTCCGCAGCCGCCGCAAGTACATTTCGCGCAGCGTCGCGTCCTTGTAGATCGCGTCGAAGAGCCGATTCCACAACAGATCGTTCTTCTGATGCGTCGAGTCGCCGAACAGCGGATGGCTCGGCTTGACGACCGCCGGCTTGCCGGGAATCTGGTCGTTGTCGGCCCACACGAGATCGTTGAGCACGCCCCCGGCCGTCGGCTCCCAGTTCTTTCCGTAGGTGAGATCCTTGTCCCACGGCAGCATGAACCACTCGCCCGTCCCGCCCTCGCTCACCGGCCGGTCGCGGTACATGTAGTAGTTCTTCGACATGTGATCGTTCTCGTGCATGACCACCGATGCCGCGAGATAGTTCAGCATCCGCGGAATGTCGACGTGGTCGAACACGTAGGCCCCGCGATTCGCGTTCGACGGGCTGATCCCGTTGATGAGCGCCTGCAAATCGCCGAAGCCTTCCTCCTGCCGCGTGTCTTTCTCCGTGCCGCCGCCGATCGCTTCGAGCTGGCTGCGCATTTTGTAGAGCGAACCGCCCTCGGGCAGGTCTTGCCGCTCGAAATAATCGTCGTCTGGCTGCTCGACGAAGATCGCCACGCTGAAGAAGTTGCCGTTCTGCTCGATCCGCATCGGAAACGCGAGCGAATACGGGCTGCCCGCGTCCCGATACGTTTCCCACGCCAGCACGCGGCGAATGTACGACTTGTCGCTCCACGTGGCGTTGAGATTGAATTCGCTCACGCGCCGCTCGCCGTCGCGATACCGAAAACTCTCGCCCTCGTTAAATCTGAACTTGAGATTCGCCTTGGGATAGTTGGAACTCGACACGTCGCCCCGCCGGCGGACGAAAATGTTGTCGTAGAACTCGCCGTTGTAATAAACCGACGCTCGCGTGCCCGCGTCCGTTTCCGCGGCGGCTTGCGTGCCGGGCGCGAGAAACCATTCCAGCGTCGGCAGCGCGCTCGCCACCGCGGGATCGGCAACGACGGTCCCAAAGTATTCCGCCGATTGATCTTCGCCTTCGCGATCCTCGAACAGCGGCGCTCGCGAGACATTGCCCACCGCGTCGCTCGACGTGACGTAATAGCGCACCATTTCGCCGGGAGTGCCGGCCGTGTGGGGGATCACCGCGGTGTATACGCCATCGCCCGCCGTCGCATCCGCGCCGGTCCCGTCGTCGACCATCGCCACCGTCGCTTCGATGCCGTACATCACGCGATAGTGCAGCGACACCTCGTCCACCGGACCGTTCGTCGGCGCGACCGACGCCGTGACGATCAGGTTTTCATCGTCGGTCGGACGCTCCGGCGCGTGGGCAACGTGGGAAATGATCGGCCCCAAGTCCTCCGCGCCAATCCCGTTCGGTCCGCCGGGCGACGGCGCGACGAAAAACCGCGGAAGACCGTTGGAATAGTCGCCGGCACTACGGCCCACCAGCGTCGGCAGAATCAAAAAATCCGAATTGCTCGCCGAAACGTTCAAGCCGTGCACTGCAAGCACGTTCGTGCCCGCGGTGAGCAGGTGCCTGAACGCCGAAATGCCGATCTGCTCGTCGGCAAACCGCTGCGGGCCAACGGGCGGAGGCGGCGCGGTCGGGGCATCGGCCGTGAACTGCCACGAGAGAATGTCGTGGTTGCCGTACGCCCCGCCCGTGCCCGCGGTGAAGCCGAGATAGACATCCGTCGCGCCGCCGAAGAGTGCCGAGAGGTCGATCGTGCCGGAGAGCGTCGGCGTCGCCGGTTTGACGTTGGCGGCGCCGTTCAGATACACCCGCATCGTGTCGGTCGCGCCGTCGTAGTCGATCCACGCGTACTGCGTCGCGCCGTTATTAAACCGCGGCAACGCACCGGTTTGAAACAGGCTCACTTGCGACGTGCTGGCGTCGATCGCGATGTGATTGCCGTTCGTGCCGTTGTTCGACGCTGGATCGAGCGCGCCCGTGTGCCAGGTATCGAACTCGACGGCCACGTAAGGCTGGATGTTGTTCGTGCCGTTGCAGTTCGTCAGGCCAAGCCCGCACCCGAGCGAACCGAGCGCCGCCGGACCGCGCGCGTCGCGATGCACGGTGAACGTAAAGCCGTCCGCCCCGATACCGTCGGGGTCGCTAATCCCGCCCGGTCCGGAGCCGCCGATCTGGAATGCGAAGTTCGTGCGGAACGAATAATCGTCCGGCAACACCGCCGCCGTGTTGCGAAACGCGCTGCCGGCCTGGCTCGTAGCGGTCGGCGTGAGGCGGATTCGATCGCCCGACTGAGCCGCACTGCCGTTGAACCGCATCCCCGCCGTGCTTATGAACGTCGGGTACTGGATGTTCGTTGCCCCGGGCGGTGGCGGTGGCGTCTCGTCATCGGCCGCCGCCGGAGCGTCGATCCGCCACGAGAGAATGTCGTGCTCCTCCGACGCGCCTCCGGTCCCCGCCGTAAAGCCGAACGTAAGCTCGTTCGCCGCGCCGAACAGCGCGTTGAGATCGATCGCGGTTGATAGCACCGGCGCCACCGGCTTGGTCGGCGTCTGCGACAGATACACCCGCAGCGTATCGGTCGCACCGACGTAGTCGATCCACACGTGGTGCGCCCCGGCGCCGAGCCACTTCGGCAATTGCCCCGTCTGCGCGATGCTCGTTGCGCTCGCCGACGTGTTGATGCCGATGTGGTTGGGATTGTTGTTGGCCACGTCCCACGAGCCGCCGAAATACGTGTCGAACTCGACCATCACCGCCGGCGCGATCGTCGTCGCGCCCAGCGCCCCGCCCGCCGCGCCGATCGCGCCCGTCCCGCGCGCGTCGTTGTGAACGATGAACGTGAATCCGTCCGCGCCCGGACCGTCCGCGTCGCCGGGATGATCGTCGGGATTGGCGACCTCGAACGCAAACTGCGTGCTGAAGGTCAAATCGTCTGTAAGCGCGATCTTGTCGCGATAGAAGGCGCTTCCCGCCAGGCTGTCGATGCTCGGCGTAAGGCGCAAGCGGTCGCCGAAAAGTTCCGCGCTCCCGTTGAACGCCAGCCGCTCGGTATCGAGAAACCCGTCGAACACTACGTGCGTCGCCCCGCGCTGACTGCGGTGCATTGCGACGGGCGACTTCCGTGCCGTTGAGATAGGCGATGAACCCGTCGTCGTACTTCATGCCGAGCGTCAGATTGTCCACTTCGTCGAGCGCAGCGGCATTCGGAATCTCGAACGGCAAGCGCATATACGCCGAAGCATTCTGCCCGTGCATCGCCGATTCGACGTCCGTGCCGATGAGTGGGCCGTTCTCGAACACCGTCGTGAAGCCCACGCCGCCCGCGCCGCCCGTCCACCCCGACTCGCCAGCCGCCCCCGGTATGAACGCCGGCGATGTCCAGGTGGTGCCGGTAAGCGCGTCGTCCCCCGCAATCGGCACGAGAACTTGGGCCGCCGCCGCGGGACCGACGAACGCCGTCGTCGCCACCTCGGCCGACAGGCCGTAAGAGACGTTCTCGAACTGCCGGGGATAGGCGGCGTCCGCGGAACCAAAGGCGCTCGCGACCGTCGCCCCGTCCGGCATCACGAGAGCGACGTATTCGCCACCGGCGCTTAACGCAAAACTGGTGTGAAGATTGCCGTCTGGATCGGGAATTCCGTCGCCCGAGGCAAAAACCACCAGGTACTCCCCCGCCGCGAGTACAACGCTGGAGAAAGTCCACTTATTGAGATTGTCGGGCGAGTCGGTCAAATGCCAGCCGGCCAGGTCGATCGCCTCGTCGCCGGCGTTGAACAACTCGATCCAATCCGACGAACGCCCGTAGCCGTCGGTTAGGGTCGCGTCGTTGTCGGCCATGAACTCCGTGAGGATCGGCTGTGCCGCCAGGGCCAATCGCGTTTCGAGCGACTCGATCCTAAGCCGCCTAAGTTGCCGTTTTCGCATGAGGTTTCGTCGCGGTGCGGATGGCAAGGGCCTGCCTCGTCCGATGGGCAAGCGTCGTCGTCCCTAGTTTGATTCAACCCCCGCGCGTCCGATAGGTCTGGACACGGAAAACGCGGCGGACGGCTCGAATTGCGACGCCTTGCCGCGGTCGACTATACTCAAAGCGACGGCGGAAATCGGCCTCAATCTTCGCCGCCGGTCAATCGCCGTTTCACCTCGCAAGCTCTGGAATCGTGCAAATGATCTCCAACCGCCGCGCCATTCGCCCCATCGCCGGTCTTGTGTTCATTGCAATTGCGGCATCGGCGGTGACGCCCGGCGCCGCGGCGGTGACGGCGGAGCAGCGAGTGAAGATCGCCGCCTGCGGTCGCGACATTCTCGCCGCCGAGAAAGCCGCAAACGCCGGCAACGCCAAGACGGCCGCGCCTCTGGTCGCCAAGGCCCAGGACGTCCTCCTTGAGTTGCACGCCTCGGGCGACCGCGACGTGCTCCGCGCGATCGAGCCGCTTAAGAAGCGCGTCGAAGCCCTACGGACGCCCATCTTGCTCGAAGGAATTGAACTTCCCGCGTTCGACCTCGGATCTAAGCCCGACGCGACAAAACCGGCGGCGAAGCCCGGCGAGGCCAAGCCCGCAACGCCGAACGCGCCCGCGACCGGGGGCGTGAGCTTCGTCAAGCAAGTCGCCCCGATGCTCGTCGCCAAATGCGGCCGATGCCACATCGATCGTAGTCAGGGCAAGTTCAGCATGGCGACGTTTGCCGCGTTGGCGAAAGGCTCCGAAGCCGGCCGCGTGATCTTTCCCAAAGACGGCAAATCGAGCCGAATCGTCGAGCTTATCGAACAGGGCGATATGCCCCGCAGCGGCGCGAAGGTGACGGCTCAAGAACTCGCCATGCTAACGAAGTGGATCGACGAAGGCGCCAAGTTCGACGGCGGCGACGCGAACGCCCAAATCAAGACGCTCGTCGGCGGCGCGGCGGCTGCTCCCACCCCCATGCCCGAAATGCCAGAACTCGACGTCGTGCATTCCACCGGCGCCGAGAAATCGAGTTGGTCGCGCGACGTCGCGGCGGTTGTCGCCGCAAGCTGCCTGGGCTGCCACGGCGAGCGCCAGCCGCGCGCCCAGTTCAGCATGGCGACGTTCGAGGCGTTCCTCCGCGGCGGACAGGCCGGCCGGGTCATCGTGCCCGGAAAACCGGCCGAGAGTTTGCTCATCAAGAAGCTCAAGGGCCAAGCCGGCGAACGCATGCCGCTGCGTCAGCCGCCGCTCGCCGATGAGATTACCAAGAAGATCGAAGCATGGATCGCCGACGGAGCGAAGTTCGACGGTCCTAGTCCGCAAGCGCAAACGGCACAAGTCGCCGAGCTTTACGTCGCCAAGCACGCTTCGCACGACGAACTGAGCAAGAGCCGCGCCGCGCTCGCCGAGGTCAACTGGCGACTCGCCGCCCCGGGCGAGGAGAACAAGCCCACCATCGTCTCGACCGACAATTTCCTCGTCTACGGCAAGACGACCGAGGCCGTGCTCAAGGACGTCGCCGATCGCGCGCAGGCGCAGCTCGACCGCGTCGCGAAAGCCGTCAAGGCCCAAGCCGACAAACCGCTCATCAAAGGCCGCACGACGCTGTACGTGTTCCAACAGCGCTACGACTACGGCGAGTTCGGCCAGATGGTCGAGAAGCGGCAAGTGCCCAGCGCCTGGCAAGGGCACTGGGGCTACAGCGTCAAGGATGCGTATGCCTGCGTGCTTATGCCGAGCGGCGAAGACGATAAAACGCTCGACTTATTGCTCGCTCAGCAGTTCGCGTCGATCTACGTCGCCTCGCAGGCAGCCGGCGTGCCGCGCTGGTTCGCCGAAGGCTCCGGCCGTGCAATCGCCGCGTCGCTCGACAGCCGCGACAAGCGTGTCAAGGCGTGGGACGATGCGGTGCGAACCGTGATGGCCGGCGCGCCCAAGGCCGATGCCTTCATGTCCGGCGGCTTGCCGCCCGAAGAATCCGACATCGCGGCTTACGGATTCATCAAAGACGTCAAGCCGACCAGCCGCAACTACGAGAAGCTGCTCGATGCCCTGCGATCCGGGCAACCGCTCGACAAAGCCTGGGCACAAGTCTTTCGCGCCTCGCCGCAGCAGTCGGCGCAAGCTTGGGCGGGACGAATTACGCGCGGGCGATAGCCCGCGGCTCGTTCGGCGCCATCACGGCGCGGGTGGCGCCGGCGGAGCGATATTGAGGCCGCGTTCCGCTTCTGCCGCCTCGTACAATCGCGTCGTGTCGCTGAACTTCTCGAAGTCGCCGGCAATACGAAGCGTGCGCGGAGCGATCAGTCCTAGCGCTGTCGGGACATCGCAAACGCGCAGGACATTGAGCAACCGCGGCGCGGCGTTGTCCATGTGCGTCGGCGGCGGATCGTATACGTGTGCGGCGACGATCGCATCGTCGAGTACCGCCGCATACGCCGCGATCAGGCTCGACTTGCCGTGGCCGACGACTTCGATCTTGAGCTTCCCGTCCTTGCCGCCGAGTCGCGAACTGGACGCCAAGTATTTCGCCGCCGCGATCACGTCGCGTATTCGCCCGGCGTCGACCGTTCGGCCAAGGAGCACGTGACTGCGCTCGACATAGTTCGGTGGGTTCTTCGCGGTCCACCGCGTCGCGCCGATCCCGCGCGGTTCGCAATACACAATGGCTTGATCGGCAACGTCGGATCCGGCCCATCCCGGGGACGTGCCCGCGGTGTCTTCACTTAGAACGGCTATCCGAACGCTCGTACAGGGCGTCGCTTCTGCAAACCGCAGACGGAATTCGATCCCGTCTTCGGACAACATGCGTTCCGTCGAACTGTCTACGTCGCCTAACTTGGTTGCCGGCGGAATGTCCGCTGGAAAACAACCGAAGGACACCCGCCGAAATTCGGCCAATTGCATTTTCTTCCAGGCATCGAAGCCCGCGATATCCGGTAGCTGCGGCCGCGCGATTGGCACGAACGTCTCGTCGATCTTCGTATTCAGTTCGTCGCGCGGCAAATCCGCGTCCGTCGGAAACACCCGCAAGTCTTCCGGCGAGATCGGGTACGCGCCGGGGTTGTTTCCTTCGCTAACGATGTCCACCTCGCTGTCCGAAACTTCGCGGGCGTCGCCTTTGAGGTGTGCATTGACGAACCGATACGCCGCCCGGCGAATGTCGCGGCGATAGGCGTGCCCCCCGACGCTGACCACGGTATCGAAGCGGTCGCTCGATTCGTGATGGCTATAGAGCCGCTCCAGGCGACTTGTGATCCGCTCGTTGGCGTCCATCGGAAAGATCGCGTCGTTGTCGCTGTTGACGAACAGCATCGGCCGCGGCGCCACGAGGCCCGCGATCCGCGTCCACGGCCACCGAAACGTGTTGTACAGGAACATACAGTCGCAATGCCCGTTGATGACGCGGTTGCCGACGTACGATTCGAGATCGGCCATCCCGCTTACCGGAACGGCGACCGCGACGCGCTCGTCGGCCGCGGCAATCCAAAACGTCGCCGCGCCGCCGCCGCTGATGCCCGTCACAGCGATCCGCTTTGGGTCCACGTCGTCGCGGCTGGTGAGATAGTCGATCCCGCGAATCCCGTTCCATGCTTCGACCCCGGCCGGCGTATATCCGCGGGCGTGCCACCACCAGCGATCCAGCCGATACGTGCCGTGATGCGTCGCGGCGATTTCGCCCAGTTGCAGCGAGTCTACGACGAGACACACGTAGCCATGCCGCGCAAACCAGATGCCGTGCGACTGATAGGCAACCTTGTTGCCGTTGCGGCCGCGGCCCGAATGCCCGCAAACGTAAAACACCGCGGGCAGTTTCTCGCCCGGCTTCGCTTCCGCCGGCCGATAGAGGTTGCCGGTCACATACAAGCCTGGCCGGCTCTGATAGTGCAAGTTCTCGACGACGTAGCCGTCGCGTTTGAGCGTTCCGGTCACCACCGGCCGCAGCGGCGTTTTCTCCGGCAGCGGCGCGAGGCCCAGCATGTAGTAATACTCGTCGAGATACTGCTTCCGCTTGGCTTTCCACTCCTCCGCCGACACGAGATCATCGGCAAACCGCGCATCGAGCTTCGCGGCCTCGCGCTTCAAGTACGCCTGGATCATCGCGTCGCCCGGCGAACCGCGATCCGCGTCGCCGTACTCTTGGGCCGACGAATCCGCGGGCACGAGTTGCCAACCGAGAACGGCAACGAACAGCAACGCGGCGAACGATGAAATGCGCATGGGACGAGTCATCCTGTGAAGCGACGCCCTACAACGCGAGAGACTCGCGAAACCGCGATCTCCCGCGATCCGAGCAACCGCGTACAGGTTAGTCGCCCGCCGAACGCCGAGCAACCGTCACCGGCCGTTTCGCGAAGGCTCCGCGCCGACCGAGCGCAGCACTTCGCCGCGCGCCCGCAGACCGTCCGGCTCGAACGTCAGGCCGAAATCGGCGGACCGGATATCGCGCAGCCCGGCCGACAGCGTCGGTCCCCTCTTCGGCTCGCTCGGATGCCCGTAGGCGGTCGACTCGTAGGTCTGCCACTTCTCGTTCCAGCGATATTGTCCGCCGCCGGGACAGACGAGCCGGCGATGCCACAGCCGCTCATGCAGTTCGACAGAGTCTTCCGCCGGATAGAGCTTTCGCCACTCGTTGAGAATCGGCAGGTTCGCCCACGCCAGCCGCTGCATTTCTTGCTGCTGCGGCTCGGCCCAGATGCCGTCGAGTAACGCGAGCGCGCTTTGATCGGCGCGAATGCACCAGTGATCGCCGAGCCACGGTTTGGGCGTGTACTTCGGGGTCTCGTCCGCCTTCTCGGCGGTCTGCTTGCCGTTAGCATCGGCGTTCTTGTCGTCGCCTTTCGTTGCCGCGGCCTTGGCCTTCTCGCGGGCGACCTGCCGATCGATCGCCCGCTTCAACAAATCCTCGCGCAGGGTAAGCGTAAGCCCCTCGCTGCCGGGCACATAGTACAGTGCCAGTTTCTGGAGTCCGTCGTTGTCACCGGGCACGATCTCCACGCCCTTCGGCGTCGGCGACATCTTCACATACGAAACGCCGGCGTGCTCCTTGGCTTCCCACGCCACCAGGCCGGGAGCCGTCTGCTCGATGAACCCGCGGACCGCCGTAAGGAACAGCGCCAGCTTCAGGCTATCGCGAACTTCGACGCACAACGCGACCGGCAGGCGATGGATATTGTGCGAAAAGAAGTAGTTCGTATTTTCGGCCTTCGCCAATTCTTCCCAGAACGGGTCGCGATCCGCATAAACGCTCACGTACGAGCCGACCCACGCGAGCACGTCGACCTTGACCGCGCCGCCGAGCGGCGGGACGAATTGCGAATACCGCTTGACGGTTTCGGATTCCTTGTCGAGCGCCATCGCGAAGTGCAGCGCCGCTTCGCCGTGCGGATCGCCCGCCGTAGCCGCGAGCTTCGCTCCTCGCGATACATCAATCGCCTCGCGGTATTCGGACGAGTCGATCAGCGGCATCACCGTCGTATCGATCGCCAGCTTCTCCTCGCTGATGTAGAATCGCAACGCAATGGGGTCGAAATACTGGCTCCAGTTCCGCTGATAACCGTCGCGCCACGCGTCATATAGCCGGACTTCCTCTTTCGTCACCCGCGTCATTTCGAGTTCGCCGATCGGCGTCATGAAATCGAGCCGCCCATAGACGCTCGATCGCACGCCGGAGGAGGCGATCTTGAACTCGCCGGCGTCGGGTAACGGGTACGCCGATGTGGCGAGCACTTCCTGCGGGTCGCGCTTGGCGATGCGGTCGAGATGCTGCGCCTGCAAGTGGCTCATTGCGGCCGCCGCCCGCACGCGGCGCGAGTCGGCGATTCGCCACTTCGGCCCGCACCAGCGGCGGATCGTCGCGTCGGAGAGGATCAACAAGCCTGTCTCGCCGGCCTCGCCCAGCGGATAGCGGTCGCGGAAAAACGTGTACTCCGGCAGCGACGCGAGCGACGGCGACTTGCGCTGGCGGACGCGGGCGATCCGTTCGAGCTGGGCGAGCGAGTTGGTGACGACGACGGCGTTGTCGAGCGTCGCCACATACGAGCAAATCACGCGGTCCGGCGACGCCATCCCGCCATACTTCACGCCCGCGACTTCCCCGGAAACGGCCTTCGCCGCTTTGTACTCCGCGCCCGCCAGCGCGACGCGGGCGTTGATCAGCGCCGCAAGCGCCGTGCGATCCTTCGCCTCGAACAACACGGCCAGATCGCTACCCATCGTCAAATACGGATCTCCGCCCGTCACCGCGACGCTGGCAATCAACTTCGGCCCCAGCAGCCGCGAGATCGCACTCGACGGCAGGCACAACTGGCGTTCGTAGCGTTTGCGAACGCCCGCGTCGTCGCTCCGCGGCTCGGTCGCTCGCAAGATCGGCGTGCCAAAGCGGTCAGCATGGTCGGCCAGCGCCATCAATGCGTCAAACGAACGCAAGAAGATCGCGTGCTGATCGGCGGGAATCAACGCCGCGAGCGGATCGGCCTTGGGCACTTTGCCCTTCACGTACTTCGACCAATCGAACTCGCGGATCGTGATGCCGGCAAGCGTCGACACGTCCACGGTTTCAGGTGCGGCCTTCGAGCGCGGCAGCACGCGGTCGAGCTGCAGGTTTTCGGCGAGCGCTTGTCCACCGGTGGCGAGCGAAAACGTATCGTTCATGTCTAGGCCGGAAAACCGGTCGAAGCGGCGGTCGTCGTCGATGGTTTCTTTCGCGTCGATGCCCAGGGCATGCTCGGCCTCCATGCGTCGAAAGCGAAACCACGCCGCGCCGGGAAGATTTGCGCTTGCGAGTTGCTCATAGTGGGCGCGCTTGACTTTGAGAAACGCTTCCTTCTTCTCAACCGTGCCCTTGGTCGCGTCGATCTCGAACCGGATTGCGATCATTCCGGAACGCTTGTCCGGATCGGGAAGCCAAAGCCGACCGGTGACCTTTTTTCCCGCGGGGGCGCTAATCGCTAGTTTCCACCACGCGTCGGGATGGCGATCTCGCGACATGCCAACGTAAACTTCGCCCGAATCGTCGAGCACTGCATACTTGAGTCGTAAGTCACCGTAGAAACCGGCCCAGTACGCGTAGTTATCCGGACTAAACCTCGCCGATCTGCCGTCTATCTCCGGCAGTTTGCCTTCTGTAATCGTCAGCTTGTCGAGATCTTCGACGAAGTACACATCTTCGGCAAACCCACGGCCTGCTGTCGCCAGGCCAACCAACATCAACGCAAATCTCATCAACGTCCGACGCATGGATTTCATCGCCATAGCTCCATCGCTTGAGTCGATACCGGAATCATTGCGTTGCCCATTTGGTCCTGCGCGCAGTATCATACCCGAATTGATCCCCCGGGGTTTCGCCGTCCTGGGACGCACTGGCGTAATTCGGCGGCTCGCCGCCTCATTCCGCCCGTGCCGCGAGCCAGCGGTCGACGAACTCCGCGTCTTCCTTGCTCAGCCGGTCGACCGGCACCGACGCATAGCGGCCGTTTTCCTTGAGCAGCCGCGCGACGCCATTCTCGACGGAAATGAGCCGGGCGACGACGCGATATGTGCCCGTGCTGTCGACCCACGTGCGGAACGTGTCGGCCGGCACGGGTGAACTTGCCGCGGTCGTCGCCGGATCGGCATCCGCGTTCGCGGCGACCTCATCGCTAGGACGATCGATCGCTTCCGGCGGCGCGCTCGCCTCCGCCGCTGCCCGCAACGCGCGATCGAAATCGTAGGCCGAACCCAACGCGCGTCCGAGCCACACGTCGCGTTGCGTCACGACCGGCGGCCGCACCACATTGTCCGCCGGCGCGGTCGGTAATTCGTCAAGCGGCGTAACCGAAAACTCCGCAACCGGCGTCTCCATTAATTCGGGTTCGGTCGCGTGCGGCGGCCACGCCGCAACGTCGGCCGACCGATCGCCGTCGGTCGCACCATCGCCGGAGTTTCCGCGGTCGAAGGCGTTCACCGCACTTACATCGACCGCACTTGTGTCGTTCGGACCAAATGTCAACGGAACCGCCGACGTCGTCGCAGCCGGTGGCGAAGCGTCGGCCGGCGCTGGTGGCTCCGTCGGGGCGACCGGCTTCTCGGTTGCTTGAGGCGGCGTTTGGGGTGCAACCGGCGCTGGTCGCGATTCGCGCCCCGCCGGTGCTTGTGTCTGCGTTGGTGTCTTCGCGCCCGTCGTCTCGCGCGAAGCCGTCGCGGTCGCCGGCGATTCGTGCTCGTTCATCAACAGGACGATCAACGATGGAAACACGAACACAACGAGCGCCGCAAGCGCAACCCACATGCTCGTGCGGCGCGCCGAGCGTCCTCGCCGCCGTCGTACCGACGCGCCGCGGCCGTCGCTCACGAGACCGCTGAGCTGGCTGTAGGATTCGCGATTGAGAAACGCGCAGCCGCAAAAAAAACCACCTTGGGTTTTGATTTGCCAGATCACGCGGGCGGTAATCTCAAGCGAATCGTCGTCGCCGTCCCCGACGGCAACGGCGACACGAATCCGCTGGCCCACCACGCGCGACGTTTGCGTCGCAATGCCGAAACCGTCCTCGGATAGATTGCGGATCACCGCCGGCGTGCGGGTCGATTCCAGTTCACCGCAAATCGAAGCCGGCAGCTTGACTTCCTTGCGCACGCTTTCCCGGCGATCGAGCAGCCCCATCGACGCGAGCCGATTGAGTGCGTCTTCCGAAAGTTCCGGCTTGATGTGACAGCCGACGAACGAGTCTTGTTCGTCGGCCTGGCGAATCCATTTGACGGTGGCGGCCAGATCGAACTGCAAGTCGCCCGCCAGAATGTGCACCGCCATCGACTCGTCGAATTTCAGACACGTCGACAGCCGCAGTTGCAGCCCGCTGTTCGACATGTCGACGAGCTGCGCGTCGACCGGCTCGGGCGAACCTTGCGGCTGCACCAACACGCGCACGTCGACGCCGCTGTTGAGCCGGTAGCGCGGCTCGATGCGGTGAAACTCGGGTGTCGTTTCGGGCGTGGTCATGGCGAGGCGCCGCGGCGCGCATGGCGAAAATCGGCTCTCTGGGAGCGCCGCAAGCGCGCAAAATCGCGCGCCATACGGTCGCCCATTGTTCCAACTTTACGCTATGCACCGCGGTCGAATCGCCAGCCAAAATCCGCTGCCGTTTCTGCGCCGCGGGAGCCAGGCGGTCGCGTCCGCGAGAATCGGTACAATGCGCGCCCCCAATGGGTGGCGGTTTCGGCGCTTGGGTATCGGCCCACCGACGGTGGCCTATCACCGTCACGATGCCGTTTGGCAACACGGCCGGTCGCCAAGTTTCGAGAAGCGCAAGCAGCAAACAGGCGAAAAGCGCGAAAATCGGCCGTTTGTTACCGAAATCCACGCAACCGCCCCGCCCCGCGCCGCGATAACCTACGCAGCACAACACTCCCCGCGATAAAGGGCACTTTCCATGCGTCCGAGCAAACTTTGGCCGCGCATTTTCGTCGACGGCGACTTGTTCATCGAAGGCTTTTTGGGCCTCACCTGGTGCCCGTCCGCGGAAGCCAAGGCCGCCCGCGACAAATGGGAGAACAGCGTCGACAATCTGATCGGCGTGCTCACGAAAAAGCACGTCGGTTGGGCCGTGATGAAAGCGCTGCACGACTCGGGCCACACGCTCACCATCGTGCCCAACCCGTCGAAGGACTGCAACGCGACGACCTATCCCGAGTCGGCCCAAGATGCGGCAAAGAAGGGCAAAGAGGCCGAGCATTGCTCCAAGGAAGCCAAAGGCTCGAACCTCGGCACGGGCAAGGGCACCAGCAGCAAGATCACCTTCTCGCCGGGACAATGGGTGAAGAATGGCCAATGCGCCGTCGGCGCCGCGGGCCGCGACGGCGACGAGATTCTGCTCCACGAAATGTGCCACGCCATGCGGTACGCCGCCGGCATGCGGACCAGTTGCTTCGAAACGCCCGTCGGATTCGGCGACTACGAAGAGCTCGTCGCTGTGACGATCACGAACGTCTTTAGCTCCGAAACGAACCGCACGCTCCGTCGCGACCACGAAGGTTTCGCCGCCCTGCCGGCGACGACGGGTCTGTTCTCCAAGGGCAAGAAGGTGCAGGTCAACCTCCACGATCCGCAGACGTTCTGCAACTGGTTCCGTCCGCAGATGGAGAACATCGCCAAGTCGCATCGCGCGTTTTCCAGTTACCTGGCAAGCAAGAAGTTCATCCGGTGGAATCCGTTCGCGTACGTTTGAGCCGGAGGGCAACCGTCGTCAATCCCGGGCGCCGCGGTCGCGCCAAGGAATGCTAGCCCGGGATTATTCATCCCCTGCGTCTTTGGCATCCGGGTTTTTGGGCGAGGGGGTACTTGCTCGGGTCGTAGAGCCGTGTGGTTGCTCGGCGGGCGTAGCGCCCCTTTCCCCCGGCGGGCCGATTGGCGGGTGAGGTGGCGCGTTCGCGGCGATGCGCCGAGCGTCACGTGGCCGGCAGCGGGCCGCGGCGGAACGCTTGCACGGCTTGCGTGACCTTGGCCAGGTGCGACCAGAACGGCCACGCCGTCGAGATCAGC
>QEVJ01000255.1 GCA_003576845.1 Planctomycetota bacterium
GACGAAGAGTGGCAAACCGAAAAACGTTACCTACCCCTCAAACCCGCGCCCCTCGCAACCAGGTCCAGCTAACTTTTACAGATAAAGTGTTGCATTACCACGGTGAACTCCATCGACAAACGACCGCGGAGGTAGCCAAGCAACTACTTACGATGTACGGGCATGAAATGCACAGTGACAAGGTGCCCCGTTAGAACGATTTCGCAACTCTCCATCGCTCTGGTACTGCCGTAGTTGCCGCATCGAGCGGCGGCGGGGTGGCACTGGTGGCTTCACCCACCAGTGCAGCGTCCAGAACAAACTCTCGCACGCCTTGTTCCCGCGATTCTCGAATAAGCCTGGATCGAACGAAAGCCACGACTTGGCGAGAATTTCAAACAGCGTCGATCGAGAATGGAAAGTTGGTTCGCGCCGCTTCACTGGTGGGTGAAGCCACCAGTGCCACCCCACGAAGAATTGGCGACGATTGGTGCTACTTGCCGAGTTCGTGCGGTGTCGCGGTGCGCAACGCAGTCGTGGCTGGGCGGCGTTGCTGGACTTGGCGATTTGGGTCGTTGTCAAGGGTAGATTTTGTCACCCTTGTTGTGCGTTTCACGTGAAACGTTTGCAAATGGATTGCATGTAGGGCGCGGCGGGGTGGCACTGGTGGCTTCACCCACCAGTGCGGCGTCCAGAACAAACTCTCGCACGCCTTGTTCCCGCGATTCTCGAATAAGCCTGGATCGAACGAAAGCCACGACCTGTCGAGAATTTCGAGCGGCGCCGGTCGAGAATGGAAAGTCGGTTCGCGCCGCCGCACTGGTGGGTGAAGCCACTAGTGCCACCCCACGAAGAAACTAGCCACGGTCAGTGCCACCCGCCGCGATTCTCGAATAAGCCTGGATCGAACGAAAGCCACGACCTGTCGAGGGTTTCGAGCGGCGCCGGTCGAGAATGGAAAGTTGGTTCGCGCCGCCGCACTGGTGGGTGAAGCCACCAGTGCCACCCCACGAAGAAACTAGCCACGGTCAGTGCCACCCGCCCGTGACACGGGGAAACGGAAGGCGAAGTGATCCTCATCCCGCCGCGGCGCCGGCTAGCGGTAGTAGGCCGGCGAGTTCGCCTAGGAACGTGAAGATTACGGCGACGTAGAGGATGCCGGTGGCGCTTTGGGTGTTGGGGATTTTTAGGGTTTGCCAGGCCATTGCGGCCGTGACGGCGACGCCGAGGATGCCGGCTAGCCATTGGAGGGCGAGGAGCGTGTGGGCGAGGAGGTTCGCGTCGGCGAGGGCGGGCCAGGCGAGGGCGAGTTGGGCTGCGGCGACGACGGCGCGGAACGCTACGGCGAAGAACAGCAGCTTGAGCAAGCGGCGGAGCGGGGCGAGTTGCATCGTCGGCGTGTTGAGATACCAGTGGCCCAAGAACATCGCGCCGATCGTCGCGCCCAAGAGCATGCCCGAGGAGACCGGATCGAGCGCGGCGACGATCCACGGCGCGGACGCGGCGGGCGGAGCGGCGAGCGGAGCGGCGGGCACGCGGGCGAGGCTGCTCCACGCGCCGGCGAGCGCGGCGACCGCGACGATCGACAGCGCCGCCATGCCGGGCCGCGGTTTTTCGTAGAGCCAGCATGCCGACGCGACGTAACCGAACGCGGCGACCGCGGCGGGCATCCAGAGCGGGACGATTTCCGGCCGGCTCGCGGCGACGAGCGCGGCGAGCGCGCCCAAGCCGAGCAGGACGTAGGCGTGGTTGCGAAAGAACCCGCTCGTCACTTGCTTGGGCGGCGTGAGGAGCATCGCCAGCGCGAGGCCGAAGGCGAGGCGGAGGAGGAATTGGAGGAGGATTAGCACTGGCGGGGTCAGGGATCGGGGGTCAGGGGTCGGGAGGATTCGGGGGTCGGGATTCGGGATTCGGGGAATGCGTGTACCAGCGATAGGTTTGCTCGATTCCATCTCGCAAATCGATGCGGTGACGCCAGCCTAGATTGTGGAGACGGGTTACGTCGAGTTGTTTTTTGGGGGTGCCGTCGGGGCGCGAGGGGTCGAAGGTTAGGTTGGCTTCGGGGTGGATGATTTCGCGGACGAGGTTGGCGATTTCGCGAACGGTCAGGTCCTCGCCCGTGCCGACGTTGATCGGCGGCTCTTCGTCGTAGCGTTCGAGGAGAAAGAGGCAGGCGTCGGCGAGGTCGTCGACGTGCAAGAGTTCGCGGCGGGCGGCGCCGGTGCCCCAGATCGTCACTTCGCGGCGGCCAGCTTGGCGGGCTTCGTGAAACTTGCGGATGAGCGCGGGGAGCATGTGGGCCGATTCGAGATCGAAGTTGTCATGCGGCCCGTAGAGATTCGTCGGCATCGCGGAGATGAAGCGGCAGCCGTATTGGCGGCGATACGCCTGGCAGGCGATGACGCCGGAGATCTTGGCGATGGCGTAGGCGTCGTTCGTGCGTTCGAGCGGGCCGGTGAGCATCGCGTCTTCGCGGATCGGCTGCGGGCAGTCGCGCGGGTAGATGCACGAGCTGCCGAGATAGAGGAGCTTGCCGACGCCCGTGCGCCACGCGGCGCGGAGGACCGTCGCGTGGAGCATGACGTTGTCGTAGAGAAACTCGGCGGGGCGCGCGGCGTTGGCGGCGATTCCACCGACGGTTCCGGCCGCGTGGACGACAAATTGCGGGCGATTCGCGTCGAACCAGCGATCGACGGCGGCCTGGTCGCGGAGATCGAGCTCGCTCCGCGTGGCGGCGACGATGGCGCGATGGCCGCGGCGCTGGAGCGCTCGCACGACGGCCGAGCCGACCAGTCCGCGATGGCCGGTGACGAAGACCTTCGCGTCGGGGTCGATGGACATGTGGGGCGCGGGACGAGGGGCGCGGGGCTTGGGGCGCGGGACGAGGGGCGCGGGACGCGGGACGGGTGAATTGTAAGTGGAAAACTGTGAATTGTGAATGGTGAATGGGGCGCGCGTGCCACGGCTGGGTCGTCGGATAGTGCGATTTGCGAGGCCGTGTCAAAGGGCGGTTCTCACTGCTGGACGAGCCAGCAGTGGCAACCATCGTTCACCATTCTTCATCCACCATTTTCGATTCACAATTCCTCGTCGCGCGAGCGTGCCGCGTCGTCGGTGGTCGTTCGGTCTTCGTTTGCTGCGGCGTTGTGTTCGGCGTTCATCCAGAACAAGTATGCGAACGCGCCCAGGTCGTAGGCGGCGTGGGCGACGATCGGCACGAGCAGGTTGCCGGTAATGACGAGCACCGCGCCGAGATAGAGACCGATCACCGTGGCGGCGATCGTGTAGGCGCGCGTGGCGGCGTGGGCGAGACCGAAGGTGATGCTGGCGACGGCGAGTCCAACGACGATGCCTTGCGTGCCGCCGATGGCGTCGGTGAGTCCGAGTTGGACGAAGCCGCGGAAGAGCATTTCTTCGCCCAAGCCGGCGAGGGCGCAGATGAGGACGATGTGCCACCAACTGGCGGCGCGAAAGAGCGGGATGAGAAAGTCGCGGCAGAACTCGCGGACGCTGTCGATGGCGGCGAGCGGGAGGCGCATGAGAACGATGAGTAGGGCGAGGGGCGGCACGGCAGCGACGACGCCCCACAATGCGTCGGCGGCGTTCCAGAGGATGCGTTCGCCGGGCGGGCGGTTGACGAGCTCGCCGAGGAAGTATGCGGCGACAGCCAATAGGCCCTCGAAGAGGATCGCGG